>JADMJQ010000207.1:17167-41729 GCA_018780415.1 Roseateles sp. | reverse complement strand
ACAGCGGCGAGACTTTCGCCGCTGTGCTCGACACCTGCGAAAAGATCGCCCGCGACAAGTTTGCAAGCATCAATCGGCTGACCGACACCGAGGAGCCGCGCTTCGATGGCGAGCGCGTCCATCTGCCTGCCGCCACCAAGATCGCAACCGACGCCTATGTCGCCTCGGGTATGTTGGCGGCCGCGCAGGACTATGAGCTCGGCGGCATGCAACTACCATGCGTGATCGAGATGGCGGCCAATGCTTTTTTCAGCAAGGCCAATGTGGCCTTGGGCGCCTACGCGATGCTGACCGCCGGCAACGCCAATCTCTTGATGGCGCATGGCACGGCGAAGCAGCGCGAGGTGTTTGCGGCGGCGGAGTTCGAAGGCCGCTGGTTCGGCACCATGTGTTTGAGCGAGCCACAGGCGGGCTCGTCGCTGTCCGACATCACGACCCGGGCCGAGCTGGAAGTTGCCGATGACCCGCTCGGCGCGCGGTTCCGGCTCAAGGGCAACAAGATGTGGATCTCGGCCGGCGAGCATGAGCTGAGCGAGAACATCGTGCACCTAGTGCTGGCCAAGATCCCCAGCGCGGACGGCAAACTAACCGCCGGCGCGCGCGGGATCTCGCTCTTCATCGTCCCCAAATGGCTGGTCGATGCCGATGGCCGCCTGACCGGTGAGCGCAACGATGTGCGGCTGGCCGGCCTGAATCACAAGCTCGGCTTTCGTGGCACCAGCAACTGCTTGCTGAACTTCGGTGAAGCGGGTGAGGGCGCTGTTGGCTACCTGGTCGGTCAGCCCGGCGAGGGCTTGAAATGCATGTTCCACATGATGAACGAGGCCCGCATCGGCGTCGGCCTGGGCGCTGCAATGCTCGGTTATGCGGGCTATGAAGCCAGTCTGGCCTATGCCCGCCAACGCACGCAAGGCAGGGCGGTAGGTCCCGGCGGCAAGGATGCCGCGCAGCCGCAGCGGTCCATCATCGAACATGCCGATGTCAAGCGCATGCTGCTGGCGCAGAAGAGCTATGTCGAGGGCGGCCTTGCGCTGGCGCTGCTGTGCGCGCGTCTGGTCGACGAGCTGCACAGCGGCGAACAAACCAGCGCCCAGGAGGCCAAGCTGGTGCTGGAGGTCTTGATCCCCATCGTCAAGAGCTGGCCCAGCGAATGGTGTCTGGAAGCCAACTCGCTGGCCATCCAAGTGCTGGGCGGTTACGGCTATACGCGGGACTTTCCCGTCGAGCAATTCTGGCGCGACAACCGCCTGAACATGATCCATGAGGGCACGCATGGCATCCATGGGCTTGACCTGTTAGGCCGCAAGGTCGTGATGAACGAGGGTCAGGCCTTGCTGGCGCTGGCGGCGCGCATCAACAAGACGGTGGCGGCTGCCTTGCAAGCGCCAGCGTTGGCTGAGTCCGGCCAGGCCTTGGCGGCGGCCCTGGCTCGCGTCGTTCAAGCCACCCAAGACGCTTGGGCCAGCGGTGCCCAGCCCGAGCAGGCCTTGGCCAATGCCACGCCCTATTTGCAGGCCTTCGGTCACATGGTGTTGGCCTGGGTCTGGCTGGATGTGGCCTTGAAAGCAGGGCAGGGAACAAGCGATTTCTCTCGAGGCAAACAGGCTGCCTGCCGCTATTTCTTTGCCTACGAGCTGCCCAAGATAGGCGCCTGGCTGGGCGTCGTGGCCAGCCGCGAGCCGCTGTGCCGGGAGATGCGCGATGAGTGGTTCTGAACCAGAAGCCGCCGTCCGCAAGGCCAAGCTGGCCCGCATGGAGACCCTGGTCTGGGTGTTTGTGTATGGCGGCATGTTGACGGTCACGCTGGGCTTGTTCGTGCTGGGCCAGGATGATGTGCTCGCCTATATCTTGCTGGGCGCCGGCGGTGTGGCGGTGGCCTACGGCGTGTTTCTGATCTGGCTGCGCTCGCGCTGGAAGTAATTTTTCTGTTGATTTGCAAGCAAGCTCAGCGTTCCATGAGAGTAAAAATGCAACAGGGAGGCACGGAGACACAGAGAGGGTCGTCGCACTCGAAAGTTTCCTCTGTGTCTCCCTCTCTCTGTGGTTGCCTTCCTTCCGTCGTGGCTGACTTACGCGCTAATCAAGACTATATTTTTTAAAGACTTTTCGAGAACTCACGATGACGCAACGCGTACAAGACCTGTTCGACCTGAGCGGCCAAGTGGCCTTGATCACCGGCGGCTCGCGTGGCCTGGGGCTGCAGATTGCCGAGAGCCTGGGCGAAGCCGGCGCCACCATCATGCTGACCGCGCGCAAGGCGGCCGACCTTGAAGAGGCGGTGGCGCATCTGCAGGCCCGCGGCATAACTGCCCATTCAATCGCGTCCGACGCGGCCGACGAAACCCAGGCGGTAGCCGTAGTCACGCAGACGGTGGCGCTGCTCGGTCATATCGACATCCTGGTCAATAACGCCGGCGCCAGCTGGGGCGCGCCGGCCGAGGATCATCCGCTCGCGGCCTGGGACAAGGTGATGAACCTGAACATCCGCAGCCTGTTTGTGTTCGCCCAGGCCGTGGCCAAGCAGAGCATGCTGGCGCGCCGTCAGGGGCGCATCATCAATGTCGCCTCGATCGCCGGCCTGGCCGGTAATTCCAACGTGATGCAGACGATCGCCTACAACACCAGCAAGGGTGCGGTGGTCAACTTCACCCGCGCGCTGGCCGGGGAATGGGGACCTTTTGGCATCACCGTCAACGCGCTGGCTCCGGGCTTCTTCCCCAGCAAGATGACCCAGGGCCTGCTGGCCGCGGTGGGCGAAGACACCTTGGCCGCCAGCGCTCCGCTGCGCCGTATCGGCGATGATGAGGACTTGAAAGGCGCCGCCTTGCTGTTCGCCTCCCGCGCCGGCAAGCACATCACCGGCCAGATTCTGGCCGTGGACGGCGGCGTCAGCGCCATCCATGGAGCTTGATTGAAGATGACTAGCACTCGCCCGCCAAACCCTCTGAAATTCCCAGTCCATATTCCATTTGTCGAACAGCTGGGCTTCGAGCTGCACAGCATGGGCGACGGTCAAGCCGAATTGCGGGTTGATCTGGCCGAGGGCCATATGAATTCATGGGAAGTGGCGCATGGCGGCGTGTTGATGACGCTGCTGGACGTGGCGATGGCGCATGCCGCCCGCAGCATCCACCGGGATAACGCGGGCTTCGGCCCCGGCGTCGTCACGATCGAGATGAAGACCTCCTTCATGCGGCCCGGCGAAGGCGAGTTGCGCGCCGTCGGCAAGCTGCTGCACCGGACCGCTACATTGGCTTTTTGCGAAGGGTCGGTGTTCGGCGAGGGCGGCAATTTGTGTGCCCATGCCACCGCCACATTCAAGTATTTGAGAGCCTTGCCGGCCCGAGACAAGGCCGTCAAGTCGCTGCGAGCCGGCCCCGATGATGTGGCCGCTCAAGGGCCGGGGCAGGGCGGTTAAGTTCTAAGTTCCGGCCCGCTCAACGCAGCTTGAACACCGCCACCACCTGCACCAGTTGATCGGCCTGCTGCCTGAGGCTCTCGGCCGCCGCTGCGCTTTCTTCCACCAGGGCGGCGTTTTGCTGGGTGACCTTGTCCATCTGCGTGATCGCCTCGCCGACCTGGGCAATGCCCGAGCTCTGCTCCGCGCTGGCCGAGCTGATCTCGCCGACGATGGCCGCCACGCGGCGGATCGAGTCCACGATCTCTGACATCGTCACGCCCGCTTTGTCGACCAAGACCGTGCCTTGCTCGACCCGCTCGACGCTGGCATTGATCAGGGTCTTGATCTCCTTGGCCGCCTCGGCGCTGCGTTGGGCGAGCGAGCGCACCTCGCTGGCCACCACGGCAAAGCCGCGCCCCTGTTCACCGGCTCGGGCCGCTTCCACGGCCGCATTCAGCGCCAGGATATTGGTCTGGAATGCGATGCCGTCGATCACGCTGATGATGTCGGAGATCTTCTTTGAGCTGTCGTTGATGCCCTTCATCGTCTCCACCACTTCGCCCACCACCGCGCCGCCTTGGCTCGCCACGGCCTGGGCACTCAGGGCCAGCTGATTGGCCTGTTTGGCGTTGTCGGCGTTGTTGCGCACGGTCGAGCTCAGCTCGTCCATGGTGGCGGCGGTTTGCTCCAGGGCGCTGGCTTGTTCCTCGGTGCGCTGGCTCAGGTCGGCATTGCCCTGGGCGATCTGGCCGCTGCCGGTGGCGACGCTTTCGGAGTTCTCGCGCACGCTGGTGACGATGCCTTGCAAGCTCTTGCGCATCTCCTCCAAGGCGCGTAGCAGGGCGGCCGTCTCGTCCCGCCCCTCGGCATCTAGGTTCAGCGTCATGTCACCCTTGCTCATGCGCCGCGCGCCGTCCAGGGCGCGTGCCATCGGCGTTGTGACCTGGCGGCTGATGAACAGACCCAGGCCGATGCCGGTGAAGACACCGCCGATGATCAAGGCAATCGTCCAGTTGCGGCTGCTGCGGTAGATGGCGTCGTTGTCAAGCGAAGTCGCTTGGGCGGTGGCTTCCTTGGTTTTGCCCAAGGCGATCATCTGGTTTTGCACCTTGTCGACCACGGCTGCAGCGTCGCCGAACAGATAGTCGGTGGCGTCATTGGCGTCCGTCAATGGCGCATTCGAGATCTGCTTTTCCAATTTGGTACTGACTTCGCGAAAGCCGTTCCACTGCGTTTGCAAGCTTTGCAGGTCGGCGCGGCCTTTTTCGGTCCAGAACAGCGGGGCTGCTTTGTCGATATTGACCTTGGCCAAGTCCATGTGTTGATTCATCAGCTTGAGCGAGGCCGCGCGCTGCTCCATCGATGTGGCCAGCAGGGCGGTGCGCGCAGCGCCACCCGAGCCGAGCAGCAAGGTGTTGGCCTCCTTGATATAGGACAGCCCCAACAAATCGCGCTCGTAGAGCTCGGAGTCCGCGGTATTGATGCGCCCCATCTGCCCAATCGCAAACGCCCCGACGATCGCCGAGATGAGTCCGACCAAGGTGAAGGCCGTGACCAGTTTTGTAGCGATCTTGAAGTCAGAAAATTTCATGGCGTTGGGCTCTGTTGAGGAACGACTTAATGTCGTTCAAGCTTGAAGATGGCCACCACTTGCACCAACTGATCGGCCTGCTGGCGCAGGCTCTCGGCCGCCGCCGCGCTTTCTTCCACCAGGGCGGCGTTTTGCTGGGTGACCTTGTCCATCTGCGTGATCGCCTCGCCGACCTGGGCAATGCCCGAGCTCTGCTCCGCGCTGGCCGAGCTGATCTCGCCGACGATGGCCGCCACGCGGCGGATCGAGTCCACGATCTCTGACATCGTCACGCCCGCTTTGTCGACCAAGACCGTGCCTTGCTCGACCCGCTCGACGCTGGCATTGATCAGGGTCTTGATCTCCTTGGCCGCCTCGGCGCTGCGTTGGGCGAGCGAGCGCACCTCGCTGGCCACCACGGCAAAGCCGCGCCCCTGTTCACCGGCTCGGGCCGCTTCCACGGCCGCATTCAGCGCCAGGATATTGGTCTGGAATGCGATGCCGTCGATCACGCTGATGATGTCGGAGATCTTCTTTGAGCTGTCGTTGATGCCCTTCATCGTCTCCACCACTTCGCCCACCACCGCGCCGCCTTGGCTCGCCACGGCCTGGGCACTCAGGGCCAGCTGATTGGCCTGTTTGGCGTTGTCGGCGTTGTTGCGCACGGTCGAGCTCAGCTCGTCCATGGTGGCGGCGGTTTGCTCCAGGGCGCTGGCTTGCTCTTCGGGGCGCTGGCTCAGGTCGGCATTGCCCTGGGCAATTTGGCCGCTACCGGTGGCGACGCTTTCGGAGTTCTCGCGTACGCTGGTGACAATGCCTTGCAGGCGCTTGCGCATCTCGTCGAGCGCATGCAGCAGCTGCGAGGTCTCGTCTTTGCCGGTGACGCTCAGGTCTTGCGTCATATCGCCCTCGCTCATTGCATTGGCACCGGCCGCCGCGCGTGCCAGCGGTGCCGTGACATGAAGGCTGATGCCCAGGCCCAAGCCGACGCCGGCGGCGACGCCGACCAGAATCAGCACGATGGTGATGTTGCGGCTTTGTAGATAGAGGGTGTCGTTGTCGTCAGAGACGGCCTTCGCATCGGCTTCCTTGAGTTGCGACAGGGCGCTCAAGGCTTGGTCAATTTGAATCCCCAGCGGCGTGACGTCGGACTTGATGAATTTGATGCTTTCATTCGAGCCACTCAGGTCGGTGGCCTTGATGTGCTTGACCAGGTTCTGCGCAATTTGCTGGTCCTTCTCCCCCAGGGCGCGCAAGTTGGCGATGCTGGTGCGGCTTTTTTCATTGCTACTGAGCTTGGCGGCTTGTTCCAGCAGGTCGGCGTATTTTTTGCGCGCTTCCGCCATCAGGCTCAGGGCCTGCTCACGCTCCTGGGCATCGGTGGCCAGCAAGGTATCGCGCACGGCGACCAGGGCCTGCAGGCGTTGCGCGTTGGCTTCTTTGATCAAGGACAGCCCCACCAACTCGCGCTCGTACAACAATGTGTCCGCATCATTGATGCGCTTCATATTGAAGATCGAGAAGGCACCGATCGCGGCGCCGATCAGCGCCACGATGATGAACGAAGTGACCAGCTTGGTGTTGATCTTGTAGTCGGAAAGATTCATCGTTTGCCCCTTGCAGGTTCCTTGGCTCGGATTGGTGTGCGGGCATGATTGCCACAGCGCAAACCTCGGTCATTCAATTTGCATTGAGAACCGTTGTTCACGGCTATCGGCAGGCGCCAGCACAACTGAAGCGCCAACTGTTTTGGCGGTTTGGCTTTGTCACTCGAGCGACGGTTTGCGGCTGGTTGGCATGTTTCAATCACGTTTTCGAATCATTCAAGAGGCTTGGCCATCATGACAACTACCCTTAACGCGCAAATTCAGCTCGTTTCGCGCCCTCAAGGCGAGCCGACGCTGGAGAATTTCAAGCGGGTCGACGCTGCAATCCCTGAGTTGGCCGACGGTCAGGTCTTGGTTCGCAACCATTTTCTGAGTCTCGACCCCTATATGCGTGGCCGCATGAATGAGGGCAAGAGCTATGCCCAGCCCCAGCCGCTGAACGAGGTGATGATGGGCGGCACGGTGGGCGAGGTGGTGGCGACCAAGAACGCGGGTTTCGCGGTCGGCGACAAGGTCGTCGGCATGGGCGGTTGGCAGGATTATTTTGTCGTCGACGCCAGCCAGCGCGGCGTGATTCAGAAGGTGGACACCACGCATATCCCGCTGTCGGCCTACCTGGGTGCCGTCGGCATGCCCGGCGTCACCGCCTGGTATGGCCTGGTCAAGATCATCAACCCGCAGGCCGGTGAGACGGTGGTCGTCAGTGCCGCCAGCGGCGCGGTCGGCTCGGTCGTGGGGCAATTGGCCAAGGCACGCGGCGCGCGTGCGGTGGGTCTGGCCGGCGGTGCCGACAAATGCCGTTATGTGGTCGAAGAGCTGGGCTTCGATGCCTGCATCGACTACAAGGAACACCGCGATCTGAAATCGCTCTCGGGAGCCTTGAAGGCGGCCTGCCCGAGCGGCATCGACGGCTATTTCGAGAATGTCGGCGGCATGATCCTGGACGCGGTGATGCTGCGCGCCAATGCCTTCAGCCGCGTCGCCATGTGCGGCATGATCGCCGGCTACAACGGCGAGCCGATTCCGATGAGCGCGCCGCAGCTGATCCTGGTCAACCGCATGAAGATCCAAGGCTTCATCGTCAGCGAACATATGGACGTTTGGCCCGAGGCGCTGAAGGAGCTGGGCGGCCTGGTCGCCACCGGCAAACTGAAGTTCCGCGAGTCGGTGGCCGAAGGGCTGAACAGCGCGCCCGAGGCCTTTTTGGGTCTGCTGAAGGGCAAAAACTTCGGCAAGCAACTGGTCAAGCTGGTCTGATGAGTCATTTGGGGCTGAAGGCTCTGCGCTGGACCTGTGCGCCGCTGGCCGAGCTGTGCCCGCGCCAGCTCTATCAATCGCTGGCGCTGCGCGCCCAGGTGTTTGTGGTCGAGCAGGCCTGCGTCTATCTGGACCCGGACGGTGTCGACCTGCTGGCCTGGCATTTGCTGGGCCATGATGACGCAACGGGTGAGCTGCTGGCCAGTGCGCGGCTGTTGCCGCCCTTGGCCAAGGGCCCCGACCATCTGCTGCCGGAAATCGGCCGCGTGGTGTCGGCGCCGGCCGCACGCGGCAGCGGTGCGGGGCGTGCGCTGATGCAGCGGGCGGTGTTGGAATGCGCCCGCCTGTGGCCGCAGCAGGCGTTGGCCATCAGCGCCCAGAGCTATCTGCTGTCGTTCTACTGTGGACTCGGGTTTGAGTCCGTTTCCGAGCCCTATGACGAAGACGGCATTGTTCATGTCGACATGATTCGCCAACCGGATCCGCTATGAAAAATTACGCAGGCAAGACCGCCGTCATCACCGGCGCGGGCTCGGGTTTCGGCCTGGAGGTGGCTCGCCTTGCCGCCGCACGCGGCATGAATTTGGTGCTTTGCGATGTGCAGGCCGACGCATTGGAGCGGGCCGCTGCCGAGTTCGACGGCCATGCCGTGCTGGCGCAGCGTGTTGATGTGTCCAAGGCGGCCGAGATGGAGGCGCTGGCCGCCGCCGTGGAGCTGCGTTTTGGTGCACCGAACTTCGTTTTCAACAACGCCGGTGTCGGCTCGGGCGGCCTGATCTGGGAAAACACGCTGGCCGATTGGGACTGGGTGTTGGGCGTCAATGTGATGGGCGTCGTGCATGGCGTGCGTCTGTTCACGCCGATGATGTTGGCCGCGGCCGCTGCCGACCCCAGTTTTGAGGGCCATATCGTCAACACCGCGTCGATGGCCGGCGTCGTCAATGCGCCGAATATGGGCGTCTACAACGTCTCCAAACATGCGGTGGTGAGCCTCACCGAGACCCTCTATCAAGACCTGGCCCTGGTCAGCGAGCAGGTTCGTTGCTCGCTGCTGTGCCCGTTTTTTGTGCCGACCGGCATCGCACAAAGCCACCGCAACCGCCCGACCGAGCTGAAGGGCAGCCGGCCTACCCAGAGCCAGCTGATCGGCCAGGCGATGAGTGACAAGGCCGTCAACGCCGGCAAGGTCACCGCCGCCGAGGTGGCGGCCATGGTGTTCAAGGCGATCGATGAGCAGCAGTTCTACGTGTTCAGCCATCCGCAGGCGCTCAGCAGCGTGCAGACCCGCATGGACGATGTGCTGCAGCTGCGCAATCCGAGCGATCCGTTCAAGGACAGGCCGGAGCTGGGGTTGAAGTTGAGGTCCGCGTTGAGGGGAGCTTAGGGTTCATGCGATCTGGCACACTGCCGCCTCCCTTGTCCTCGAAAGTGTCGTCCCCCATGTCTGAAGCCCAGTCCAAAACAGCCATCGTCATCGGCGGCGGCCCGGCCGGTTTGATGGCTGCCGAGCGCTTGCGCGCAGCCGGCGTCGAGGTGGATGTCTATGACGCGATGGCCTCGGTCGGGCGCAAGTTCTTGTTGGCCGGCAAGGGCGGTCTCAATCTGACCCATTCCGAAGACCGGCCCTTGTTCGATTCCCGCTTTGCCGAGCGCAGCCCGGCCGTGGCCGCTTGGCTGGATCAGCTCGACGGGCCGGGCCTGCGCGCCTGGGCGGCCGAGCTGGGGGTGGAGACCTTTGTTGGCACGTCCGGCCGTGTCTTCCCGAGCTCAATGAAGGCCGCGCCACTGCTGCGCGCTTGGCTGAGCCGGCTGCGCGAGGCCGGCGTGCGTTTCCATATGCGCAAGCGCTGGCTGGGCTGGGCTGAGGACGGTAGTCTGCGCTTTGCCGGCGAAGCCGGCGAGCTAACGGTCAAGGCCGACGTGGTCGTGCTGGCGCTGGGCGGCGCGTCCTGGCCCCAGCTGGGCTCCGATGGCGCCTGGGCGCCCCTGCTGGCGGCGCGCGCGGTTGACATAGCGCCGCTGCGGGCCGCCAACTGCGGCTTTGATCTGGGCTTCAGGCAAGACCCGACCCCGGCGCAGCCCGTGCCGCCGGTGGGCTGGAGCGAGCTGTTTACCGCGCGCTTTGCCGGCCTGCCGGTCAAGCCGGTGGCCCTGCATTTCGAGGGTAAAAGCGGCAGTCGGTTTTCGCGCCAGGGCGAGTTCGTTGTCACCGAGGGCGGCATCGAGGGCAGCCTGGTCTATGCGGCCAGCGCCTTGCTGCGCGAGGAAATCAACGAGTTCGGCCAGGCCCTGATTCATCTGGACCTGCTGCCCGACCGTAGCGCCGAGTTCGTGCTGGCCGAGGTGCTGCGCCCGCGCGGGCCGCGCTCCTTGTCCACCCATCTGAAGAGCCGGCTCGGCATCGAGGGTCTGAAGGCCGGCCTGCTGCGCGAGGTCTTGAACAAAGAGCAGTACGGCGATCCTGCAACGCTCGCCGCGACGCTGAAGCGCCTGCCGCTGCGGCTGGCGGCGGCGCGGCCGGTGGCCGAGGCGATCAGCACCGCCGGCGGGGTGCGCCTGGAAGCACTGACGCCCGAACTGATGCTGACGCATCTGCCCGGCGTGTTCTGCGCCGGCGAGATGCTGGACTGGGAGGCGCCGACCGGCGGCTATCTGCTCAGCGCCAGCATGGCCAGCGGCCGGGTGGCCGGCGACGGCGCGGCGGCTTGGTTGGCCGCCTGAGCTTGACTAGAACAAATAGGTCAGCGCCAACACACCGTTGACCGGACTGGCTTCGCGGGTCAGCGGGCTGTCTTTGGCGTCGCCCTGCAGGCTGCTCGCCGACACCGCGCCGGTCAGGCCCATGCGAGGGCTGATGTGGTAGGTCAGCGAGATATTGGCGCGCACATCGCGCAAGCCCGAGCCGGGGGTGTAGACGGCGTATTTACTGGTCACTGCCTGTGCCGCCGTGACGCCGAAGTTCGACTGCATCAGCTCTGCGTTGGCCAGCGTCAAGGCCATGCCCACGCCGAGGTCCCAATCGGTGCCCAAGCGCGTGCGGTAGGCGGCGCCGAGGTCGGCCTGCAGGCCCTTGCGGTCATTGCCCGCGCCATAGCGTAGCGACGAGATCAGCACAAAGTTCTGGTTCAGGTTGTAGTTGAGGAAGCCGCCAAACTCGGGCCGGGCGTCGATATCGCCCATGCCCTTCAAGGCGGCCGAGCGGTCCTCGTCGCGGCCGAAATCGGCGGTCAGGCGCAGGCCGTAGCTGAGGTCAGGCCGGCTTGAGAAGTTCATGCCGATGCCGTTGCCGGTGCCGGCAAAAAAGCCATTGCGCCACATATAGTCCAGCCCCGGCAGGACCCGGCTGCGACGCTCGTCCGAGCCCATGTATTCATGGCCGAACACGCCAGCCAGAGCGACGATGCCGCCGTCTTGCGCCGGCGCGGCGCCGTAGATGCGCACCGCGTCAAAAGCTTGGGCAAAAGCGCTTTGGCCGGCGAGGCCCAGGCCGGTGGCCAGGGCAATTTGGAACAGGGGGCGGGCGAGTGTTTTCATGGCGATGTCGGTAGCTTGGTGAAGTGGCAAAAATTGAACCGGGTCGTGCAAGGGATGACGAACTATGCCAGCAGCCTAACGTCGCGGCCAATCGTCAGGGCATTAGACCCGAAGCCGGTGTCGATTACAGTCTTGCCCTACATGGACACGACCCCAACTTTCTCTGCCATCAAGCCCGGCATCAAATTGGCCGAGCAAGTGGCCGGCACGCTGGAATTCGAGATCCGCGCCGGCCGTTTGGCCGTGGGGGCCAAGCTGCCCACCGAGGCCGCCCTGGTCGAGCAGTTCCAGGTCAGCCGCACTGTGGTGCGCGAGGCGATCTCGCGGCTGAAGTCGCTGGGCTTGGTCGATGCGCGCCAGGGCAGTGGTGTCTATGTGCAAAGCCCCGGCGTCGAGCCTTTGAGCTTTGATCGGGTGCCCTCGGCCTCGCGCGAGGCGGTGGTACAGATCGTCGAGGTGCGGCGCGCGTTGGAGGCCGAGGTGGCCGAGCTGGCGGCCGAGCGCCGCAGCCCCGCCGATGTGCTGGCGATTCAGGCCGCCTTGCAGGCCCTGGCCGACGCGGTGGCCGCGGGGCGTGACGGCGCCGATGAGGATGTGGCCTTTCACCGCGCCATCGCGCAGGCCTCGGGCAACCCCTTCATGATCCGCACGCTGGACTATCTGGCCCGCTTTCTGCGCGGCGCCACCCGCGTGACCCGTGCCAACGAGGCGCGGCGCGATGATTTCTCCGAAGCGGTCAAGCAAGAGCATCTGCAGATCGTGCAGGCGATTGCCGCCGGCGACCCCGCCGCGGCGCGGGCGGCCGCCGCTCAGCATATGAAGAATGCTCTCTTGCGCATCCGCGAGGCCGACCCAGCCTTTTGGCAGCAGGACGGCAAACGCCTGGCCCGTCCGCTGGTCGACAAACTGCCCAAGTAGGCCAACCTAGACGGTCTAAGTGTTTTTACTTAGTAGATTTTTCCGTTGAAATTTGTATGATGACCATATAAATATTCGGGCGACAGACCAGCCTCGGTCCACTTGCCCACCGTCCAAACCGGAGACACGATCTATGTCCACATTCGCCCTGCTTGGCATTGCCGCCGGCGGCATCGCGCTGCTTTTGTTGCTGATCATCCGCTGGCAGATGCATGCCTTTGTGGCGCTGATGCTGGTCAGCCTGCTGGTGGCCCTGGCCACGCAGATGCCGATCGCCGACATCATCCCGACCCTGATCGCCGGTATGGGTGGCACGCTCGGCTCGGTGGCTATCTTGGTGGCGCTGGGGGCGATGCTGGGCAAGATGATCGAGGTGTCGGGCGGGGCGTCCAGCCTGGCGCGGCGCTTCACCGAGATCCTGGGCCCCAAGCGGGTGCCCGCCGCGCTGACGGCCGCCGCCCTGGTGCTGTCGATCCCCGTCTTCTTCGACGTGGGCTTCATCATCCTGGTGCCCATCGTCTATGGATTTTGCAAGGTGGCCGGGGTCAACCCGGTCAAGTTCGGCTTGCCGGTGGCCGGCATCATGCTGGCCGTGCACGTGGTCGTGCCGCCGCACCCGGGCATCGTCGGTGGTGCGGCCATCATCGGCGCGGATGTGGGCTGGATCACCCTGATCGGCCTGGCCATCTGCCTGCCGCTGGCCGTGCTCTCGCAATACACCGCCAAATGGCTGAACCGCAAGCACTACGACATGCTGCCGACCACGGCCGAGCAGTTCGCCAGCTTCGGCGCGGACTCGGCTGGTCCGGCGCAAAGCAAGTTCACGCTCAAGGCGCCCAGCGTCGGCGTGGTGATGGCCCTGATCCTCGTGCCCCTGGCCCTGATCATGATTGGCACCACCGGCGCCACCATGCTGCCCAAGGGCGATGCGCTGCGCAATGTGTTGAGCTTCATCGGCGCGCCGGTGTTCGCGCTGATGGTGGCCCTGGGCCTGAGCTTCTGGCTGATTGCCGGCCGCCAGGGCTGGAGCCGCGCGCGCACCAATGAGGTGATGGAATCGGCCCTGCCGGCCGCCGCCACCGTGATCCTGGTGACCGGCGCTGGTGGCGTGTTCGCCAAGGTGCTGACGGCCAGCGGCATCGGCGCCGCGCTGTCGGCCAGCTTGACCGCCACCCATCTGCCGTTGATCCTGCTGGCGTTTGTGATCTCGCTGGCCCTGCGTGCAGCTCAGGGCTCGGCCACCGTCGCCATTCTGACCACCTGCGGCCTGCTGGCCGAGGCCATCACCGGCGGCGGCTACACCCAGCTGCAAGTCGCGCTGCTGGCCATCTCCATCGGCTTCGGCAGCCTGGGCCTCTCGCATGTGAACGATTCGGGCTTCTGGATCGTCACCCGTTATCTGGGCCTGAGCGTGGCCGACGGCCTGCGCAGCTGGACGGTGCTGACCACGGTGCTGGGCCTGGCGGGATTTTTGCTGACGGCCTTGCTGTGGGTGCTGGTCGCCTGATCTTCTCTATCGCATTGACAAGGAATTCATCATCATGAGCTCGAACTCTGTAGGCGTGATCGGCCTGGGCGCCATGGGCGCCGGCATCGCAAAAACTCTGCGCGCCAACGGCTTTGCCGTCCATGTCTGCGATGTGCGGCCCGGCGCGGCCGAAGCGTTTGCGGCCGAAGGCGGTACGGCGCACGCGTCGCCGGCCTCGGTTGCGGCGGCGACCTCGGTGTTGGTGTCGGTAGTGGTGAATGCCGCGCAGACCGAAGGCGTGTTGTTCGGCGAGAACGGAGCTGCCTCTGCGATGGCGCCCGGCAGCAGCTTCATCATGTGCTCGACCGTCGACCCGAACTGGTCGGTGGCGCTGGAGGCCAAGCTGAACGCGCTGGGCCTGAATTACATCGACGCGCCGATCTCCGGCGGCGCCGCCAAGGCGGCCTCCGGCCAGATGACCATGATGACCTCGGCCAAGCCCGAGGCCTACGCCGCCGCCGATGCGGTGCTGAACGCGATGGCCGGCAAGGTTTACCGCCTGGGCGATAAAGCTGGCGCCGGCAGCAAGGTCAAGATCATCAACCAGCTGCTGGCCGGTGTGCACATCGCCGTGGCCGCCGAGGCGATGGCGCTGGGCCTGCGCGAGGGCGTCGACGCCGCCGCGCTGTACGAGGTGATCACCAATAGTGCCGGCAACAGCTGGATGTTCGAGAACCGCATGGCCCATGTGATCGCCGGTGACTACACGCCGCTGTCGGCGGTGGATATCTTCGTCAAGGATCTGGGCCTGGTGCTGGACACGGCGCGCGCCAGCAAGTTCCCGCTGCCGCTGGCTGCCACCGCGCACCAGATGTTCATGCAGGCCTCGACGGCCGGCTTTGCCCGCGAAGACGACAGCGCCGTGATCAAGATCTTCCCCGGCATCACGCTGCCTGAAAAGAAGGTCTGACCATGGCCAAGAAAATCCTGCTCGGCTGCATCGCCGATGACTTCACCGGCGCCACCGACCTGGCCAATAACCTGGTGCGCGCCGGTATGCGGGTGGTGCAAACCATCGGCGTGCCGGCCGAGGCGCTGGATACCGACGCGGATGCGGTGGTGGTGGCGCTGAAATCGCGCACGGTTCCACCTGCCGAGGCGATTGCGCAGTCGCTGAACGCGCTGGATTGGCTGCAAAAGCAGGGCGCGCAGCAGATCTATTTCAAGTACTGCTCCACCTTCGACAGCACGGCCCAGGGCAATATCGGCCCGGTGACCGAGGCGCTGATGGCCGCACTGGGCACCAGCTTCACCATCGCGACGCCGGCCTTTCCGGATAACAAGCGCACGGTCTTCAAGGGCTATCTCTTCGTCGGCGATGTGTTGCTGAACGAGAGCGGCATGCAGAACCATCCGCTGACGCCTATGACGGATGCGAATCTGGTGCGCGTGTTGCAGGCGCAGACTTCAGCGCAGGTCGGCCTGATCGACCATGCGGCCGTCGCCCAGGGCGAGGCCGCCGTGCGTGCGCGCATCGCCGCTCTGCAGGCCGAGGGTGTGGGCATCGCCATCGTCGACGCGGTCTCCAACGCCGACCTGCTGCGCCTGGGCCCCGCGCTGAAGGGCATGCCCTTGGTGACGGCGGGTTCCGGCGTGGCGATCGCGCTGCCGGCCAATTTCGGCATCGCGCCCAGCGTGCAAGCGGCCGAGTTGCCGGCGGCCAGCGGCCTGCAGGCGATCGTCTCGGGCAGTTGCTCGGTGGCGACCAACCAGCAGGTGCTGGACTTCATTCAAAGCGGCCGGCCGGCTTTTGCCCTCGACCCGCTGCGCATCTCCGCCGGCGTGGATGTCGCGGGCGAGGCCCTGGCCTGGGCCGATCAGCACATCGCGACGGGCCCGGTGCTGGTCTACTCGACCGCCGAGCCGGCGGCCGTGCGTGCGATCCAAGGTGAATTGGGCGTCGAGCAGGCCGGGGCCATGGTCGAGCAGACCATCGCAGCGATTGCGCGCGGCCTGGTTGAGCGCGGTGTGCGCCAGCTGATCGTTGCCGGTGGCGAAACCTCGGGGGCTTGCGTGCAGGCGCTGGGCATTGCGCAGATGCGGATCGGCGGCCAGATCGACCCGGGTGTGCCCTGGTGCTTTGCTGCATCCGATGTGGCGCCGGAAGGGCTGCATCTGACGCTGAAGTCGGGCAACTTCGGCACGGCGGACTTTTTCAGCAAAGCCTTTGCACAATTGACGCCATGAACACAACCACTTTCATGGATGAGACCGAGGCCCGCGCGGAGATCTGCCGCGTTGGCCGCTCGCTGTTCGAGCGCGGCTATGTGCATGCCACCGCTGGCAATATCAGCGTGCGACTGGCCGATGGTTTTCTGATCACGCCGACCGATGCCTGCCTGGGCAACTTGCAGCCCGAACGCCTGGCCCGCTTGGATGCGCAAGGCCAGCAGCTCAGCGGTGACCGCGCCAGCAAGACCATACAGCTGCACCGGCGTATCTACGCGGCCGATGAGCAGGCTCGCTGCGTGATCCACACGCACAGCACGCACCTGGTCGCCTGCTCGTTGCGGGCCGATCCGCTGAACTCGGACATGGCCGAGCTGCTGCCGCCGATCACACCCTACTTTGTGATGAAGGTCGGCCATGTGCCGCACATCGCTTATCACCGCCCCGGCGCGCCCGAGGCGGCCGAAGCCGTGGCGCAGGCCATCAGCCGCTATGCCGTAACCGGCACGCCGATTCGCGCAGTGATGTTGGCTCGCCTGGGCCCCAATGTCTGGCACGACAGCCCGGCCAGCGCCATGGCCGTGCTGGAAGAGCTGGAAGAAACCGCCAAGCTGCATTTGCTGGCCCCTGCCGCGCCGCTGGGCGACGAGCAGATCGATGAACTGCGCCGCGTTTTCGGCGCCTACTGGTAGATCACAAACATGCCCAAATTCGCCGCCAATCTGTCCATGCTCTACAACGACGTGGACTTTTTTCTCGACCGCTTTGCTGCCGCCGCTGCCGACGGCTTCAAGGGCGTCGAGTACCTGTTCCCCTATGCCTTTGCCGCTGATGATTTGGCCGCAAGACTGAAGGCCAATGGCCTTCAGCAAGTGCTGTTCAACGCGCCCCCAGGGAACTGGGACGCGGGCGACCGTGGCATTGCCTGCCTGCCCGGCCGTGAGGGCGAATTCCGTGATGGCATAGCCCAAGCACTGGCCTATGCCAAGGCGCTGAGCTGCCCGCGCGTCCATGTGATGGCCGGCCTGCTGCCCGCGGGAAAAGGCCGCGCCGATGTACAGGCGACCTACGTGGATAATTTGCGTTATGCCGCCAGCGAGGCCGCCAAGCTGAACGTCAACATCTTGATCGAGCCTATCAACGAGCGCGATATGCCGGGCTTTTTTCTGAACCGCCAGGACCAGGCGCACGCCCTGATCGCCGAGATAGGTGCCACGAATGTCAAGGTGCAGATGGACCTGTATCACGCCCAGATTGTCGAGGGCGATCTGGCCATGAAGATCCGCAAATATTTGCCGACCGGTCATGTCGGCCACATCCAGATCGCCGGTGTGCCCGAGCGCCATGAGCCCGATGTGGGCGAGATCAACTTCACTTATCTGTTCAAGCTGCTGGACGAGCTGGGTTTTGACGGTTGGATAGGCTGCGAGTACCGGCCGGCGCGCGGCGCAGCGGCGCATTCGACCTCGGATGGGCTGGGCTGGCTTAAACCTTGGCTGTAAGAACAGCCCCAGCCCCTGTGGCAAACTGCGCGGCTTCGTGTTTTTGAGTGGTTGCTGCCGTTTTGGACAAGATCCTGCTTCAAATTGCCGCCGAGCTGAAGGTTCGGCCGGCCCAAGTCAATGCCGCCGTGGAGCTGCTCGATGGCGGCGCCACCGTGCCCTTTATCGCCCGCTACCGCAAGGAAGTGACCGACGGCCTGGATGACACGCAGCTGCGTGATCTGGAGGCCCGCCTGGGCTATCTGCGCGAGCTGGAAGACCGCCGTGCCGCCGTGCTCAAGAGCATTGACGAGCAAGGCAAGCTGACGCCGGCCCTGCGCGCGCTGATCGAGGCCGCGCCGACCAAGCAGGAGCTGGAAGACCTCTACCTGCCGTTCAAACAGAAGCGCCGTACCAAGGGCATGATCGCCCGCGAGGCCGGCTTGGAGCCGCTGGCCGACAAGCTGTTTGCCGATCAACTGCTGGATCCGCTGCTGGAGGCCGCGGCCTTCATCAACGCGGAGGCCGGTTTTGCCGACGCGCATGCGGTGCTGGACGGCGTGCGCGATCTGCTCAGCGAGCGCTGGGCCGAGGACGCGCTGCTGATCGGCAAGCTGCGCGAGTGGCTGTGGGCTGAAGGCCTGTTCCGTTCCAAGCTGATGGAAGGCAAGGACGAGAACAACCCGGACATCTCCAAGTTCCGCGACTACTTTGATTACGACGAGCCCATCCGCACCGTGCCCTCGCACCGGGCGCTGGCGGTCTTCCGAGGTCGCACGCTGGAGTTTTTGGACGCCAAGCTGGCGCTGGACGAGGAGGTCGTGGCCGGAAAACCGGGCTTGGCCGAAGGGCGGATTGCACGCCATCTGGGCTGGACCATGGGCAGTCGCCCCGGCGACGCGCTGATGCGCAAGTGCGTGGCATGGACCTGGAAAGTGAAACTGTCGATGAGCCTGGAGCGCGACCTGTTTGCGCGCCTGCGCGAGTCGGCAGAGACCATCGCGATCAAGGTGTTTGCCGAGAATCTGCGCGACCTTTTACTGGCCGCACCGGCCGGCAAGCGGGTGGTGATGGGTCTGGACCCGGGCATTCGCAGCGGCGTCAAGGTGGCGGTGGTCAGCGATACCGGCCGCGTGCTGGATACGGCCGTGGTCTATCCGCATGAGCCGCGCAAGGACTGGGACGGCTCCATCCACGCGCTGGCCAAGCTTTGCGCTGCGCATGGCGTCAACCTGATCGCCATCGGCAACGGCACGGCCAGCCGCGAGACCGACAAGCTGGCCGGCGATTTGATCAAGCGCCTGCAGCAGCTGGCCCCCGATGTGGCGATCGAAAAAATGGTCGTCAGCGAGGCCGGCGCCTCGATCTATTCGGCCTCGGAGTTCGCCTCCAAGGAGCTGCCGGACATGGACGTGACGCTGCGCGGCGCGGTGTCTATCGCCCGGCGCTTGCAGGACCCGCTGGCCGAGTTGGTCAAGATCGACCCCAAGAGTATTGGCGTCGGCCAGTACCAGCATGACGTCAACCAGGGCGAATTGGCCAAGATGCTGGACACGGTGGTGGAAGACTGCGTGAACTCGGTCGGTGTGGATCTGAACACCGCGTCGGCGCCGCTGCTGTCGCGCGTGTCGGGTCTGTCGGCCAACGTCGCTGCGGCAATCGTGCGCTGGCGCGACGCCAATGGCGCGTTCAAGAACCGCAAGCAGTTGCTTGATGTAGCGGGCTTAGGGCCCAAGACCTTCGAGCAGTCTGCTGGTTTTTTGCGTATCCGCGAGGGCGAGAACCCGCTCGACTTCTCGGGCGTGCACCCGGAAACCTATGGCCTGGTCGAGCGTATTCTGAAGACCGTCGGCCGGCCCGCCGCCGAGGTGATGGGTAAGAGCGACGTCATCCGGGCCTTGAAGCCCGAGGCCTTTGCCGATGAGAAGTTCGGCGCCATCACGGTCAAGGACATCCTGGCCGAACTGGAAAAACCCGGCCGCGATCCACGCCCCGACTTCAAGGTGGCGCGCTTCAATGACGGCGTCGAGGACATCAAGGATCTGGTCGAAGGCATGGTGCTGGAGGGCACGGTCTCCAACGTCGCCCAGTTCGGCGCCTTTATCGACTTGGGCGTGCATCAGGACGGCCTGGTCCATGTGAGTCAGCTGTCGAATAAGTTCGTTACCGATGCGCGCGAGGTGGTCAAGACCGGCGACATCGTCAAGGTGCGAGTGCTGGAGGTGGACATTGCACGCAAGCGGATCTCGCTGACGATGAAGCTGGATGCGCCGGTGCAGCGCGCTGGCTCGAAGCCGGACAACAGCTATCGACCGGCCGACCGCAATCAACGCAGCGGTGGTGGAGGTGGTGGCGGGCGGGCGCCAGCGCAGGCCGCGGCCCCGGCCGGCGGCGCGATGGCGGCGGCGTTTGCCAACTTGGCCAAACTCAAGGGCGGGGCTTGATGCCGCGAGGCTTTCCGTAGATCGCCCCATCGATCACGCACTTGATCGCCTTGCGGCAGCAAATTCCCGCAAGGCAGGCTATGGTGGCGGCTTTGACGCCCAAGCCTTCGGAGTTCTGTTTGAAATTGCATCCCTTGCTGGCCCTGCCGGCTGTTTTTCTACTCGCGCCGAATGCGGCCTTTGCGCAAGACATTCCAGCCGGCCTCGGTGATACCCCCGCGCGCCCTCAGCAGGGCAGCAAGCTGGAGCGGGTCGAGCTCAGCTCGCGCCAACAGTCCGATACCGATCTGCGTCGCAAGTCGCAGGTGGCCAAGCAGATCTTCGGCCGTGAGGAGATGGATAAGTACGGTGACGTCAACGTGGCCGATGTGCTGAAGCGCTTGCCCGGCGTGTCGGTGCAGGACGGCGCGCCGCGCATGCGTGGCCTGGGCGCTGGCTACACCCTGATCCTGATCAATGGCGACCCGGCGCCACCGGGTTTTGCGCTGGATCAGCTCAGCCCGTCCCAGGTCGAGCGCATCGAGGTCACCAAGGGCCCGACGGCTGACCAGAGCGTGCAAGCCGTGGCCGGCGCGATCAACATCATCTTGAAGGACGCGCCGCGCGTGTCGCAGCGCGATCTGCGCCTGGGTGTCGGTTACAGCCACGAGCGGCCGACGCCGAATGCCAACTTCACCCTCGGCGAAACGCTGGGGCCGCTGGCGGTGTCGCTGCCGATTTCGGTTTTTGAGTGGCGCAACCAAAACAGCTTCACGACCGAGCGTTTTGCCCAAGGCATGGATCTAAAGGACGCCGAGTCTATCCAGCACGGCGAGCAGCCGAACTGGGGTCATGGCTTCAATATCGCGCCGCGCGTCAACTGGAAGATCAGCGACGACGAAACGGCCTCGTTTCAGACCTTTGCCCAAAAGGGCTACTGGAACAACAAGACCGACTACACCAACACCGTGCTCTCGGGCAAGCCGAGTTTGGACGATGACAGCGCCAGTCACGGCACCTGGCAGAACCTGCGTGGCAATTTGCAGTGGGTCAATCGATTCAACGATGCACAGCGTCTGGAGTTGAAGGCCGGTGTGCAGGACTCCAAGGGCACTTTCAATAGCGAAACCTTCCGTAACGGCGCGGTCCAGCGGCACACGGTCGGCGACAACCATGACCGCAGCCTGACCCAGGCCGGCAAGTTCGGCCAACTGCTGGGCGACGACCACAGCCTGACTGCCGGCTGGGATCTGGAATGGCGCAAGCGCGACGAGCTGCGCACCGTGACCGAAAACGGCGTGCCGCAGCTGCCGCAGTACGACGGCCAGCCCTTCTCGGCCACGATTCAGCGCCAGGCGCTGTTTGTGCAGGACGAGTGGGAGCTGTCAAAGCAGTGGTCGACCTATATCGGCCTGCGCGCCGAGCGCATCGTGACCGAGAGCCAGGGCAATGCTGATGTGGTGCGCAATGTCAGCCAGGTGGTGACGCCGCTCTGGCATCTGAACTACAAGTTAGACCCCAAGGGCCGTGACCTGATCCGCGCCAGCCTGACGCGCAGCTACAAGGCGCCCGATCTGAACTCGCTGCTGGCCCGGCCGTCCTTGAGCGGCCAGTTCCCCGACACCAGCAAGCCCAATACCGAGCTGTCGCCGGACCGCGAGGGCAATCCGCAGCTCAAGCCCGAGTTGGCGACCGGCCTGGACATTGCGTTCGAGAAATACCTGGCCGGCGGCGGCATGTTCAGCATCGGCGTGTTCCACCGCAGCATCAGCGATCTGATCCGCAGCAGCACCACGCTGCAGACGGTGGATTGGGCGACCGTGCCGCGCTGGGTGTCACGGCCCAGTAACTATTCCAAGGCCCAGACCAGCGGACTGGAGCTGGAGGTCAAAGGCCGCGCCGGCGAGCTGCTGCCCTCGGTGTTTGACCCGATGCTGGCGCTGAATCTGCGCGGCTCGCTGAGTTTTTATCATTCGAATGTGGAGGCCGTGCCGGGCCCGAACAACCGCCTCGACGGCCAGCAGCCCTGGTCCGGCAATCTCGGTTTTGACTACCGGCTGAGCAGCCTGCCGCTGACGACCGGCGCCAACTTTGCGATGACGCCGGGTTACACGACGCAGCAGACGCTCTCGCAGTCGCTGGAGCAGACACGCACGCGGGCACTCGATGTGTTTGCGCAATGGGCGTTCAGCAAGACGCTGTCGCTGCGCTTGTCGGCCAATAATCTGCTTCCGCTGGATACCCAGCAGACCACGTTGTTGGGCTCGGGTTACGGCAGCACGACCGACCGGGAGGCCCGCACCAGCTTTGGCGCGGCGCTGGAGATCAAGCTTTAACTAACTTATTTGGCAATGCAGGCCTTACAAATCTTCGCCGGCCCACGGGCTCGCGCTCGCCTGGCCGAGCGGGGTCTGAGGCCGGATGATGTGCGGGTGGTGCCTGCGGCGGCCGGTGGCCCAAAGGGACTGATTCTCGGGCCGTTGGATCAGTTTATCTTCGGCGACTGGTTGGCGCGCAGCAGCCAAGAATTGCATCTGCTCGGCGCCTCGATCGGCGCTTGGCGCATGCTCACCGCTTGTTTGGGACGTAACGCACAAACGACGGCAACTGAGTTCGAGCGTCTGACGCATGACTATGTGCATCAGCGTTACGACAGCCCGGCCGGCAAGATGCCGAGCGCCGCCGAGGTGACGCGCGGCTTTGCGGCGAAGCTGGATGAGGTGTTTGGCGGGCGCGAGGAGCTGGTGCTCAGCCACCCGCGCTATCGGCCGCATCTGTTCACCTCGCGTGGCCGCTACTTGCTGGCCCGCGAGGGAAGACTGCGCACGCCACTTGGCTATACCGGCGCCTTCATGGCCAATATGCTGGGTCGACGGTTGATGGGTGGCAGCCTGGAGCGGGTGGTGTTTTCGCCACCTGCCTCCGACTTGCCCATACCCTTGCATGACTACCGCAGCCGCCAGGTGGCGCTGACGCCACAGAACTTGCAGGCCGCGCTGCTGGCCAGTTGCTCGATCCCGTTCTGGTTGCAGGCCGTGCACGACATCCCCGGCGCGCCACGCGGCGCGTACTGGGACGGCGGCATCACCGACTATCACCTGCATCTGAACTACGCAGAAATGTTGGGGGGAGGCCTGGTGCTGTACCCGCATTTCCAGCGCCAGGTCATTCCGGGCTGGCTGGATAAATCTCTCAAGCGCCGGCACCGCAGCAGCGCGTTCCTTGATAACGTGGTCTTGCTGGCCCCACATCCTGACTGGGTCAAGACGCTGCCGCGCGGCAAACTGCCGGATCGGGCCGACTTCCAGTTTTACGGCGACGCGGTGCAGGAGAGGGCTTCCGCCTGGCAGCGCGCCGTCGCCGAGAGTCAGCGTTTGCGTGATGAATTTGCCGCCGTCTGCGAAAGGCCAACCGTCGCGGCGTTGGCGCTGTAAGAGCTGACTTGATCCGTGGCTACAATCGGGCCATCACCAACTAATAAGGGCGAGAAAGGCATCATGGTTATGACACCGCGAACTACGACCACACCCCGACACGGGTTTAGTCGGCCGCGCCTCGTCACGACTTAAAACTTTTTCTCCCATGTCAATCAAAGCGCGGCAATGTCCGCGTTTTTTTTCGACCCCAAACATCCGTCCCGCCGCCTTACTCAGGAGCTTTTCCATGATCGCTATTCAATTGCCCGACGGCTCCAAGCGCGAATTCCCGCAGGCCGTCACCGTGGCCGAAGTGGCCGCCTCGATCGGCGCCGGTCTGGCCAAGGCCGCCTTGGCCGGTCGGGTTGGCGCCGGTGCGGATGCCAAATTGGTCGACACCAGCTTTTTGATGGAGGCCGACACGCAGCTGGCCATCATCACCGACAAGGACGCCGATGGCCTGGAGGTGATCCGTCACTCGACCGCCCACTTGCTTGCTTATGCGGTCAAGGAGTTGTTCCCTGAGGCGCAGGTCACCATCGGCCCGGTGATCGAAAACGGCTTCTTCTACGACTTTGCCTACAAGCGCCCGTTCACGCCCGAGGATCTGGCCGCGATCGAATCCAAGATGAGCGAGCTGGCCAAGAAGGATGAGCGCATCACGCGCACGGTCTTGCCGCGCGACGAGGCGGTTAGTTATTTCAAAAACCTGGGCGAGGCGTACAAGGCCGAGATCATCGAGAGCATCCCGGCCGATCAGGATGTGTCCTTGTATGCCGAAGGCAAGTTCACCGATCTGTGCCGCGGCCCGCATGTGCCGTCTACCGGCAAGTTGAAGCATTTCAAGTTGATGAAGGTGGCGGGTGCCTATTGGCGCGGTGATCACCGTAACGAACAATTGCAGCGCATCTACGGCACGGCCTGGGCCAGCAAGGATGATCTGCAGAAGTACTTGATTCGCCTGGAAGAAGCCGAGAAGCGCGACCATCGCAAGTTGGGGCGTGAGCTGGATCTGTTCCACATCGACGAGCATTCGCCCGGCACCGTGTTCTGGCACCCCAAGGGTTGGTCGGTCTGGCAGGAGGTTGAGCAGTACATGCGCCGGGTCTACCGTGAGAACGGCTATCTGGAGGTCAAGGGCCCGCAAATCATCGACCGCAGCCTGTGGGAGAAGTCGGGCCACTGGGATAAGTATCGGGACAATATGTTCACGACCGAGTCGGAAAAGCGCGACTACGCGCTCAAGCCGATGAACTGCC
>JADMJQ010000207.1:13196-17157 GCA_018780415.1 Roseateles sp. | reverse complement strand
GATCTTCAACCAGGGCATCAAGAGCTACCGCGATCTGCCGCTGCGCTTCGGAGAGTTTGGCCAATGCCATCGCAATGAGCCGACCGGCGGCCTGCACGGCATCATGCGGGTGCGCGGCTTCACGCAAGACGACGGCCATATCTTTTGTACCGAGGATCAGATCCTGGCCGAATGCGAGGCCTTCACGACCTTGCTGAAGAAGGTCTATGCCGACTTTGGCTTTACCGACATCGTCTACAAGGTGGCGACGCGCCCCGAGGCGCGCATCGGTACCGATGAGTATTGGGACCGCACCGAGCAGGTCTTGATGGAGAGCCTGCGCCGTTCTGGCTGTGAGTTTGAGATCGCAGTGGGCGAGGGCGCTTTCTACGCGCCCAAGATCGAATATGCCTTGAAGGACGCGCTGGGTCGCCAATGGCAATGCGGCACGATACAGATCGACTCCAATATGCCTGAGCGGCTAGGCGCCGAGTTTGTCGGCGAGGACAGCCAGCGCAAGACGCCGGTGATGTTGCACCGCGCCATCGTCGGCAGCCTGGAGCGATTCATCGGCATTTTGATCGAGCAGCATGCCGGCGCCTTGCCGGTTTGGCTGGCGCCGACTCAGGTGGTGATCGCCAATATCACCGACGCGCAGGCCGATTACGTCGCCGAAATCGTGAAATCTCTGCAAAAACAAGGGCTTAGGGTCCACGCAGATTTGCGAAACGAGAAAATCACGTATAAAATCCGTGAGCATTCTTTGCAAAAGGTTCCATATATCCTGGTCGTAGGCGACAAGGAGAAGGCAAATGGAGCCGTTGCGGTGCGCGCCCGTGGCAACCAAGATCTGGGTGTGATGGCCTTGGAAGACTTCATTGCGAAGATTTCCGCCGACATCATCCAAAAGGCTTGAGATCGCTGCACAGGGCGCGCTTTTGTTTTGTTTGGGCTCCTCGCCTTGGGGCTCGCTGAAAGGTATGCACCATCGCTACATTTGCTGACCGTCGAGCCATTCCTGAGCGCAAGCATAGGCTGAATCGCGAAATCTTGGCTCCTGAAGTCCGTTTGAACGGCCAAGAAAACGAGCCGCTCGGAATTGTGAGCATCCACGAAGCGCTCCGCATGGCGGGCGAGTTGGATGTGGACGTTGTCGAAATTTCCGCCACGGCCGTGCCTCCGGTCTGCCGTTTGATGGATTACGGCAAGTTCAAGTACATCGAGCAAAAGCGCGCTGCCGAGGCGAAGTCCAAGCAGAAGGTCATCGAGATCAAGGAAGTCAAGTTCCGTCCGGGTACGGACGAGGGCGACTACCTGATCAAGATGCGCAATCTCCGGCGCTTCATTGCCGAGGATGGTGACAAAGGCAAGGTGACCTTGCGTTACCGCGGTCGCGAAATCACCCACCAAGACATCGGTATGCGTCTGCTGGAGCGAATCCGCGACGAATTGTCCGATGTTGCCGTGGTTGAGAATATGCCCAAGCTGGAAGGCCGGCAAATGATCATGGTCCTGGCGCCGAAGAAGCGCTAAGACCTCGAGATTGACGCTACTGAAAACGTAGCGAGGAAGGCCAGTTGCTAGGCGCACGGCGCGCAGCGACCGAAACATACTTTGGGTATGTTGAGGAAGCGAGCACCGAGCAACAACGCAGATGGCCTCCGCAATAGTTTTCAATTCAGCCCGCTGATTTGGTCGTTAGCGGGCTTATTAGCCTCCAGAGGCCCCAAGTTCTGTACGAGTAGTGCAGACGCCCCTGGAAGCGTTCACAAGAAGGAGCAATCATGCCCAAAATGAAGACCAAGAGCAGCGCGAAGAAACGCTTTCGCGTTCGTCCGGGTGGCACCGTTAAGCGCGGCCAGGCGTTCAAGCGCCACATCCTCACGAAGAAGTCCACCAAGAACAAGCGCCACTTGCGTGGCACGACCGGCGTGCACGAGACCAACATGGGCCATATGGCTCAAATGTTGCCCGGCGCTGGCCTCTGACCGACTTCTGAAGGAGAAATACTATGCCTCGCGTTAAACGTGGTGTTACCGCACGTGCCCGTCACAAGAAGGTCCTGGCACTAGCCAAGGGCTATCGTGGTCGTCGTAAGAATGTCTTCCGCATTGCCAAACAGGCAGTGATGAAGGCAGGCCAATACGCCTACCGTGACCGTCGTGCCAAGAAGCGTGTGTTCCGCGCACTCTGGATTGCCCGTATCAATGCGGCTTCCCGTGAGTTGGGCCTGACATACAGCAAGTTTGTGGCTGGCCTGAAGAAGGCTCAGATCGACATCGACCGTAAGGTCCTGGCCGATCTGGCCGTGCGTGATCCTGCTGGTTTTGCCAGCATCTTCGCCAAGGTCAAGGCCGCTCTGGCTTAATGTCCATCTGCCGCTGCAAGGCGGTAGGTGACAGCCCCGCACGGGTTCGCTCGTGCGGGGCCGAGCACCCCCAAGGCCGCGCTAACAGCTCGGCCTTTTTTTTGCCCCCAATTTCCCCTCCTTCAAGACTTGCTTGATGAAAACGGCCCCGCGATGAACGACCTCGATCAATTGCTGCAGACGGCGCAAGGCGAATTTGCCACTGCTGCCACGCCAGCCGATTTGGAAAATGCCAAGGCGCGCTTTTTGGGCAAGGCCGGTCGTGTGACCGAGCTGCTTAAGGGCATGGCCGCACTGCCGGTCGAAGAAAAGAAGACCCGCGGTGCCGACATCAATGTCTTGAAGGCCGGCATCGAAGCCGCGCTGACCGCCCGCCGCCAGGCCTTGGCCGACGCGGAACTGGCCCTGCAGCTGAAGGCCGAAGCCTTGGATGTGACCCTGCCCGGCCGCCAGCGCGGCACGGGCGGCCTGCACCCGATCACGCGGGCGATGGAGCGCATCGAGGGCATCTTCGGCTCGATGGGTTTCGACGTCGCCGACGGCCCCGAGATCGAGAACGACTGGTTCAACTTCACCGCGCTGAACACGCCGGAAGACCATCCGGCGCGCTCGATGCACGACACCTTCTATGTTGAAGGGGGTCATGTCTTGCGCACCCACACCAGCCCGATGCAGATCCGCTATGCGGTTCAGCATGTCAAAAGCCATAAGGCGCTGATCGATGCCGGCCAAGCCATGCCCGAAATCCGCGTCATCGCGCCGGGCCGCACCTACCGCGTCGACAGCGACGCCACGCATTCGCCGATGTTCCACCAGGTCGAAGGCCTGTGGGTGGGCGAGAACATCAGCTTCAAGGATTTGAAGTCGGTCTATGTGAACTTCCTGCAGCAGTTCTTCGAAACCACGGAGATGGAGATCCGTTTCCGACCCAGCTATTTCCCGTTCACCGAGCCGAGCGCCGAGATCGACATGATGTTCTCGGCCGGCCCACTGAAAGGCCGCTGGTTGGAAGTGTCCGGCTCCGGCCAGGTGCATCCGCAGGTGATCCGCAATATGGGGCTGGACCCTGAGCGTTACATCGGTTTCGCTTTTGGCTCTGGCATCGACCGGCTGGCCATGCTGCGCTATGGCGTCGGCGATCTGCGTCAGTTCTTTGACGGCGATCTGCGCTTCCTGTCCCAGTTCAAGTGAAACCCGTAGCCCGAGAGATATTCCATGCAATTCCCTGAATCCTGGCTGCGGACCTTTTGTGACCCCGCGCTGAACACCCAAGAGCTGGCCGAGCTGCTGACCATGTCGGGCCTGGAAGTCGAAGAGCTGCGCCCGGTGGCGCCGCCTTTCCATGGCATCGTGGTGGCAGAAATTTTGACGGCCGAGCAACACCCTAACGCCGACAAGCTGCGCATCTGCTCGGTCAATGCCGGTGGCCCCGAGCCGCTGCTAATCGTCTGCGGCGCGCCGAATGCGCGCGTCGGTATCAAGGTGCCCTTGGCGACTGTCGGTGCGGAGCTGCCCCCAGGCGAGGACGGCAAGCCCTTCAAGATCAATGTCGGCAAGCTGCGCGGCGTCGACAGCTTCGGCATGCTGTGCTCGGCGCGCGAACTCAAGCTCAGC
>JADMJQ010000207.1:7482-13186 GCA_018780415.1 Roseateles sp. | reverse complement strand
AGGGCGGCCTGCTGGAGTTGGCGGCCGATGCGCAAATCGGCCAAGACATCCGCACGCATCTGAATCTTGATGACACGCTGTTCACCCTCAAGCTGACGCCCAATCTGGCCCATGCCTTGAGCGTTTACGGCATCGCGCGCGAGGTCTCGGCCTTGACCGGCGCACCGCTGCAATTGCCCGTTATCACGCCGATTGCGGCGGCGATTGACGACAAGCTGCCGGTGCGCATCGAGGCGGCCGATCTGTGCGGGCGCTTCTCCGGCCGCATCATTCGCGGCGTCAACACCAAGGCGAAGACTCCCGCCTGGATGGTCGACCGCCTGGCGCGTTGCGGCCAGCGCTCGGTCTCGCCCCTGGTCGACATCTCCAATTATGTGATGTTCGAGCTGGGCCGCCCCTCCCATATTTTCGATCTGGACAAGATCCATGACGAGCTGGTGGTGCGCTGGGCCAAGCCGGGCGAGAGTCTCAAGCTGCTGAATGGCAATACCGTCGCCTTGGACGCGACGGTCGGTGTCATCGCTGATTCGCAAGGCGTCGAGTCGCTGGCCGGCATCATGGGCGGCGACGCCACTGCGGTGTCGGACGACACCGTCAACATCTATGTGGAGGCGGCGTTCTGGTGGCCTAAGGCGGTGATGGGCCGCTCGCGCAAGTTCAATTTCTCGACCGATGCCGGCCATCGTTTTGAGCGCGGCGTGGACCCGGCCTTGACGGCCCAGCACGTCGAACGCATCAGCCAGCTGATTCTCGATATCTGCGGCGGCGCCGACACGCACTGCGGCCCGCTCGACGACCAAACGACCCAACTGCCGGCACGTACGCCGGTCAGCCTGCGTGTGGCGCGGGCGTCCAAGATCATCGGCATGCCGGTCACGCAGGAAGACTGCGCCCGCGTCTTCAGCCGCCTTGGCCTGCAATTTGAAGAAGCGCTCGGTGTGCTGACGGTGACGCCGCCGAGCTGGCGTTTCGATATGCAGATCGAAGAGGATCTGATCGAAGAAGTGATCCGCGTCATCGGCTATCCGAACCTGCCATCGACGCCGCCGCTGGCGCCGGTCGTGGGCAAGGTGTTGTCGGAAGCGCGCCGCTCCGTGCATGCGCTGCGCCACGCGGTGGCCGCCCGCGACTATTTCGAGACCATCAATTTCAGCTTCGTCGAGGCTCGCTGGGAGCGCGAGCTGGCCGGCAACGAGCAGCCGATCCAGCTGCTGAATCCGATCGCCGCGCCCTTGGCCGTGATGCGCTCCAGCCTGCTCGGCAGCCTCGTCAACACCTTGCGCTACAACCTCGCCCGGCGCGCCACGCGGGTGCGCCTGTTCGAGATTGGCCGCGTGTTTCTGCGCGATGCGACGGTGCTGGAGACCGACGCCAGCATCGCCGGCGTGGCCCAGCCTATGCGCCTGGCCGGTCTGGCCTACGGCCCGGCCGAGCAGCAGCAATGGAGCCAGCGCGACCGCATGGTCGACTTCTTCGACGTCAAGGGCGATCTGGAGGCGCTGTTCGCGCCGCGTCAGCTGCGTTTTTTGGCGACCGAGCATGCGGCCCTGCACCCGGGCCGCAGCGCGCGTGTCGAGCTGGACGGCTTCGACATCGGCGTGATCGGCGAGCTGCATCCCAAGTGGCGCCAGTCCTATGAGCTGCCGCAAGGGGGCGGCGCGCCGGTGCTGTTCGAGCTGGATTTGGCCGCGACGCTGCAGCGCGAAATTCCCGCGCCCCAAGCGATCCCGCGCCAGCAGGCGGTGCTGCGTGATCTGGCCGTTATTGTCGGCGACAGCGTCAGCCATGACGGCCTGATGCAGGCGATCGCCGGCGCGCATGACGGCCTGATCCGCTCGGCCAAATTGTTTGATGTCTTCAAGCCCGCTCAGGCCAATGCCGACATGAAGGACGGCGAGCGCAGCCTGGCCGTGCGCCTGGAATTGCTGGACGATGAGGCGACGCTGACAGAAGAGCGCATCGAGCAGACGGTGGCGGCGGTGGTCGCTGCCTTGAGCCGAGATCTGGGTGCGCGTTTGCGCGGCTGAGGGTAGTTTGATGAGCGACGCAGACGATGATGGCAAGCAGGGTGGGCAGGCGGCCCTGATGCTGCTCGCCAGCCTTGACACGCCGACGTTGACCAAGGCTGAGCTGGCCGAACTGCTGTTTGACAAGCTCGGCCTGAACAAGCGCGAGTCCAAGGACATGGTCGAGGCCTTCTTCGACATCATCCACCTCAGCCTGGTGCGCGGCGACGAGGTCAAGCTGACCGGCTTCGGCAATTTCACGATTCGCCGCAAGGCACCACGTCCCGGGCGCAATCCGCGTACCGGCGAAGCTATCCCGATCAAGGCCCGCGATGTGGTGACTTTTCACGCCAGCAACAAACTCAAGGGTTTGGTTCAAGGCGAGGTGTGCGCCGAGGATGACTTCGAGTAGAGTCTGACCTCCCGACCTGAAGCCGTTGATTTCAATGGAAAACTCGCTGCCCGCGATCCCAGCCAAGCGCCATTTCACCATCGGTGAGGTGAGCGATCTCTGTGGCGTGAAGCCCTATGTGCTGCGCTATTGGGAGCAGGAATTTACTCAGCTCAAGCCGATGAAGCGGCGCGGCAATCGGCGCTACTACCAGCATCACGAAGTGCTGCTGATCCGGCGCATCCGAGGTCTGCTGTATGAGCAGGGCTTCACCATCAGCGGCGCCCGCAATCAGTTGGTTGATGGCGCAGCGGGGCCGCGGGGCGGCGAGCTGGGTTGTGAAGAGGCGGGGCAGGCCACGCCCTTTGATGCAGGGTTTTTTCTAGCGGACGATGTCGAAGCTGCCGGTGAAGACCTTGGCAGTTTTGATGGCCGCGACCCAGTGAAGCTATCACTCGATCAGGTCAGGACTGAGCTCCATTCAATTAGAGAGTTATTGCTTGCTTAGGGTGTGAAATTTACGCTAGAATACGAGGCTTAGTCGGGGCGTAGCGCAGCCAGGTAGCGCACTTGCATGGGGTGCAAGGGGTCGTGAGTTCGAATCCCACCGTCCCGACCATAAGAATCAGTTTGAAATCAAAGGGCTAGCTCAGAAATGGGTTAGCCCTTTTTGATTTCTGGGATTTGAAGTCAGTCAGCCGGCAATTTGGGTGATCTTTGCAATGCCGCCGTCCGCTTGTCGCGGGGTAGGCGGGTATGAAATTTGGCGCTCGGCTCGCCTGCCCGATCAATGGGCGGAGCGAAATTGGCCGCAAAAGCGGCCGGCTAGTCCGATTCCGCAAGAACGGATCTGAAACCATGTCGCGGCCAATTTGATGCCGCGCGCTGTTGCTTCTTCAGATGCTGCATTTGCGCAGCCGTTGTAGTCAAACTGCAGCGTCGGTCCGGATAGCGAGATGCGGGTAGATGCCAGTGGTGGCCGCCGTCAACGTTTTGATGCGTCGATGCCGATCGTTACTAAATCAACCTGTCTGTCGTGGAATACGCACGATAGTTAAGGCCAGCTTCTGAGTACCAGCACAGATCTGCGCTCTACTTGCGGCCTGATGCACGGCGACCGGCCGCACAGCTCGGTCAGATCAGCCATGAATCAATCGTTTTTGTCCTCGGCCCCCTTCAAATGGGGGGCTTTCAAGTGGCTCTTGTGCAGGCATCATGTGCCCGCGATCGAGACACGTTTGGTTACTTTGATGCGAGGCCTGAGTCAAAAACTGCTTTCGTAACAAAAGTTGCGGATCATCTGCTCAATAGGGGCAGGTGCAGCGTATTTTGAGTCAGCTGCCTGTCGCGCAGTGCGGTAAATGTTTGGGATCGGGGAACACAATGGTACGAATTTTTAGACACTATTTGCACAGGCAGACCTTGCTTCACGTCTTGTTTGATTTGGGCTTGATCTTGTTTGCTGTGGTTGCTGTGGTGCTGAGCCAAGGTGAGTCAGCTTCTACTGTTATTCCGTTTGTTGCCTCTCACGGTTTGTCGCTGGCCGGCTGCATGTTTGTCATCAACTCTGCCAGTGGCCTCTACCAACACGTGCACAACCGCTCCATCACCGAGTCTTGTGCAAGGGCGTTGTTGGGACTGATGTTCGGCCTTCCTTTGGCTTATGCAATTTTCAGTCTGTTGCCTGTGACCACTGGTCATCGGGAGCTGGTGACGATGGCCGCGATGGCCGCTGTGGCAGCCGTCATGGTTCACCGCGTTTACGCGGCACATTCGGGTGCGCAATCGCGCTTGCGCACCCGAATTCTCATATTCGGCTCTGGCGCGGTGGCTCGTACGGTCGGACAAACGCTGAAGGAGGCTGATCCTCACGCGCACATCGTCGGCTATCTGGCGGGTCCTAACGAAGAGAATCCAGAAGTTCCGTTTGCGGAGATGATCGATTCCCGCGGCTCACTGACCGAAACTGCGCGTAGCCTCGGCGTTGATGAGATCGTGGTTGCTCTGTCTGAGCGGCGCGGCGGGTCAATGCCTTTGCGCCAGTTGCTGGATTGCAAGTTGTACGGCATTCGCGTTGTTGATATAGCCACTCACTTTGAGAAGACCCTGGCTCAAATCAAAATCAGCCACGTCAATGCCGGGTGGTTGATTTTTGGTGATGGCTTCAATCAAGGCGCCATCCGCACAGCAATCAAGCGAGCCTTTGACATCGTGTTCGCTGCCGGGATTTTTGCCTTGACGCTGCCGCTGATGGTGTTAACCGCCATCATGATTAAGCTGGAGTCTCCCGGCCCTATTTTTTATAGGCAGGAGCGCGTAGGTCTGAACGGCAAAGTGTTCAAGGTCATCAAGTTTCGCAGCATGCGCACCGACGCCGAAAAAGATGGCAAGCCTCGCTGGGCGGCTGTCAATGATGACCGTATCACGCGCGTTGGCAGGATCATTCGCAAGGTTCGGATCGATGAGTTGCCGCAGTTGCTGAACGTCTTGGTCGGCGAGATGAGTTTGGTGGGGCCGCGTCCGGAGCGTCAGTATTTTGTTGATGATCTGGTTAACAAGATCCCCTACTTCGCTGTACGCCACAGCGTCAAGCCAGGCGTAACTGGCTGGGCGCAAGTCCGTTGCGAATATGGCTCCTCCGTCGAGGAGTCGATAGAGAAGCTCCAGTACGACCTCTATTACGTCAAAAACAATTCGCTGTTCCTCGATATGCTGATCATGTTTGAGACGGTCGCGGTAGTCTTGACGGGTAAGGGCGCACGGTGAAATAGCGTTCACCGCTTGAGACATCAAAAGTCGGCGTTTCTGCCGATTTTTGCATTTAGCGCTCGTGGTTCAATGGGCAATGGAATTTGGTGTCTTGAACTTGAACTTGAATTTGCTTGGCGCAGGAGTGGCCGCGCTGTCCTATGCAGCTTTCGCCGTCTACTTTGCGTCGCGTATCTGGGTGCGCCGTACATCCCCTGGCAATGCGCTGTCCTTCGTTTTGCTGGCAGCACTTGTATGCAGCGCAGCGTGGGCGAGCTTCAGTTTGGTGGTCAAGCTGAATTGGTGGCCCGTACAAGTCGATTGGCTCGTCCCCGCGGCAGACTGGCTGCGATATGCATGTTGGTTCTGGTTTGTATTGCTCCTGCTGCAGCCCAAACTTGACCAAGTAAGCAAACGGCGCCCACCTCGTTTTGCTGATTTGGCTTATGCGTCGCTCGCCAGTTCGCTGTTGATGCTGATATTGCGTGAGTTCAAGAATGATCTGCGTGTGGATTTGCTTCGCGCATCGGCCTTTACAGCGCTGGGCCTGGCGGTAGTC
>JADMJQ010000207.1:0-7462 GCA_018780415.1 Roseateles sp. | reverse complement strand
GAGCAGTTGTTGCGCAACTCGTCAGGTGATTCGAGGTGGAATGCCAAGCCGGTCTGCCTCGGCCTCGGGGCAGTCTTCGCTTTCGATGTGTTTGTTTACTCGCAGGCTGCCTTGTTTCGCGAGTTTGATGGCGACGCCTTGAGCGTGCGCACCTTGGCTCATTGCGCCGCGTTGCCGTTGCTGTTTGTAGCCTCGCGCCGGCATGCCGACTGGCTTGAGAAATTGCACATCTCCCGCATGGCAGTGTTTCACTCCGCCACCTTGATGCTGGTCGGCGTGTATTTGCTGCTTGTTTCGGCGCTGGGCTATTACATCCGGTACACCGGCGGCGAGTGGGGCAGGGCGCTGCAACTGACCTTGGTCTTTGCTGCGCTGGTTGGCCTGGCCCTCTTGGTGTTGTCCGGTTCAATGCGCTCACTGCTGAAGGTCTATATCGCCAAGAACTTCTTCAACTACCGCTATGACTATCGCGAAGAGTGGTTGCGCTTCACTGCTACTTTGTCATCAGGCGCGTCGCCTCAGCAAATGGGTGAGACCGTGGTGAGAGCGCTAGCGAACTTGGTTGAAAGCCCGTCTGGAACCCTTTGGTTGCAGCAAGGTAGCAATGGCGAGTTTGGGCAGACTGCCCGCTGGAACGCGCCGGCGCACGATAGCCGTGATGCCATGGCCGTGGGCTTTTGCAGTTTCTTGCTGGAACGGGCCTGGATCATTGATCTGGACCAAGTACGCCTAGGATCGCCCGACTACCAGGGGTTTGAGGCGCCCAAATGGATGCTCGAAGACAAACGGCACTGCTGGCTAATTCCGCTTCTGGTGGCAGACAAGGTGCTGGGTTTTGTGGTGCTGGGGCGCCCCCGTGCCACCATCGAGTTGAACTGGGAAGTTCGCGATTTGCTGAAAACAGCCAGCAGCCAGGCTTCAGCGTATCTGGCTCAAATGCAGGCGGCGGAGGCCTTGTTGGAGGCCAAGAAATTCGATGCCTTCAACCGCATGTCGGCGTTTGTGGTGCACGATCTGAAGAATATCGTGACCCAACTCTCGTTGATGATGAAGAACGCAAAGCGCCTCAAAGATAACCCCGAGTTCCAGCAGGATATGTTGGATACTGTCGAGAATTCATTGGAAAAAATGCGGCAGCTGATGTTGCAGTTGCGGGAGGGTGAAAAGCCGCATGGTCTTTCAAGTGGCGTCGATCTTGAGGCCATCGCGAAGCGCCTTGCCGCGGCCGCCAATAGCAAAGGCCGTCGCCTGGAGTTACGCTTGGCGTCCCAGCTCAGCACCAGAGGCCATGATGAGCGCGTAGAGCGAGTGATTGGGCATGTCGTGCAAAACGCATTCGATGCGTCGCCCGTTGAGCAGTCAGTGGCGTTGAATTTGGAAAAGAATGGCAGCCACGCGCAGGTAACGGTCGTTGATAGTGGCTGCGGGATGAGCGAGGAGTTCATGCGGCAGCGGCTTTTCAAACCGTTTCAAACAACCAAGGCGACCGGGATGGGTATAGGAGCCTATGAGAGCTACCAATATTTGCAGGAACTGGGCGGGAAAATTAATGTTGAGAGCAAGCCAAATCAAGGCACAACGGTCACCATTTTGCTGCCGCTGTTCCACGCCACCGATCAGCCACTTTGACGGGCTTTGAATGAGCAGCAGTAGCAATGGCGATGCCATTTGTTCGGTGAAACAACAGCCTTTGCTGATTGTCGAAGATGACTTGGCGTTGCAGAAGCAGTTGAAGTGGTCACTGGATCGCTTCGAATCTGTAGTGGCAGATGACGTTGCAACAGCCGTTTTGCAGTTTCGTCGCCATAGTCCGGCTGTGGTCACCATGGACCTGGGGCTACCGCCAGACCAAGACTCGGTCTCTGAGGGATTCAAATGCTTGGAAAAATTGCTTGAACTTGACCCTGGGGTCAAGGTCATCGTCTTGACGGGCCAGAACGATCAAAGCAACGCTTTGCGCGCCATTCGCATGGGTGCCTACGATTTTTTGGCAAAGCCGGTTGATCCGGATGTGCTGAGCCTTTCGGTCGAGCGCGCGTATCGGCTTTACGAACTGCAGAAGGAGAATCAGCGCCTGCAGAACTTACATCGAAGCGATGCACTGGCTAGCTTGATCACTCGTGATGCCGGCATGCTGAAAATCTGCCGCACCATTGAGAAGGTCGCACCCAGTGACGCGACGGTATTGCTGCTCGGCGAAAGCGGCACTGGCAAAGAAGTGCTGGCGCAGGCGCTGCATGATGCGTCCAAACGCAAAGGCCGCTTTGTGGCGATCAATTGCGCAGCCATTCCTGAGAACTTATTGGAAAGTGAGTTGTTTGGGTATGAGCGCGGGGCATTCACCGGCGCCAGTAAAACCACCATCGGCAAGATCGAGACAGCCAACGGTGGCACCCTGATGTTGGATGAAATCGGTGACTTGCCGATGAGTTTGCAAGCAAAGCTGCTGCGCTTCCTGCAGGAGCGCATGATTGAGCGCGTGGGTGGCCGGCAGGAAATCTCAATCGATGTCCGCATCGTCGGGGCTACACATCAGAATCTGAAAAGCCAGATTGCTGACGGGCGGTTCAGAGAGGATTTGTTTTACCGGCTAGCAGAGATCGTTGTAGATATCCCGCCCCTGCGCGAACGTACCGGCGATGCCGTGCTGCTGGCCCACGCTTTTTTGCGCAGATTTGCTGCCGATCAAAGAAGAACCAACCTGACCTTGGGATCAGATGCGTTGCTGGCTATCGAGCGCTATGCCTGGCCAGGCAATGTTCGCGAGTTACAGAACATGCTCAAGAGGGCGGCCATTATGTGTGATGGTGATCGCATCCAAGTCGCTGATTTGGGTATGTTGGCGGTCGCGTCCGAAGGCGGTGCGCCCACCCATGAACTTGACTTAAGAGCGGTTCGCGAGCGAGCCGAGCGTGATGCGGTGACCGCGGCCCTCGCCCGAGCAGACGGCAACATTGCCAAGGCAGCTGAATTGCTGGGCGTTAGCCGGCCGACACTCTACGACTTGATGAATAAATTGCAAATCAAATGAGAAATGCTATTGACATGAAAAAAGCTGAGCCGGGGATGGGTATAAAGATTTCAGCTTACCTGCTCGCAGCGGGCTTGGTCGTTGGTTTGGGTGCTTGCTCCGGTGAGAGTACCGAGAGCTTGTTGATTTCGGCTAAAAGCCATATTGAAAAAAATGACCGGAAGACGGCAATCATTCAGCTGAAGAATGCGCTGCAGAAAAATCAATCGTTGGCTGAGGCTCGATTTTTGCTCGGCAAAGTTCTCTTTGACAGCGGTGACTTGGCAGGTGCTGAGGTCGAATTGCAGAAGGCGCAGGAGCTGGGTTTTGATGCTGATCAAGTAGTGCCACTATTGGCCAAAATTCTGCTCGCCACCGGTGCTGCCGACAAAGTCATCACCCAATTTGGAGCGACCAGCTTACAGTCACCGAAGGCGCAAGCGGAGTTGCATCTGCAAGTCGCAAAAGCGCTATTGGATGTCGGTAAGCGCTCAGAAGCGGCCGTGGTCGTACTCAAGGCCTTGAGTGTCGATGCAAATAATCTTGACGCAAAGATATTGCAAGTACGCATGCAGGCAACAGACAGGAATTTAAACGCAGCTAACGCGCAGCTAGCGGAGATATTGGCGGCCCATCCGAAGAGTAGTGAAGTTTGGCAGCTGCGTGGAGAGTTGCTGCAGTTCGAAGGGAAGTTGAACGAAGCCCTGGAGGCTTTTCGGCAGGCCTTGAGTTTTGGCAAAGATAATCTGTTTGCTCACCGTGCAGCCCTGATAATTTTGTTGGAAAAACAAGATTTAGAGCAAAGTGAGGCGCAACTTAGCAAGTTAAAGGGAAGTTACCCGCAACATCCTCAGACCAAATTCTTTACTGCCGTTATTGCGCTGGAAAGAGGTGATCTAAAGACTGCACTTGAGCAATCGCAGCAGTTATTGAAGCAATTTCCAGAGGATGTGCGGGCGCTTCACTTGTCAGGTGTCGTTGCGTTAAAGAATGGCGACCTTGTATTGGCGGAGGCCAGCCTGAGCCAGGCCTTAAAGGCTGACCCAAGCCAAAGTCAAATACGACTACAGTTGACCGAGGTCTATTTGGGTTTAGGAGATCCAAATCGGGCGCAAAAAATACTCCAGCCGCTCATGGCGGTTGTTCCGCCGCTGTGGCGAGCCAATGCGCTGATGGCGCAAGCCTATATGCAGTTGGGTGAGTTCTCGAAGGCGGAGTTGTTTTTCTCTAAAGCTGCGGCCCTTAACCCCACCGATGTAAAAAGCAAAACGCAGCTCGCTTTGGCGAAAATAGGCAGGGGAAAAAGCGAACAAGGCCTGAATGAACTTAGGGAAATTTCCAATCTGGACGAGGGCGTTTTTGCTGATTATTCATTGATCAATGAGCATCTAAAAAGTAAAAATAGGGATGGCGCAGTAGCTGCGATCAAGGAACTCGCCAAGAAACAACCAAAGTCGCCCGTTCCAGAGTTCTTTCGAGGCCAAGCCGAGCGACTCGCAGGGCGTCTGGGGCCTGCTCGAGAAGCTTACGAACTTGCACTTAAGGTCGATCCACGCTACTTTCCCGCCGCGCTGAATATTGCTTCGATGGACTTTGACGAAGGCAAGAGCGGTTTGGCGCAAGATCGCCTCAGAAAGTTTTCGACTGAAAACCCAAAGAATGTTCGTGCAACCTTGGCCTTGGCGTCAATGCGGGCGAAAGTTGGCGCGGATAAATCAGAGCTGGCGCAACTTGTAAACAAGGCTTTGAAAGATAGCCCCGGTGATTCAGATGCGGCCTTGGCTTTAGTGCGCTTGCATATGGCGCACAATGATTTCAATTTGGCCTTGGCGGCTGCCCAAGAAGGACTTGTGGCCAATCCCGGGAATTTGGAATTGATGGATGCGCTGGGTCAAGCCCAATACCAAGTGGGTGACTACAATCAGGCGCTGAAAATCTACAACAAAATGCTTGGATTCTCAAGATATGCGCCATTGGCGATGACTAGAATCGCCGAAATCAATATCAGACAAGGAGATCTGTCAGGCGCTCGCGCGAGCTTGAAGAAGGCGCTGGCCCTTCAATCTGATTTTCTACCGGCGCAGGTTATGTTGATTGGTGTTGAGCGCGCGGCAGGACAAAACAAAGAAGCATTGCGAACTGCAGTGAAAATGCAGGAGCTCCATAGCAATGATCCATCAGGTTTCGTTCTGGCCGGTGACATGGAGAGTGAAAATTTGAATATGGCCATGGCGGAGAAATACTATCTCAGTGGTCTTGAGCGCAAAAGCTCCAGCGAGATCGCCGTCAAAGTTCACCGCACCTTGCTATTGAGCGGAAAGCGCGATAGGGCTGTGGAGTTTGAAAAGCAATGGCTACTGAAGAGTCCAGCGGATAAGGTGTTTTGGTTTCATCTCGGTGATATGGAGTTGGCGGCACATAAATATGATGCGGCATTGGATAAATATAAGAAAGTTATTGCCATTGATCCGAATAATGCCTCGGCGCTAAATAATGTCGCATGGCTCTTGAATATATCTAAGCAGCCGGGTGCTTTGCCGTATGCACAGAAGGCCGTCAAGTTGAGTCCGCGGGATGCATCTTTTATGGATACACTGGCGGAAATATATTTAAGTAATGATGATTTGCCCAAGGCCATTGAAACGCAGGCCGCGGCTTTGGTCATCAGCCCCAATATTCACATCCATCGCCTGCATCTTGCAAAGCTTTATATGTTGTCGGGGGACAAGAAGAAGGCGGCTGCAGAGTTGGACTATCTTGCAAAATTGGGTGATAAATTTGCTGGTCAAAGCGACGTGGCAAAAATGAAGGCGAAGCTCTAGACTGACTGGGGTTGTAAAGCGGACCGAAATAAGTGAGATTGAAATGACTCAAGTACGACGTTCTAGCTTTAGAAAGAAAAGCCACCAAATTGTCAGGAAAATTTTTGGGGCATTGCCCGCGTGGATCAAATATTCAATATATAGATCCATGGTCGATTGTGACCCGGAGCCAGATCTGCGCTTGGAATTGAAAATTGCGGAGAGCAAGCAAGAATTAGAGGACTGCTTCCGAATTTTGCATGACGCTTATGTGGGAAGCGGCTTCATGAAGCCGGACGCCTCAGGCATGCGGATTACTGAGTACCATGCGTTGCCGACGACGACCACCTTGTGTGCCAAATATGACGGGCGCGTCGTTGGAACAATATCAATGATTCGGGAGGGCGTGTTTGGTTTTCCACTGCAAGCCATCTTTGATCTCGAAGCGGTACGCACCAAAGGCGGGAACATAGCTGAAATTTCAGCTTTGGCGGTCCACCCGGAATTCAGAAAAACCGGTGGAGCTATTTTATTTCCGCTAATGAAGTTCATGCATCAGTACTGCGTGGAGTATTTTGATACAAGACATTTGGTTATTGCTGTAAATCCTGAAAAGATCGAACTTTATGAGGCGCTGCTATTTTTTGAGCGCCTTCAAGAAATGCCTGTGGACCGTTATGATTTTGCAAACGGAGCGCCTGCGGTCGGCGCAACATTGGATCTGCGGAGTGCTGCATCCGTTTTCAAAGCAGGCTATAAAGGGTGTGTAGATAGAAAGAATTTACATAAATACTTTTTTCAGACAAATCTGAAAAATATTAAGTTACCACCGCGACGCTATCACACAACCAATGATCCGGTGATGACGCCGGAGCTATTGAATTATTTTTTCAACGAAAAATCACAACTTTTCGATAGTCTCAGTGATCGAAAGAAATCACTGCTTTGGTCGATTTACAGCATGGTCGAGTATCGGCGATACCTGCCCATGTTGACCGGTACTGGCCAAGCTACCCATCCCCTGCGGAAACACCAACGCTATTCAATCAGATGCCCAGCAACGGTCAAATTTGTAGACCACGAGGGTGAGCGGTCTTTTGTCTTGCACATCATTGAAATATCATTATCTGGTTTTCAGGTGGAGAGCAAGCTGGAGTTGCCTTTGGATAGGTGCGGTATTGCAACTATAAATCTGGGGGTGAATGAATGTTCGGTCGTCAACGTCACCGTGAAACGGCGAAAGATCACCAGTGAGGGTTTGTTTTTTGGTTTTGAAATCCAGGAGATGGATTCGGTTTGGCGGGACTGTGTCGCCGCGCTTGAAGTGGGTCTGACGTCAAGAGATCTGATCCAGTGAGGATATTGGCAGGCGGTGTGGGCTGCAGCAGACCTTTTGCGGTGCTGTTTCTCCTCTGGTTGTGCGCATTCAATTGCGGCGCCGGGCTACCAGCAACGATTTCCTTGATCAAGCCGTCGGTTGTGCTGGTGGGTACTTTCAGTGCGACCGACAGCCCCCGGTTTAGTTTTAGTGGAACTGGATTTGTAGTGCTGGACGGCAACCATGCCGTCACCAACGCTCACGTTGTCGCTGGCCATCTGAACCAAGGAAGCGGGCGGTTCGTGGCCGTGCAAGGTTGGTCTGCCAGCGGGG
>JADMJQ010000117.1:29913-42104 GCA_018780415.1 Roseateles sp. | reverse complement strand
GCCGGTGGCCAGGCCCGCGCTGCTTAACGAGGACTGCAACTGCTGCAGACGGTGCAAGCACAGGGCCAGCATCGAGCGCATGGCCGGGCTGGCGTCGGCCATGCGTCGCTCGATCAGGGCGCGCGAGGCCCGAAAACTTTTCAGCACCGTCGCCACCCGCACCGCCCGGGGCAAGGCATCGGCCAGGCTGGCCGGCTCATTGCTCAGGCTATGGCCACCGGCGCTGCCCGCCGAGGCTTCGCGCAAGATGTCCAGCACCGCCGCGCCAAACTCGCCCGGAATCAGCCGGGTCGCGATGCTGGCATGGATGACCGCGCTGGCGCCGCTCTCGATCAGGCCGACCAGCCATTCCGAGGCGAACAGTATCTGCGCCGAAAGATCGAGCTGCGCGTCGCCGCGCAAGCCTTGCGGATAACCAAAGCCGTCCAGCCGCTCATGGTGGCTCAGCACCAGCGCGGCCAGGTCCGCGCCGCCGCCCTCGATATCGCGGAGCAGGCGGTGGCCAATCACCGGGTGGCTGACCAGATGGCGCCATTGCTCGGCCTGCAGCGGACTGTCGCGCTGCAGATAGTCGGGCCGCAGATAGAGCTCGCCGACGTCATGCAGCAGGCCGGCTCGGGCCAGCAATTGTTGGCCGGCGATGTCGCCGGGCAGCAGGCGCCGCGCCAGACCCAGCGCCGCCAGCGCCACACCGACCGCATGTTCCAGGCGGTCCGGGCCGCGCCTGGCATAGACCGTCAACAGCGCCTGCAGCGGCGCCGACAGCGCCAGCTTGCCCAGCGACACCGCGGCCGGCTGCGCCCGCTCGTGCTGGCACAGCGCGTGCAGCAAATCGTGCCGCTCCAGCAACTCCTGCGCCACCTCGCTGATGCGCGAGCCGGTGATGCCGCCGCTGATGCCTAAGCAATGCTCCAGCGGTTTGAGCAGCTTGTGGCGCAGCAGGCGTTCGCGCGTGGACGCGTCGACCTTGGCGCCGCGCGCCAGCAGCTTGACGCCATTGCCGCTGACGACGTCTTCGGTCAATTCGATCTCTTGCTGCTCGGCCGCGGCGACCAGATGGTCCAGGTAATGGGGGTTGACCGTGCCGTCCTCGGCGGGGACATTCGGCGCAATCATCTTCAAGCAGCCGGCGGATAGCCTTCTTCGGTCAGCGCGGCCACAAAGACCTCGCGACCTTTGTCGCTGGCGACCCGCAGCACCCGTGCTTCGCGGTCAAACAAGGGCTTGGCCTCGGCATCCACCGCCGCCACCGTCTTGGTGATGGTGGCCACGCAGTGACCGCAAGTCATGTCGGGGAGTTTGAATTCGTACATGGTGGGGGCCTTTTTGGGTTGGACGGGGCTGAGCATAAACCGGCGAGTGAGGGTCAGGACTTGCCTGTACGGTTTGGGCGGTCGCCCTATGGCTTTGGAGGCGAAGCGAAAGCTGGTCGGCTGCGACTGAGTCGGGCGCCCCGCACGATGCCGGGACTTGCCTTCGGCGAAACCTTCGGTTTTCACCCAGGCGGGCGACCCTGCCGCATGACCCTGCGGGTCCGCTCGGTGCGTCGCATTTGCCGGGCCGCGCTCAGGCAGAACGGGAATGCGAAACATCACCCCAGCCTCTTGGGATCTTTTTTAAAAACATCACCGTTGAAGTTCACAGGCGGATTGCCGAGGGAGGTCCGGTGGAATGACCGGTTATATTGCATTTTGGGCGACCATCAGCTTTTCCTCAAACAACAAAGACGCAAGATTTTTCTCGATCATCCGTTGAAACAAGGAAACTAGAACAAAGAAGCCATACTTACCCAATGCCACTTCGTTTGAATAGTGGTCATCCAATCGTCTATCAATTGTTTCAGAGTGAATAGGATGTGGAACATCATAACCGCCGTGAACAAATGAACTTCGTAAATCATAGAGCTTACGCATTCGCTTACTGAGTTCCGCAGTTTGCTTTGGATTGAGTTCCAGAACAAGAGACGCTCGGCGCACCAATCCAGAGAAATTTTCACCTACACGCGTCGACAGGAGAGCCTCGAGCGCATTGAATATCCAAAGTATAAAGTCGACATGCCCATCGCTTTTGCACAGATGAAAAAGCGCAAAAATGGCGCGTTGGGTGGAGTTTTCTGCTTTCTGGGTGATTCGTGGATTTACCGATTTAAACCATTGATCTACTATCTCAGGATCAATTAGGCGTACGCCCATATGTAGACCCTGAATTGATTCAATCATCCATTCATCGAAATAAAAGGCAGACAGTCTAAGTTCGCTCGTTGTTTTCGTGTCGCCTCCGACAATAGACAAACCATAAAATTCTGCCGACCCCGGACAAGCTAAGTTTGCGATTGCAAAAATCTCGTAAAGAAAATACTCCATGAAGAAACCGGAGTACCAAGCATATTCAGAAATTTCATTTGACCCAGAGACCGTGCAGAGTGCTTTGATCCGAAGTGGTTGGCTGATTTTCTTGTACCAACTTGGATTCGCAGTCCCGCCACTACGAACTGGGGTCATCAAATTATGGTCACGAACAATCCGACGAACTAACGGTGACCAATCAACTCGTATTTCTATGTCACACCCTTTGTGTTCATAGGTGCGCCTGCGCAAGGACTTGGCGGCCGATTTCCAGAAATCTGCATAGCGGGGTTCGATTACTTCCCACTCCAGATCCTCCACACGACCGGGACCGCGAAATACGAATTCAAAGGGATACTCTCGTTCGCAAATTGGCATGCAATCTACCCCGTTGTGTAGCGCCCTGTGGCGCTGACTATTACCAAAGCCCGCACAATAACAACCCTGCAAAACCGGCGAGCAAGTGCTCGCCGCATCTGAGTTCTCTCCGGATCAGCTTGTTTATTCACAAAGTATTCAATCTATCGAAAATGCCGCATCTATTACAAATCCACTGATGATCAGGCGACACAGTCAGCAGCAAGGAAAAAGTGTATGTTGCCATCAAATACAGGCGTTATGCCCGGGCTGAGGTCATATCTCAACAACATAGGCAAAGCCTGACCCTCTCGACATAGACCTGCAAGGTGCCCGCGCGCAGCGCAGCACCCTTCGAGGCGACGCGCAGCGAGCCGTGATCTTTGGAACTCCCCTTCTGCATGGGCGAAGAGCGGAGAATTTGTCGGGCGTCGCGCAGCGACTTCAAGAACTGGCTTCGCGCCCCTTGTCTGAACGGAGCGTAGCGCAGTGAGTTGGGCGCGGCCCGGCAAATTTGAGCACCGAGCGGACCCGCAGGGCCATGCGGCAGGGGCGCCTTCTTTGCCCTCTTTCTTGTGCGCACAAGAAAGAGGGTCGCCCGCCGGGGCGAACTCCCGGCATCGCGCAGGTATACCCAAGTCAGTCGAAGCGGTTCAGCTCAAGAGCCGAGCGAGGCTTGACCTGCCCATCATGGCAAGCCGTACTATCCAGCCATGATGAATCCCTCGAAGACGTCGAACACTCAGACTGTCACCCTCCCCATCGCCGGCATGACCTGCGCCTCCTGCGTCAAGCGGGTAGAAAAGGCCTTGCTGCGCGTGCCCGGCGTCAGCAGCGCTGAGGTCAACTTGGCGACCGAGGTGGCCAGCGTCAACGGCTCCACCGAGATGACGCTGCCGCTGCTGCGCGCCGCCGTCGAAGCGGCCGGCTACAGCCTGCCGGAACAAAACCTAAGCCTGCAAATCAGCGGCATGACCTGCGCATCCTGCGTGGGCCGGGTCGAGCGCGCCTTGCTCAAGATGCCCGGCGTCCTATCGGCCGAAGTCAATCTGGCCACCGAGACGGCCAGCGTGCGCATGCTCAGCAGCACGGTCGAGCCGCAAACGCTGATCGCGGCCATCGCCAAAGCCGGCTACGAGGCTCGTTTAGGGGATGTTGAAGGCGCGGCCTCTGCGCCCAAGCCGGACTGGCAACACAGCGGCTGGCCGGTCTTGATCGCCGCACTGCTGAGCGCGCCGCTGGTGCTGCCCATGGCCGGCATGCTGCTGGGCAAACATTGGATGCTGAATGGCTATTGGCAGCTGGCCCTGACGCTGCCGGTGCAGTTCTGGCTGGGCGCGCGGTTTTACAAGGCCGGCTGGGCCGCCCTGCGTGCCGGCAGCGGCAATATGGATTTGCTCGTCGCCCTGGGCACCAGCGCGGCTTTTGCCTTGTCGGTCTACGAGCTGTGGCTGCGCGGCCCGCACAGCATGCAGCTCTATTTTGAATCGGCGGCCGTGGTCATCACGCTCGTCTTGCTGGGCAAGTGGCTGGAAGCGCGGGCCAAGCGCCAGACCACCGAGGCCATCCGTGCGCTCAAAAAACTGCAGCCCGACACCGCCCGCGTGCGCCGCGAGGGCAAGGAGGAGGAGCTGCCGCTGGGCCAGCTGCGCCTTGCCGATGAGGTCGTGGTGCGGCCCGGCGAGCGCATCCCTGTGGACGGCGAAGTGCTCGAAGGCGCCTCGCATGTCGATGAGTCGCTGATCACAGGCGAGAGCCTGGCCGTCGCCAAGGCCCCGCACGACAAGGTGGTCGGCGGCGCCGTCAATGGCGAGGGCTTGCTCCTGCTGCGCGTCACCGCGTTGGGCGCGGAGTCCACCTTGTCGCGCATCGTGCGCATGGTCGAATCGGCACAGGCCAAAAAGGCGCCGATTCAGCGCCTGGTCGATCAGGTCAGCGCCGTCTTTGTGCCGGTGGTGATCTTGCTGGCCTTGGCCACGCTCTTGGGCTGGGGCTTTTTTGCGCAGGGCAATTGGGAACAGGCGCTGCTGAATGCGGTGGCCGTGTTGGTGATTGCCTGCCCCTGCGCGCTGGGTTTGGCCACGCCAACCGCCATCATGGCCGGCACCGGCGTGGCCGCGCGGCACGGCATTTTGATCAAGGACGCCGAGGCGCTGGAGCTGGCGGCCAAGCTCGATATCGTGGCCTTCGACAAGACCGGCACCTTGACCGTCGGCAAACCGCAGCTGCTGGCCCTGCATGCGGCGCCCGGCGTCGATGAGGATCAGTTGCTCAGCTGGGCGGCGGCGGTGCAGGCCGGCAGCGAACACCCGCTGGCCCATGCGGTGGCCGAGGCCGCCGGCGCGCGCCATCTGAGCGTTCCGAAGGCGCTGGACATGCAGGCGGTGGCCGGTCGCGGCGTGACGGCGAATTTGAGCGGGCAAGACCTGACCCCCATGGCCTTGCGCCTGGGCAGCAGCCGCTATATGCAGGAGTTGGGCATAGCGCTGCTGGCGCTGCAGCCGCAAGCAGACGCGCTGCAGGCACAGGGCCGCACGGTGTCCTGGCTGGCCGATGTATCCACAACACCACGCCTGCTGGGCCTCTTGGCCTTCGGCGACAACCTCAAGCCAACGGCCGCCGCCGCCGTCCAGGCCCTGCACCAGATGGGCATTCGCTGCGTGATGCTCAGCGGCGACAACCGCGGCAGCGCGGCTCTGGTCGGCCAGCAGCTGGGCATTGATGATGTGCGCGCCGAGGTGCTGCCCGAGGACAAGGCGCGCATCGTTGCCGAGCTGAAGGCCGGCGGCGGTGGTGATGGTAATGGTGGTGGTGCCCAAAGGGTCGCCATGGTCGGCGACGGCATCAATGACGCGCCGGCGCTGGCCGCCGCCGATGTCGGCCTGGCCATGTCCACCGGCACCGATGTGGCGATGGCGGCCGCCGGCATCACCTTGATGCATGGCGACCCGGCCCTGGTGGCGCAGGCGATTGACTTGTCGCGCCGCACCGTCGCCAAGATCCGCCAGAACTTGTTCTGGGCCTTTGCTTACAACGTGGTCGGCATCCCGCTGGCGGCGTTTGGTTACTTAAACCCGGTGATCGCCGGCGCGGCGATGGCGCTGTCCAGCGTGTCGGTGGTCAGCAACGCCTTGCTGTTGAAGCGCTGGCGCGCCAAGGCATGATGCGGGCCAGCGTCAAGGAGCAAAAGAATGGCTTTTGTTGAAAAAATCGCCGGCCACGCCGGCAATGTCGGCGGCTTACCCATCAACCGCGCCTTGCCGACGCCCAAGCGCCGGCTGATCGGCGCCTGGTGTTTTCTGGACCATGCCGGGCCGGCGGATCTGCCTCCCGGTGAAGGCATGAAGGTGGGACCGCATCCGCACACCGGCCTGCAGACCTTCAGCTGGCTGATCGAGGGGGAGGTCATGCACCGCGACAGCCTGGGCTCGGCCCAGGTGCTGCGGCCCGGTCAGGTCAATCTGATGACAGCCGGGCGCGGCATCGCGCATTCGGAAGAGTCGCTGACGCCCAGGCTGCATCTGGCCCAGCTGTGGATCGCCCTGCCCGACGCGCAGCGCTTTTGCGCGCCGGCCTTCGAGCATTTCCCCGTGCTGCCGCGCTTCAAGGAAGGCGGCTTCGATGTGACCCTGCTGGCGGGTGAGCATGGCGGCCAGCGCTCGCCGATCCCGCTGCACACACCGCTCTTGGGGCTGGACCTGCTCAGCAGCGGGCCGGCCGAGGCCGAATTGGCGCTGCGGCCTGACTTTGAGCATGGGCTGATGGTGCTGGAGGGCAGCATTGACGTCGGCCTGGAGGGCAAAAAGATCGAGCATTTGGAACTCGGCAGCCTGCTCTATCTTTCACCCGGCTTTGAGGGCGTTACCCTGCACAGCGGCGCGCCAACACGCCTGCTGCTGCTGGGCGGCGAGCCGCTGACCGAGCGGCCGCTGCTGTGGTGGAACTTCATAGCCCGCAGCGGCGCGGAGATCCAACAATTCGCGCAGGACTGGAACGCCGGCAGCGGCAGCTTTGCCGGCGTGGCGGTGCAGGGCTTTGACGGGCCACGCCTGCCGGCGCCGGACGCCTCGCAGCTGCATCTGCGTATAGTCTGACTGACGGGGAAAATAACGGGGAAGTTAGACGCATGAGAATCCAGCGATCCAAAGCAAGCATCCTGGTCTTTCCGCTCGCCTTGCTGGCCGCTGCCGCCATGCTGATCATCAGCGAAGGCAGTTACCGACACGCGCATGACTCGCTGGCGGATTTGGTGCAAATGGGCCGCGCCCGCCTGCTGCTGCACGGCATCAAGGCCCGCGTGGTCGATGCCGAGACGGCCCAGCGTGGTTATCTGCTGACCGGTCGGCGCGAGTATCTGGCCCCTTACGAGGAGGCCAATGAAGACCTGCAGCGCTCCTTGAGGGACGTGAAGACCCATCTGACCGAGCGCAATGACCCGGTGGCGCTGCAGCTGTATCAACAACTCGAACTCGCGGTCGGTACCCGCATGGGCGAGCTGGCCGAAGTGCTGAAGCGCCAGGACGCTGGGCGACCGGATGCTGCGCTTGCGCTGATTGAAGCCGGCATCGGGCGCGAACAGATGGTGCTGATTCGCAGCTGCGCTGAGCAACTGCTCTATCTGCAAAACGAGCGGGTGCTGGCGGGTCGCGCGGAAGTGCACTACGGCTTGCTGCTGGGCCGGCTCGGCGTGGCGGCGATGACGGTCATCAGCCTGTTGTCCCTGGCCATGTATCTGCGCCAGACCCGCAGGCTGGCCGAGCAGGGTCGGCGTCAGGCCAGCGAGATCAAGGCCGAGCGTGACCGCCTGGAGCGTGAAGTGGCCCAGCGCACCGCCGAGCTGACCAAGCTGGCCGCCCATCTGGAAACCGCCCGCGAAGACGAGCGCAGCCATCTGGCGCGCGAGCTGCACGATGAGCTGGGCGCCCTGCTGACCGCGGCCAAGCTCGACGCAGCCCGCATCCGACCCAAGCTGGCGCCTGAGCAGCAGGAGCGGATGACACATTTGGTCGCGATGCTGAACAGCGGCATTGCCCTGAAGCGCCGCATCATCGAGGATCTGCACCCGTCCTCGCTGACCAATCTCGGTCTGTTGCCGGCCCTGGAAATCCAGGCGAACGAATTTGCCGCGCGGCTGGACCTGCCGGTGCGCGTCGCCTTGGCCGACGTTCACCTGTCGCCACGGGCCGAGCTGACCGTCTACCGCATGGTGCAGGAGGCCTTCACCAATATTGCCAAATACGCCAAGGCCAGCGAGGTCAGCCTGACGTTGGAGGTGATTGACGACCAGGCCCGGATCGAGGTCTGCGACAACGGCATCGGCTTCGACCCGGCGCGGCAGCCGCCCTCTTCGCATGGCCTGGTGGGCATGCGCTACCGGGTGGCGGCCGAGGGCGGCGTGCTGACGCTGACCACCGGCCCGGGCTTGGGCACAGTGCTGTCGGCGCGCCTGCCCCAGGCTCAGGCCAGCACGCCGTCCTGAAAGTCACGCACGGCCTGGATCAGCTCGGCCTGCGTGTTCATCACAAAGGGGCCATGCTGGGCAATCGGCTCGTGCAGCGGTTTGCCCGCCACCAGAATAAGCCGCGCGCCGCCGGCGCCGGCCGTGAAGCTCAGGCCGTCGCTGCCCGGCGTGTTGGCCAGAATCGCCATCCGCTGCTGCGGCACCACAGGGCCGCCGCCAACGCCACCATCAAACTGCAACTCGCCCCGGTACACATAGACGAAGACGTTATGCGTGTCGGGCAAGGCCTGCTCGAAGCGGGCGCCGGGCGCCATATGCAGGTCCAGATAGAGCGGCTCGGTGTGCTCGCGCTGCACCGCACCGGCCACGCCATGGCTGCTGCCGGCGATCACGCGCATCTTGACGCCGTCCAGCTCACCTTCAGGCACCTGCTCGGATGGGATGTCACGGTACCAAGGCGCTTGCATCTTGGTCTGCGCGGGCAGGTTCAGCCAGAGCTGGAAGCCTTCCATGCGGCCCGATTCCTGCTCGGGCAGCTCGCTGTGGATCACGCCGCGGCCGGCCGTCATCCACTGCACACCGCCGCCTTCGATCAAGCCCTCATTGCCGGCCGAATCGCGGTGACGCATGCGGCCTTCCAGCATATAGCTGATGGTCTCGAAGCCGCGGTGCGGGTGGCTGGGGAAGCCGGCGATGTAGTCGTCGGCCTTGTCCGAGCCGAAGGCGTCCAGCATCAAAAACGGGTCGAGCCGACGCTGCAGGTTTTGCGTCAAGACACGGGTCAGCTTGACGCCGGCGCCGTCGCTGGTGGCCTGGCCGGTGACCAGACGCTCGACTGCGCGGGGCGCTTGAACGCGGGTGGCAATGCGCTGTTCCATGACGTTGTTTCCTTCCCTTAGTTTCAAGCCAATTGTGGGCTTGGGCTGCCGACAATCTCGGCAATTTGTTCGCGCGCGGCGGCGAGCCCCGAGCTGGCGGCATCCGGCCCCATCGCCATGCCCTCGGCATAGATAAAACTGATGTCGCTCAGGCCCAGAAAGCTCAGCACCATGCGCAGATAGGGCACCATGGTATCGGCGGCCTGGTCGCGGTAGATGCCGCCACGGGTCAGCACGGCATAGACCTTCTTGCCGGTCAGCAGACCTTCCGGGCCGTTGGCGCTGTAGCGAAAGGTGACGCCGGCCTTGGCGATGGCGTCGATCCAGTTCTTCAGCTGGGTCGGCACGCCGAAATTGATCATGGGCACGGCCAGCACCAACACATCGGCGCCGCGCAGCTGCTCGACCAGGCCCAGATCCAGCGCGACGCGCTCGGCCTGCGCCGGGCTGCGTTGCTCGGCCGGCGTGAACAGCGCCTGCAGCGCGGCCTCGTCCAGGGCCGGATGCGGCGTGGCGGCCAGATCCAACACCTCGACCGCAGCGGCCGTAGAGGCCGCAGAGGCCGCAGAGGCAGGTTCTGCCGCCGACGCGGCGCGGCTCAGCAGGCCGGCCACCAGCTCATTGGCCAGGCGGGTTGAGTCCGAACCCTGACCGTCTTGCAATCGGCGGGCGCTGGAGTTGATTTGCAGAATCTTCATGGTCGTGGCTTCCTGTTGGGTTGAAAAGCTTGTTGTCGATGTCCTCACTGTATTGAAAGCCTCAACGCAACAGAAGCCATGAAAATGGATAACATTGTTCCGCCAATGCACCAATCAAACCCTACACCATGAGCCTAGACGCCGACGACCTTTTGCTGTTTGCCCGCGTCGTCGAAGCGGGCAGTTTCAGCCGCGCCGCCGAGCGCGTCCATCTGCCCAAGTCCACCGTCTCCCGGCGCGTCGCGGCTTTAGAGCAAAGGCTGGGCGAGAAGCTCTTGCAGCGCAGCACGCGCAGCCTGACGCTGACCGAGTTCGGCACCGGCGTGCTCGAACACGCGCGCGCCTTGGCGGTCGAGGTCGACGGCGCGCTGGCGCTGGCCCTGCACCGCCAGCAGCGCCCCAGCGGTCGGCTGCGGGTCTCGATGCCGGGCGATCTGGCCAATCTGGCCCTGCCGGCGATGCTGAGCCGCTTTGTGCTCGACTTTCCCGAAGTGGCGCTGGAGCTGGACCTGTCGCCGCGCCGGGTTGATCTGATCGGCGAGGGTTTTGATCTGGCGCTGCGCATGGGCGATCTGGCGCAGGACAGCCAGCTCGCCGCGCGCCGCCTGGCGCTGTTCGGCGGCGGCCTCTATGCCTCCCCCGATTACCTGCGCCGCCACGGTGAGCCGCTGCTGCCGCAGGCCTTGGAGCAATCTCACGGCTTGATGTTGTTGAGCCGCGCCGGCGAAGCCATCCCCTGGTCATTGAGCCTGGGCGACGGCGCCGACGCGCAAAGCTGGCGCGGCACGCCTGCCCAGCGCAGCCTGGTCAACGCCCCCGATCTGCTGCTGAAAATGGCCTGCGCCGGTGTCGGCATCACCGCCGTGGCCGAACATTTTGCGCAAAGCTATGTGGCCAGCGGCGAGCTGGTGCGCATCTTGCCCGGCTGGTGCTTGCAGCCCAGCGCCTGTTGGGCGGTATTCCCGGAGCGGCGCCTGATGCCGCTGCGCACACGGGTTTTTTTGGAGGCGGTGGCGGCGGCCTTGTCGGCTTGCCCGGGGCAACAGGGCTAGGACAAGTTCTTACTCAAGCGCAAACGCGATATCGACCGTGGCCTCGCGCGGCGCCGGCAGCGGCGCAAAACGCCATTGATTGACGGCTGTGATGGCGGCCGAAGCCAGCCGCCGGTGGGAGGACTGCAGCGCCTGCGCCTGCGTCACCGAGCCATCGGTTTGCACCATGAAACGCAGGGTCACCGAGCCACCCTTGAAATCGGCCTGCAACTGGCGCGGGATCTCGGGCTCGACCTTGCTCAGCAACTGCAAGGCCGGTGGCTCCGCTTCGGGCGGCGCGGCCTGCGGCTGCGGCAACAACTCGGGCTGTACGCTGGCGGCGCTCAGGCTGGCTGCGGCCAACAGGGTCGCCGGCGGTTGAGCTTCAGGCACAGGCACAGACGACACCGCAGCGTCGCCCGCCAAGGCCACCGCCGATGGCTGGGCGTCGGTCGACTGAGGCGAAGCCTGCGCCGGTTTGGCCTGCGGTTTTGTTGGCGCCGCCTTGACCTGCGCGTTTGCGACAACGGGTTCCGGCGTAGCGCGCTTGGCCGCTGGCTTCAGCGACTGCAGCTTGATAAAGGTGAACACCTTGTCGGCCTGCTTCTGCGCCCGCTGTTCGGCGCTGAGCTCGGTGCTGGCCTCGGCCTGGGTCGTCGCAGCAGCCTGGGCCCGCGCAGACCCGGCCCAGCCCATAGAACCCAGCAGCAAGGCCAGCAGGCCCGACCGCACGCAGCGATAGCGTCCACGCATGAAGAACTCTCCAACATAGAGGGCGCGACACGGCTACGCCAAGGCAGGCAGTGTAGACAGCCCACCCCCCTGAATGAATTGCGGGTTTGCCCGTAGTGATACCCGGAACTGGAGAAATAAATCACATCCAAAGGAATTGCGCAAAGCTGTTCCAGCTTGGGACCCTCTGCAAAGCCCCCGTGGGCCGCGGCGGGATCTTTGCGGGATGTTGGCCAAGGCGCGAACCGCCGCCCAGACTCGTGTCTGGGCAAGGGTCGTAACGCCGGCCAGCGCCCGCAAAGGCCCGCCCCGAAGGGTTTGTGAGATAACAGGCCCCCTCGGTCGTTGCAGTACTCGGCAGTCGGGCATAGAGCCCGACCTTCGTACTGCGCCTACTATCCGGCCTGTTCTCTCGCAAACGCGACCCACGGGGGTTTTGCAGAGGGTCCCTAGGCATGACGCCGCAGACAGTACGCATGTACGGCAAGGCGGAAGAACGACGCTGGGGCAGTTTTGCGCAAGTCCTCATCTATACTCGCGGCTCGCTCCGGGGTGCCCTGCTGCGCATAGCTAATTCGTTATGCGCCGGGCTGAGATGTGGTGGAAGCCATAGACCCGCTGAACTTGATCCGGTTGATACCGGCGTAAGAAGAGCCCGCCCACAATCTGCCTCCGCCCGAACTCCGGGC
>JADMJQ010000117.1:0-29903 GCA_018780415.1 Roseateles sp. | reverse complement strand
TGGGGCCTCCTCGCAGCGCCCAAACATCCTCGTGTTCAAGCCGGCCCTCGCAGCGCTTCACAGCCAAAGCGAGAACAGCTCCATCATGAACAGCATCACCGAACCCGGCCGCAACAGTCTGAGCAGCAGCTTGGAGCTGACCCGCACGCCGCTGCCCGGCTCCAGCAAGATCTACCTCCACGGCGAGCGCCACCCAGAGCTGCGCGTGCCGATGCGCGAAATTGCCCTGACCAATGGCGAGAAGGTCAGCGTCTACGACTGCTCCGGCCCCTACACCGACATAACAGCTGACATCGACGTCAGCCAAGGCCTGCCCGCCACGCGCGCGCCCTGGGTCGAAGCCAGAGCCGACACCGAGCTCTATCAAGGCCGGCCCATCCAACTGATCGACGACGGCCTGCGCGAGCAAGCGCAACAGACAGCGCTGCTGCAAATGAGCGCCGGCCTGCGCCGCCAGCCCCGCCGTGCCGTGGCTGGCGCCAACGTCACCCAGATGCATTACGCGCGCCGCGGCATCATCACGCCGGAGATGGAATACATCGCCATCCGCGAGAACCAACGCCTGGACTGGATGCGGGAGTACGAACAAGACACCGAACGCGAGGCGCGCCTGCGCGGCAACTCGTTCGGCGCCAGCATCCCGGCCGTCATCACACCCGAGTTCGTGCGCGACGAGGTGGCGCGCGGCCGCGCCGTCATCCCGGCGAACATCAACCACAGCGAGTTGGAGCCGATGATCATTGGACGTAACTTCCTGGTCAAGGTGAATGCCAATATCGGCAACTCGGCCGTCACTTCGTCGATCGAGGACGAAGTGGAGAAGCTGGTCTGGAGCACGCGCTGGGGTGCCGACACGGTGATGGACCTGAGCACGGGCCGCAATATCCACAGCACCCGCGACTGGATCATCCGCAACAGCCCGGTGCCGATCGGCACGGTGCCGATCTATCAGGCGCTGGAGAAAGTCGGCGGCGTCGCCGAGGACCTGACATGGGCGCTGTTCCGCGACACCCTGATCGAGCAGGCGGAACAGGGTGTCGACTACTTCACCATCCACGCCGGCCTGCGGCTGCCCTTCATCCCGCTGACGGTCAAGCGCCGCACCGGCATCGTCTCGCGCGGCGGCAGCATCCTAGCGAAATGGTGTATCTCGCATCACAAGGAAAACTTTTTGTACACGCACTTCGAAGAGATCTGCGAAATCATGAAAGCCTATGACGTGACCTTCTCGCTCGGCGACGGCCTGCGCCCAGGCAGCTTGTCGGACGCCAATGACGAGGCCCAATTTGCCGAGCTGCGCACGCTGGGCGAGCTGACCAAGATCGCCTGGAATCACGATGTGCAAACGCTGATCGAGGGCCCCGGCCATGTGCCCATGCACCTGATCCAGGTCAATATGACCGAGCAGTTGAAGCATTGCGACGAGGCCCCGTTCTACACGCTGGGGCCCTTGACCACGGACATCGCGCCCGGCTATGACCACATCACCAGCGGCATTGGTGCGGCGATGATTGGCTGGTTCGGCTGCGCCATGCTCTGCTATGTGACGCCCAAGGAACATCTGGGCCTGCCGAATCGCGACGACGTCAAGGCCGGGCTGATGGCCTACAAGATCGCCGCCCATGCGGCCGACGTGGCCAAGGGGCATCCGGGTGCGCGGGCGCGTGACGACGCCTTGTCCAAGGCGCGCTTTGACTTCCGCTGGACGGACCAGTTCAACCTCGGCCTCGACCCCGAAACCGCGCGCGATTTCCACGACGAAACCCTGCCCAAGGACAGCGCCAAGGTGGCGCATTTTTGCTCGATGTGCGGGCCTAAGTTTTGCTCGATGAAGATCACCCAGGATGTGCGCGAGTACAGCGCCGAGATGGAGAAAAAGAGTGCCGAGTTCAAGGCCATGGGGAGCGAGATCTACATCCCGATTCAAGCGGTATGAGTCTGACGATTGGCGTTGCAGGCGCGGGCCTGGTCGGGCGGCTGTTCGCTTGGGCCTTGAGCCGCGCCGGCCATACGGTCAGCGTGTATGAAAACGGCCCCGGCCCCGAGCCTCGCTTTGACCGTTGGGGGGCGGCCGCCTTCAGCGCGGCCGGCCTGCTCAGCCCGCTGGCCGAACTGGACGCGGCCGAGCCCGATGTGGCCGCGCGCGGCTTCGAGTCGCTGCGTCTGTGGCCCTTGATTGCACGGCGGCTGAGTGAGCGGGTAACGCTCAAGATGGACGGCAGCCTCTTGCTCGCGCACCGGCAGGATCAGGGCGCGGCCGAGCGGGTTTTGGCACGCCTGCAAGTCAGTGGCTTTCCCGCCGCCCAGGCCTTGAACGAAGCCGAGTTGCAGGTGCTGGAGCCGGCCCTGCTGCGCGGCCTGCGTGGCTGGCATCTGCCCGGTGAGGGTTACATCCATCCGCTCGAAGCGATGGCGGCGCTACATGCCGATAGCCGGGCCGACTGGCATTGGAACGTGGCCGTGGCCGAGGCGGCGCCGCAGCGCCTGAGCCTGCCCGACGGTCGCGAGCTGCGCTTCGACTGGGTCATCGATGCGCGCGGCCTCGGCGCCAAACCGCAGCTGGCCGGCCTGCGCGGCGTGCGCGGCGAAGTCATCACGCTGAGCCTGGCCGACCACGGCCTGACGCGGCCGGTGCGCCTGCTGCATCCGCGCCACCGCGTCTATCTGCTGCCGCGCACGCCGGATCAACTGGTGCTCGGCGCCAGCGAGATCGAGAGCGAGGACCGCAGCCCGGTCAGCCTGCAATCGGCGGTCGAGCTGATGGCGGCCGCTCACAGCGTGATGCCGGCGCTGGCCGAGGCGCGCATAGAACGGCTGGACGTCAATCTGCGCCCTGCCCTGGCCGACAACCGCCCGTTCGCCCACGCACAGCCGGGTTTGCTGCAACTCAATGGCCTGTACCGCCATGGCTGGCTGCTAGCGCCGGCCTTGGTGCAAGAGCTGCTGCTTATCAGCGATTTAGCCGATTTGGAAACTCTATGAACGACACAAAAATCAATGTCTCACTGGACGGGCAGCTGCAGCGAATCAATCCCGCCACGCCGTTGGCGGACCTACTCAGCGGTCTGAGTCTGGCGCCCGAGAGCGTCGCCACCGCGCTGAACGGCCAGTTCGTCGCCCGCGACGCCCGCGCCGTCGCCTTGCTCAAGGATGGCGACCAAGTGCTGCTGTTCAAACCGATTGTTGGAGGCTGATGGCGATGGCTCAGACAAGACCTGACCCCTGGATGATTGGCGACGTCGCCCTGAGCAGCCGCTTGCTGCTGGGCAGCGCCGGCTACCCGAATCCGCAGACCCTGACCGAGGCGATTCAGGCCTCAAGAACCGAGGTGCTGACGGTTGGCCTGAAACGCACGCTGCAAAAGGGTGACAACGGTTTTGTCGCCATGGCCTTGGCGGCAGCGCGGGCGCAAGGCGCCCACCTGCTGCCCAATACCGCCGGCTGCCGCACCGCCCGCGAGGCGGTCAATCTGGCCTGCATGGCGCGTGAGCTGTACGACACCGCCTGGATCAAGCTGGAGGTGATTGGCGACGAGCACACCTTGCAGCCAGACCCGTTCGAGCTGCTGCTGGCGGCCGGCGAGCTGGTCAGCAAAGGCTTCACCGTCCTGCCCTATTGCACCGACGACCTGGTGCTGTGCCGGCGCTTGGCTGACGCCGGCTGCGCGGTGCTGATGCCCTGGGGCGCGCCGATTGGTTCGGGACAGGGCCTGATCAACCCCTTCGCGCTGCGCAGCCTGCGCGAGCGCCTGCCGGACGCGACCCTGATCGTCGACGCCGGCCTGGGCGCACCCTCGCATGCGGCGCGGGCGCTGGAACTGGGCTTCGACGCGGTCTTGCTGAACTCGGCGGTGGCGCAGGCCCGTGACCCGGTGCTGATGGCTGCCGCGTTTCGTGATGCCGTGCAGGCTGGCCGTCAGGGCTACCGGGCCGGACTGATGAGCGCGCAGGACTTTGCCGTGCCATCGACGCCGGTCGGCGGCCATGCTTTTCTGCTGGGGGATTCAAGATGACTTGGCTCGGTGACTCTGCACCGCCCATCACCTGGAGCGTCGCCGGCACCGACAGCGGCGGCGGCGCCGGCCTGTCGGCCGACACCCGCGCGGCGGCGGCCTTCGGCGTTCATCTCTGCCCGGTGGTGGCGGCCGTGACGGCACAAAACTCCGGCGGCGTCACCGCCGTCTACCCGCTGCCCAGGGATCAAGTGCTGGCACAGATGCGGGCCTTGGCGAGCGACCTCAGGCCGCGCGTGATCAAGACCGGGCTGCTGGGCTCGCTCGACGCCGTTCATGCGCTGTGCGAGGTGCTGGACGAGCTGCGCCGCGAGCACCCGGTCGCCCTGGTGGTCGACCCGGTCTTGAGCGCCACTGCGGGCGGGACAGCATTTGCTAACGCCACATTGCTGCGGGCCTACCGCGAGCAGCTGCTGCCGCGCGCGCAGCTGCTTACACCGAACCGGCGCGAGGCCGAGCTGCTGCTGGGCAGCACCGGCCAGGGCCGGGAGCTGATGGCGCGGACGCTGCGGGGCCTGGGCGTCGAGGCGGTCTGCATCACCGGTGGCGATGACGATGATGCAGCCGGTCACGGCCTCGCCCTCGACTGGCTGCTGAGCCCGCAGGCCAGCGGCTATCTGGCGCTGCCGCGACTGGCGCAAACGCATCACCATGGCAGCGGCTGCACTTTCGCTAGCGCGGCGGCGGCAGCGCTGGCCCGCGGCTTTGTCACGGCCGACGCGGTCGTGCTGGCCAAGATGGCGACCTGGGTGGCGGTGCGCGATGGCCATGCTGCAGGCGCCGGCGCCGGGCCGGTGCGCGCCTCGTCCCGCTTTGTGTTTGAGCCCGCCGCGATGCCGGTGATGAGCTTCGGCGGGGAAGCGATCGACGCGGACACGCTCAGACGCTGGGGTCAGGTCTTGCGGTCTGTGAGCGAGCCGGCCGCCGATTGGGGGCTCTATGCCATCACCGACCAGCCGCACCGCGTAGCCGAACTGGCAGCCGCCGGCATCAGGCAAATCCAGCTGCGCATTAAGACCGCCGGCTCGTTGGACCAAGCGGCTGATTTGCGGATCGCCGTTGCCGCCGCGCAGATCGCCATAGCCGATCACAGCGGCCACCAGCTCTGGATCAATGACCATTGGCGGCTGGCTATCCAGGCACCAGGGCTGGGCTTGCATCTGGGCCAAGAAGACTGGGCGGCGCTGTCGCCCGACGACAAAAACCGGCTGCTGAACTCGGGGCTGAAGCTCGGCATCTCCAGCCACAGCCTGTGGGAGCTGGCGCGCGCGCGCGGCCTCAGCCCGCACTACATCGCCTGCGGCCCGGTCTGGCCAACCACCACCAAGGACATGGCCTGGCGGCCGCAGGGCCTGGGCAATCTCGCCTGGTGGGCCCGCATGGCCGGCCGGCCGGTGGTGGCGATAGGCGGGTTGCTTGAGCCCGAGCAGGTCGAGGCCTGTGCTGCCAGCGGAGCGGCGGCGGCCTGCCTGGTGCGGGCGCTTGAGCGTCCTGGCGCCAGCGTGGAACAGTTCGCGGCTGCCTGGGCTAGCGGACGCTTGGCGTGGCGACGGGACGAGGCGGCGGCTTTGGCCTGCCCGAGGCCGAGCTTGCCATGATCTGAATCGGCTTCAGCGCCGGCAGGCCCACATCAGCACCCGTCGGCGCCAGCAAGTCGGCCAGCGTGTGCTGATCCAGTCGCGCCAGGAAGTCGTTCAAGGCGCCGTTCAAGATGCCGCTTAGCCGGCAGAAGCCGGTCAGCTTGCAGGCATTGGCAGCGCCCAGGCATTCGACCAGGGCGAAGTCGGGTTCGACCCGCCGCACCAAAGCGCCCAAGCCAATCGCCTCGGGCGCCAGCGCCAGCCGCATGCCGCCGCCCTTGCCGCGCACGGTGCTGATCCAGCCCTGCTGGCCGAGCTGGTGGGTGATCTTGTTCAGATGGGCCTCGGAGATGTCGTAGGCACGCGCGATCTCGGCGCTGGTGCACAAGCGATCGGGGTTCATGCCCAGGTACATCAGCAGGCGCAGCGCGTAGTCGGTCATGGTGGTCAGGCGCATAGATTTTCATTCCTATCGAGTCGTTCTCCGGGTCGCCCCAAGAACGACGCTGCCACCTCGGGGGGGCGCCCGAGTATGCCTCGGGCGGGGGCTCCGTCAGCCAGGTTGACCATCGACGCGGGCACGCATCAGGATAGGCGTGTAACGCCACAAGTAAAGCGCAAAGGCGAGGCTCCACAAGGCGGCCGAAATCAGCACCGACGCCATCAGGAATTGCGGCGCCAGCAACGGCAAAAGCACCCGCACCAGCGCCGCCAGCAACATCGCCAAGTAAGCGCAAAGCTCGATGCGCCCAGCACGCAGCGGCCGGCCGGTGTGCCCAAGCGCCGTTCGCGTGATCATGCCCAGCGTCACCATGCCGATCAAACCGACCGTCAGCGCATGGGTGGCCGGCCCCGGCGCGCACCAGCCCAACCCGGCCGCGGCACGCAGCAGCAGATGGATCGGCAGCCACAGATAGCCGATATGCAAAACCCAGACCAGCGGATTTTTCAGCGTGCCCCAGGGCTGCCACAGCGCCAGGCGCACGCCATGGGCAGCGGCCGCGAGCAGCAACGGCGCCAACAACAACCAGCCACCCAGGCCCAGGGCATCGGCTGCCAGCAGCGCCAGCAGGCTGGCCAGTGCCAGCTTCTCCAGCCGGGGATCGCGTCTCGCGTTCAGTCCAGGCACGCCGTTATTACTGAACATCGGCAAGACCCGGCCGGCCATCACGGCGATCATGAACATCAAGATATCCAGCGCCAACGGCAAACCAAACCCAAGCCCGAGGGTCAGCAGACCCAGCGCTTGCAGATGCAGAGCCGCCGTCGCCACGCCCATCATGAGCAGCAGGCCAACAAAGAAATAGTTGCGTCTATTGCCCCCGGCGCTCAGCGCGCGCCACAGCCCCCAGGCCGCGCCCCAGGGCACGGCCATATTGACCAGCAATGACGTTAAACCGTAAGGGCTGAGCACCAACACCCGCGCCAGCAGCCAGAGCAGGGCCAAGGCCATCAGCGGCCGGCCGGTCGGCGTCGGCTGGCCCGACCAATTGCGCCCGGCGGTGAACAAAAAGCCGATCACCACCGCCAGCGCATAGCCGAACACCATCTCATGCGCATGCCAGGCCGAGCCGCGCAGCAAGGCGGCCGGCAACAGGCCCGTGAACTGCAAGGCCCACAGCGGCACGCTCAGCAGCGCGACCCAGGCCGCCAGCAGATAAAAGGGCCGAAAGCCAAGCTCCCACAACGCAAAGCCATGCGGGCTGCGTTTGGGTGCTGCTTCGCGCAGCGGAATGAAGGCGCTATTGGCCATGAGGTTCAGGCCACTGCGTTTGACTTGGCCCCACCGCCGCAGCAGCCGCAACACCCCGACTTCGCGGCGGGCTTGCGGCTCAAGCGCAGGCGCTCACCGGTGAGCGCCTGCCAGTCAAACTGGCCCGGCCACAGCGCCTCCAGCTGCGGCCCGACCGCAGCCAGATCCTGCGGGTCAATCTCCAGGTCAAGCCAGCCGCCTATCGGCAGCGCCTCGAAGCGGGCCAGCACCCGGGACGGGCGCTCGGCGGCGGCAATCTGGCGCAGATCAAGCATTGCGGTAGCGTTCATGGCGGGCTCATTTCATAAAGCTATATTTTGAATATAGCTATTGTGCACGCTCACCGCTTCAGAAGCAATATCTTGAATGCTGCTTATTGCGGTGGATCAATATGCCGCCGGCGACAGGTACGCGCGGTAGCGCCTGACGCCTCCCAAGGCAGCGGATTGCGGCACCTGCCAGGCAAGCGTGCCGTCAGGCCCCATCGGCCCTAGCATGCGCGGCCATGAGCAAACCTCCATCTTCAGCGGCGCGGTCCGCCAAAACTGCCTCGGCCGCCTTGACAGCGATAGCGCTGGGCTTAGGCGGCTGCGCGTCAAGCGGAAAAGTCGGCAGCTGGGGCAGCTCCAGCCATTCCAACGCCGAGCAGGCCGAGATTTACGAGCAGCGTGCACGCGATATGCAGATGGCCGGCGCCGGCCAACAAACCACCGAGCTGCGCCGGCTCGCCGACCAGCACCGCCTGGACGCCAAGAACAAGCAGGCCGACGACCTCGCCGTGGGCTTGATCGAACTGCTGATCAAGGGGTGGAGGGGCTCGTCGTCCAAGGGCAAGTGAGTCGTAGCGGATGACGCCAGCGCGGCCAACACCTGTCGCGCTGTTGCCGAGTAAGGCTGCGCTACGATACTTGGGCTCCGTAACCGCCCTTCAGCAAAAGGCCAAGACCGCCATGCGTGACGACGAAATCGCCCAGCACCTGCGGCAAGCGCTCGCCTCCGGCGAGTTGCAATCGGCCGAGAGCTTCGGCAAGCCGCTTGCAGCCGACGCAGGCTGGGAGGCCACGCCCGACAGCCTGCGCATGCCCTTCAAGATCCTGAAGAACGCCGGTTATGCGCCGCCCGAGGTGGCGCTGTTCCACGAGAAAGCAGCGCTGCAGGCGCAGATCGCCGCCTGCAGCGACGAGGCCGAGCGGCGCCAGCTGCAAGAGCAGCTCGGCCAGCTGGCACAGCAGCTGGCCTTGCGCCTGGAAGCGCTGCGCCTGCACGGGCAGTTCTAGACGACCGGCTAGTTACACAAACATCCCGCCCGAGGCCTCGATGCGCTGCGCATTGATCCAGCCGCTGCCCGGCGCCAGCAGCGCCGCGATGGCGCCGCCGATATCGTCCGGCAGGCCGGTGCGACCGAGTGCGGTCTGAGCGGCGACATAACTGTTCAGCTGCGCGTTATCGCGCACCGCACCGCCGCCAAAGTCGGTCGCGATCGCGCCCGGCGCCAGCGTGTTGACGGTGATACCCCGCCCGCCCAGTTCCTTGGCCAGATAGCGGCTCAAGACCTCGACGGCGCCCTTCATCGCCGCATAGGCACCGTAGACGGGCAAGGCGAAGCGGGTCAGGCCGCTGGAGATGTTGACGATGCGGCCGCCGTCGTTGACCAGCGGCAGCAACTTCTGGGTCAAAAAGAACACGCCCTTCAGATGCACCTTCATCAGCTCATCGAACTGCGCCTCGCTGGTCTCCATCAGGCTGGCGTGATGCCCCATGCCGGCGTTGTTGACCAGGTGGTCGAAGCGCTCGCGCTGCCAGGTCTGCGCCAGCGCGGCGCTGACGGCGGTGGCAAAGGCCGGGAAGGCGGCGCTTTCGCCCATGTCCAGTTGGAGCGCCACCGCGCGGCGACCCAGCGCTTCGATGGCGGCGACAACCGCTTCGGCCTCGGCGCGGGCGCTGCGGTAGGTCAAGATGATGTCACTGCCCTGGGCGGCCAGATGCAGGGCGGTGCTTTTGCCGAGGCCGCGGCTGCCGCCGGTGATCAGGGCGATGGGAGTTGTTTTCGCGTTCATTGCAGAGTCCTTGGTTGGGATGCAGCGAAGTCTATTGACGGACGCTTTCGGCATAAACCCATTGCATTCAGTTTGTCTGTTCGCCAATAATCGAACAATGAACCCACTGGAGCGGCTGCAAATCTTTCACCGCGTGGCCGAGCTGGCCAGCTTCACGCAGGCGGCGCTGAGCCTGGGCCTGCCCAAAGCGAGCGCGTCCAGCGCCGTCCAGCAGCTCGAAAGCCAGCTCAGCGCGCGCTTATTGCACCGCACAACGCGGCGGGTCCAGCTGACCCAAGACGGCCAGGCGTTTTACGAGCGCAGCAAAGATGTGTTGGCCGATATGGAGGAGCTGCAGGCGATGTTTGCGCAGCAGCCCGGTGCGGCCGGCCTGAGCGGCCGGGTGCGGGTCGATATGAGCACCGGCATTGCACGCAACTTCGTCATCCCGCGTCTGCCCGAGCTGCTGCAGGACCACCCATTGCTGGAGCTAGAGATCAGCAGCACCGAGCGCCGGGTGGACCTGGTGCGCGAAGGCTTTGACTGCGTGCTGCGCGTCGGCAGCGTGGTCGACGCCAGCCTGATTGCGCGGCCGCTGGGCCTGCTGCGCATGGTCAACTGCGCCAGCCCTGCCTATCTGGCCCGGCACGGCACGCCGACTTCATTGGCCGATCTGACCGACCCTGAACAGGGCCACCGGCTGGTCCATTTCGTCAGCCCGCTGGGCGCCAAGCCGGGCGGCTTTGACTACGTGGACGAAGCCGGCCAGCCGCGCAGCCTGAGCCTGCCGGGCTCGGTGACGGTCAATAACGCCGACGCCTATCAAGCCGCCTGCCAGGCCGGCTTGGGCCTGATCCAGGTGCCGGTCATGGGCGTGCGCGACGCCCTGGTGCGCGACGTGCTGCACAGCGGTGCCCTGGTCGAAGTCTTGCCCCAGCACACCGCGCCGCCCATGCCCATCAACTTGCTCTACGCCAACCGGCGCAATTTGTCGCGGCGGGTGCGGCTGGTGATGGATTGGCTGGCCAGCGTGATCGCTGACGCGCAGCTGGGTCCAGCGGCCTGAGCCTTCGACTCAGCGTTCGCCCACCTAGGGGTTGCGGCGCCACTCCTCGCCAAAGCTGCTCTCCGGGCCGTGGCCCGGAGTGAACACGGTCGCGTCCCCCATGGGCCGCAGCCGCTGCCGAATTGAGGCGATCAGCGCGGCAAGTCGCCACCGGGATCGATGAAAATCGCCTCCAGGCTTTCATCGCAGCAGACCAAGGCGCAGTTTTGCTGAAAAGCGGTGACCGGGATGGTGACCTAGCGCAGCGTCACAAGGCAGGCAGGCAGGCAGGCAGGCAGGGAATGAGTGGGCCTGAGCTGCGGATTGTCGACAGCGACTCGACAGCAGCGCCGGTAGCAAGTTTCAGTACCGAACGGCGCGCCAGGGTAGACAAGGGTCAAGTCGCTGGCAAACCGCTGTGATCAAAGAAACACTGCGGTCCGCCGTGTCCATTTGCGCGCCATCACCTCAACGGCAGATGGCCAGCAAACCAAGGGTGCGGCGCAACCCAAGGAGTAGTTCTGATGTTGAAGAGTAAGCAAGTTTCATTTTCCAGTTTGATTGGCGCCTTGATCGCCGCCCTCGGCACGGTCGCCGCCGGCCATGTGGCCGCCGCCGGCCCGCAGGATCAGCCCCAGGCCTATGTGGGCGCCAACCTCGGGCTTTACAGCAAATACGATTTCAGCTGCAGCACCGGCCAGACCTGTGACAAAACCGCCAGCTTCGGCGGCAAGGTTTACGGCGGCATGCTGTACGAGCAATGGGGCCTGGAGGCAGTGGCTTTTGGCACCGGCAAGGGCGAGGGCACGCTCAAGCTCGGCGGCAAAGACGCGCAAGGCAGCGTCAAGATGGGTGGCCTCGGCCTCGTCGGCGTGTTGCCGCTCAATTTCGGTGACTTTTCGCTCAAGGGCAAGCTCGGCGTCGCCTACACCCGCGGCACCGCCACCTACAAGAGCGGCGTCAGTGAAAGCAAGAACGGCGTCGCGCCGTTGTTCGGCGCCGGCCTCAGCTATGCGTTCAGCAAACAAGTTAGCTTGACGGCCGACATCGACCACATCAGCGCCAAGTACAACAAGGCCGGCGACAAGGCCGCCGTCAATATGTTCTCGGTCGGCGCCAGCTACAAGTTCTAAGCACGTCCAGCTGCAGGACGCGGCTAAGAGGGACAATCCGGGTCGGCGCAGCGGCGCCTGAAACGCGGCCATTTTGCCGCCGCCGACCTCTTTCGATGACTCATTTGAACCTGCACCCCCGCCTGTCGCGCACCCAGATCCGGGCCGAAATCTCCTCTCTCTGGCAGCTGGCCTGGCCAATTCTGATCGGCCAACTGGCCACGGTCGGCATGTCGGTGGCCGATGTGGCGATGGCGGGCAACGCCTCGGCCCAGGACCTGGCCGGTGTCTCGCTGGGGGCATCGATCTGGAGTATGGTCATCATTACCCTGATGGGCGTGATGATGTCGGTCAGCCCCATCGTGGCCCATCATGTCGGCGCCGAGGACTTTCATCGAGTGCCGCATGTGGTGCGCCAAGCCTTGTGGAAGGCGCTGGGTTTGGGTCTGCTGGCTGTCGTCGTGGCCAATTGGGCGGGACTTGTGTTCGACCACCTGACGCTGGACCCTATGGTGCGCGACTTGGCCAAAGACTTTGTCCTCGTCACCAGCCTGGCCCTGCCCGCCTTTGCCTGCTACCGCGTGCTCTACGGCTATAGCGCCAGCCTGAACCAGACCAAGCCCTTGATGATGATTGCGCTCACCGCATTGGCCCTCAATGTGTTGATCAACTGGCTGTTGATTTATGGCCACTGGGGTTTGCCAAGGCTGGGCGGCCTCGGCTGCGCCTGGGCCACGATGCTGTGCGTGTGGTTCAGCCTGGGCGGCCTGCTGTGGTGGATGCGCCGCAGCCCGGTCTACCGCAGCACCTGGCCGTTCTCGCATTGGGAAGCACCGCACTGGCCCGAGATCAGCAGCCTGCTCAAGCTGGGCCTGCCCATCGGCGTCACCTACTTTGCCGAGAGCAGCGCCTTCAGCCTGATCGCCTTGCTGGTGGCCAAGTTCGGCACCACCGAAGTGGGCGCCCATCAAATCGCGCTCAATTTCTCCTCGCTGATGTTCATGCTGCCGCTGAGCTTAGGGATAGCGCTGCTGACGCGGGTGGGCCAGTCCTTGGGAGCGGGCGACGCGCATGAGGCGCGCTTTCGGGCTTGGGTAGGTGTGGCCACCGCGCTGGTACTGGCCTGTGCGTCGGCCACCTTCATGGCGCTGTTCAGCCAACAGATTGCCGGCGCCTACACCGCCGATGCGGCGGTGGCCGCGCTGGCCGCGCATTTGCTGATCTTTGCGGCGATTTTTCAGCTCTCGGACGCCACCCAAGTCGCCACCAGCTGCGCCATTCGCGGCTACAAGGTCACGCGCGCGCCAATGGTGATTCATCTTGCCGCGTTCTGGGGTTTCGCCCTGCCCCTGGGTTGCGCGCTGGGGCTGGCACCAGATTGGTTGCCCTGGGCACCCAAGCAAGCCATGGGGGCGAGCGGCTTCTGGATCGCGCTAATTGTTGGTTTGACGATCGCGGCGGTGGCGCTGTCGGCGCTGCTGCGCCGGGTTGCACGTGAGAGGCTGACGTCGGCTTGAGGGCTGCTGACCCAGGCGGGCATTCGCGGCTGCGGATGTAGGGATTGGGTGAACCCTAACGCTCTGCTCAAATGCAATCCCAAGGCGGCTGCTTCGGTTTCGGTGTTGAAGGCACGCGCGCAAGTGACGCCGACTTACCGCTACACGTCAAAGGAGTTCGCATGTTTCCCAGCATCTGGCTTTGGGCCCCTCACCTGGCTTTTCCGCTGAGCGGCAACGTCACCCAGGATATTGCACCGGTGGAGCGCTTGTTTGGCCAATCCGCCGATCCGCACGCCGGCAATCCGAAGATCGAGCAACAGGCTTTTGAGGTCGCGTCCTACGGGCAGCAACTCGGCCTGATCACCGAGGTCTTGCTCGAAATTGCCGAGTCAACGCTGCCGAATCAGGGTGAGGGTCATCATTCACTGCAAAGGCTCAGAACCATACGGGCAGCGATTGAGAAACTCAAAGACACCGCCTACGACGCAGAGGTGGACGCGATGGCGCACAAGCTCCAGACCATCCGACGCCGCGGCGGTGCGCCGGCGCAAAAGCTCGCCAGAAGCCTGGGTGAGCCATAGGGCTGGCCCGGCATTTGCTGCCGGCCGCGGCTCAAAGCCCCAGATCACTCAAGCATCACCAGCGCCGCCAGTGCAGCGCTGCGCCAGGAAAAACACGCGCTATGCTGGCGCGCTAGCAAGAACTCGGATCGTTCCGCACATTTCAGCAATTGAAAGAATGACGCAAGTAGACACCGCCTCCCAGTTCAGCGCACGCCTGCTACGCCCTCAAGCGCCGGCCGACGGCGACTCCTGGGCATTCGTGGTTTTACCCAAGGAAGCCAGCGCCAAGTTGCCCCGACGTGGCCGAACAAGCGTTGAAGGCACGCTTGACGGCTGCGCTTTCAAGGCTTTGCTTGAGCCGGACGGCCAACTGAGCCACTGGCTGCGGATCGACGCAGCCCTGCTCAAAGAAGCAGGCGCAAATTTTGGTGACGTCGTTGTGTTTGAAGTCGTCGCGATGACGCAGGAACCGGAGCCCGCAGTCCCCGCGGACTTGCTGACGGCTCTGCAAGCTTGCCCCGAATCTCGGGCCACTTGGGACGCCAGTACGGCGATGGCTCGTCTCGATTGGATTCATTGGCTGACTTCGGCCAAGCAGGCCAAGACGCGCGCGAAGCGGGTCAGCGATGCCTGCAATATGCTCGCCGCCGGCAAGAAAAGAGTGTGCTGTTTTGACCCGTCGGGTTACTACAGCAAGGCCTTCAGTGCCCCGCAAAGCGCCGACTAGCCCATGAAGCCCGGCACTCGTCGCGTCGTTCAAGCCGTGCTTTACGAAGTCTTCGCCGTGGCCGCTGTTGGCCCCGCATTGGCGCTGATGTTCAATGAGCCCTTCAGCTCCACACTCGGCCTGGCCTTTCTGATGTCCACCGTCGCGCTCGGCTGGAACTATGTCTTCAACGGCTGGTTCGAGCGCTGGGAGGCCAGGCAGGCCGTCAAAGGCCGCTCATTCAAGCGCCGCTTGGCGCATGGCACGGGGTTTGAAGGCGGGCTCGTCGTGCTGCTTGTGCCCATCATGGCCTGGTGGCTGGACACCTCACTGCTGAAAGCCTTGGTGGCGGACCTGGGCGTGCTGGCCTTCTTCTTTGTCTACGCCGTGGTCTTCACCTGGGCCTTTGACCGCGTCTTTGGCTTGCCGCAATCGGCGGCGCCGCCGGCTGAGGGCTAGGCCAGTTGCAGGGCCTGGCCCTTGACTCAGGCAGCCTCATGGCAGCCAGCTGCTCTATCTAAATCAGCCACCAAATCGTCAGCACATGTTGACGAAGGCATAAGTCGTCAACTATCATTGACGCCATGGCATTTCCGAAAACGCTCCCCAACCCGGCTGACACCGCCAATGCGCTTGCGGCTGTGCTTGCACTGCGCCGCCTGGCCGATGAGCTTGAGCAGCAATCTGTGGCGCTGGCGCTTGAACAAGGTTGGTCCTGGTCCCAGATCGCGGAGGCGCTCGGAGTGTCCAAGCAGGCCGCGCATCGCCGGCTGTCGTTCTTGCAACCCAACGGTAGCCGTCACGGCTAAACAACGCATGTTCGCTTCAGTCAAAGCCCGATTCCAGGATACGAAAACCATTGCCCGTCTTTGCACCGAAGCCGAGCAATGCGCTCGCGCAGCGGGCAGGGTCAAGCCCGGCTCCGAGCATTTCGTCCTCGCCGCACTCAGGCTGCCGGAACCCAGCGCCGCCCAGGCCTTCAACCGCCTGGGTCTCGATGCCGAGACCTTCAGCCAGGCCATTGCGGCCCAATTTTCGCAAGCACTCGAAGCCGTCGGCGTGCTCGTAACGCCATCGGCACAGGCCGGCAGCGGTTCAGCGGCCAGAGTAGCGCCGGCACCGGCGCTGTACGAGGCAGAAGCGTCGGGCCAAGCACTGCTGCAGCGCCTCGCCGAGTCCCGCAAATTACGCGAGGCGCGAGGCCTGCTGGGCGCCGATGTCTTGCTCGCCAGCGCGCAAGAGGAACACAGCATCGCGAGCCGCGCATTCGCAAGTTTGGGTATCAGCAAGCAGCGCTTGACCGAAGCGGCCGTGGACGCGGTGGCTGCAACGCGCCAGGCGGCCAGCGAGGCCTGAGCGCGGATGTCAACACCGCTGCATCGAGCGCTGACGATCGCTGAGGTCGACCCGCAAGGCAGCGACGCGCTTGCGCTGCTGCACGAGGCGTCGATCGACGCCAGGGCCTTGTACCCCGAGCTGTTCTCAGTGGACAGCCCGCCTGCCATCAACACCCCCTTGCAGGCGCGCAGCGTCTATGTGATTGCCTATGTCGACGCTCACCCGCTGGCCTGCGGTGCCTTGCGGCCGTTGAACGAAACCACGGCGGAGATCCGCCGGATGTACGTTCATCGGGATCAGCGCCGCAGCGGCCTTGCCCGCGCGGTGCTGGCGCATCTTGAGCGGGCCGCGATTCGCCTGGGCTACAGCGAACTCGCGCTGGAAACCGGCTACAGGCAGACGCCGGCAATGCGTTTGTATGAGGCCTGCGGCTTTCAACGCATCGCCGCCTTTGGCGAGTACGTCGGCGATCCGACCAGTGTTTGCTATGGCCGCAAACTCCCGGTGGGGCCGGGACGGTCAGCCCTGCAACCCGCCCCCTAAAAACTCAACACAAACGCCGCCCCTCCACTGACCGGCTTGACATAGCGAACGCTGCCGCCCATGCCGTGGATCAGGTTGCGGACCACCGCCAAACCGATGCCCTGGCCACCTTCTGCGGCAACACCCGGCCGAGCCAGCGGCTTAGTGCTGAAGAAGGGTAAAAAGATATCGGTTTCCAGGCCGACCGGCACGCCGGGGCCGTTGTCGCGCACCTCGATGCTGAGGCGCCCGCCGCGCACCAGGCGGGCCGTGACGCTCAAGCGCGGGTCGGCCTGGGCCCCGCAAGCCTGGGCAGCATTCTTGAACAAGTTCAGCAGCGCCTGCTCCAACTGCCCGGCATCGGCCATCAGGGTCAGGCTGGCCGGCGCGACGCTGAAGACGGCCGCGCCGCCACGCGTCGCCCAGTCGGCCCCGACCATTTGCTCCAGACGCGCGAACAGCTCGCTCAGGCGCACGGGCGCCAGCTTGGGTTCGGGCAGCTCGCTGACACGGCGGTAGTTGGCGACAAAGCTGGCCAGCGCATCGGCCCGGCGCGCAATCGTGTCCAGCGCCAGGGTCAGGTCTTGCTGATTGGCCGCCAAGGCAGCCGGCTCGGCCAACAGCTCGCGAGCACTGCGCGAGAGCGAAGAAATCGGCGTCAGCGAGTTCATGATTTCATGCGTCAGCACATGCACCAACTGCCGCCAAGCCTTCAGCGTCTCGGCCTCCAGCTCCGACTCAATCGGCATCAAGGCCAGCAGCCGCTCGGGCAGCCGGTCTATCACCAACTCGCGGCTGGCCAGCAAGCAGCGTTCACTGCCGCGCTCGCTCTCATAACTGAAGGGGCTGTGGCCAAGGCTCTGCCCCGCCGCAAGCGCCAAACGGGCCAGCAGCTCCGCACTGTCTTGCGCGCCGCCGGGCGCCACCAAGCGCCGCGCGGCATTGTTCAGCGGCAAGACTTGACCCTGGCCCTGCTGCTGCCACAGCGCCACCGGCGCATGCTCCAAGCAGGCCTCGAGGCGCAGCAGGCGCTGCTGCATCGGTTCGGTCTTGGGCATGGGCTCAGCAGGGCCGGGCAGCCGGCAAAGTTCGGCCCGGCCCGCCAGGGCCAGCAGCGGCCTCAGCTGCACGCTGGCGCCGCAGCCGCCCGCGATGAGCAGCAACAGCGCCAGCACGAGCAAGCGCGGCGAGTCATGCTGCCAGCCGGCCAGCGCCGCGCCGACGCACATCAGCGCCGCCCACACCAGCAAAGGCCAGCGTCTGAAGGGCCGCCTAGAGTCCATATTTTTCCAAGCGCCGGTACAGCGCCGCCCGACTCAGGCCCAGCAGACGCGCGGCCTGACTGATATTGCCCTGGGCCGAGCGCATAGCCTCGACCAGCGCGCCGCGCTCTAGCTCGCTCAGTGGCAGCGGTGCCGGGGCCGGCTCCGCTGCCGGGCTTGCAACAGGCGCCGGCCCCGCATGCTGCAAAGCCAAATCGGCCGCTTCGATCTGCGCACCCGGCGCCAAGATAACGGCGCGTTCACAGGCATGGCGCAGCGCCCGCACATTGCCATGCCAGTCATGCGACTGAGCGGCGGCCAGCGCCGCGGCGCTGCAAGAGCGCTGTGGCTTGCCGTACTGGGCCGCGTAATGGTCTAGATAATGTTTGAGCAGCAGCGGCACATCGTCGCGGCGCTCGCGCAGCGGCGGTACGCGCAGCACGATGGTGTTCAGGCGGTAAAGCAGATCGGGCCGAAAGCGCTGCGCGTCAAACAAGGCCGGCTCATCCAGATTGGTGGCGCTGACGATGCGCACATTGATGGGCTGCGCCTGGTCGGCGCCCAAGGGCGTCAGCTCGCGCCGTTCCAGCACCGTCAGCAACTTGGCCTGGCCGGCCAGCGGCAGATTGGCCACCTCATCCAAAAACAAGGTGCCGCCCTCGGCCGCCTGGAAGCGGCCGGGCCGCTCATTGCGGGCATCGGTGAAGCTGCCGCGCTTGTGGCCAAACAGCTCGCTCTCCAGCGTGGTCTCGCTCAAGGCGCCCAGGTCGACGGCCAGAAAGGTCTGCTCGGCGCGCTTGGACTGGGCATGGATTTCGCGCGCCACCAACTCCTTGCCGGAGCCCATCTCGCCCAGTACCAGCACATTGGCCTCGGTCGGCGCCACGCTTTGAATCAGGGCCCGCAAGTCGCGCATGGGCCGCGACTCGCCGAGCAGGGTCGAGGGCTGCGTGTTGACGGCCTGCCGGCTGGCCAGAGCAGCGGCCACCGTGGCGATCAGCTTGGGGTTATCCCAGGGCTTGGTGATGAAGTCAAAAGCCCCATCCTTCAAGGCAGCAACCGCCAGGTTCACCTCGGCATAGGCGGTCATCACAATGACGCGCGGCGCCTTGGCGCCGAGCTGCAAGACCTGCCGCAGCAGCGCCAGCCCCTGTGCACCGTCGGTATGGCCGGGTAGGAAATTCATGTCCAGCAAAAGCAGCTCCACCGGCTCGGCCGCCAACGCGGCGGCCAGCTCGGCCGGTTGCTGCAACACCCGCACCGGGCCAAAGCGGCGCTGCAAGAGCAGCCGGGCGGCGGTGCCAACATCGGGGTCGTCGTCAAGAATCAAAATTGCCATGGCCGACAGCGTAGCAGCGCACGCTGTCCGGAACCGACCAGGCCGCCCACGCCGACTGTCCGGAACCGGACAGTGGCGAGCCCCTCCCGGCATCAACAGGGGCCTGCGTGCATGGCACGGCATTTGCAATCACTCAGGCATGAATTCAGCTGCGAATGCCAATCTCCACAATCTGCGCCCCGATGCGGCCATCAGCGGGGCCGCCATGGACCGGGCCTTGCCCGTCAACAAATATGCGCGCCGGCTGCGCTGGGCGGCTGTTGTTACGGGCGTGGCACTGGTCGCCGCAGCGCTCTACCTGAGCGTGCCGCGCGGCCTGAGCGTGCCGCTGAGCGAACTGAGCATCTCGACGGTTACCGACGGCCTGTTCCTGGATGAGCTGGTCTTGCGCGCCCAGGTCGTGCCGGCCCACCAGGTGCTGCTGGACGCGACCGAGAGCGGCCGTGTCGATGCGGTGCTGGTGCGCGATGGTGACATGCTCAAAGAGGGTGCCCTGCTCTACCGCTTGTCCAACCCGCAGCGTGAGCAAGAGGTCTTGCAGCGCGCGTCCGAGGTGGCCCAGCAGCAGGCCAATTTGGCGATGCAGCGCACGGCGCTGGCCAGCGCCATGGCGATGCAGCGGCGTGACGTCAGCACGCTGGCGCACGAGCTGAACAAGGCCGAGAACGACCTCAGGCGCCAGCAAGGTCTGGCGGCCCAGGGCTTTGTATCCAACGCGGTGCTGGAGGACGCGCGCTTGAGGCTGGCCCAGCAACAGCGCCTGTTGGCCCAGGCCAAGGAGGACGGCAACACCGAGCTGCGCACCCGCGAGCAGGCGGTCGCCGAGATGGAGCGCGCCGTCAAGGGCTTGAGCGAGGGGCTGGCCGTGGTGAGACGGGCGGCCTCGGGGCTGGCGGCCCGTGCGCCGCGCGACGGCCAGCTCAGCGGCTTCACGCTGCAGGTCGGCAGCTCGGTCAAGCCGGGCGACCGGCTCGGCCGCATCGACGACATCGCCCGCTTCAAGCTCAGCGGCAATGTCGATGAGTTCTATCTGGCGCGCGTGCAGACCGGCCTGACCGCCAGCCTGGAGGCCGCAGGCAAGACCTGGCCCCTGGCGGTGTCGCAGCGCCTGCCCCAGGTCAAGGACGGCCGCTTCGGGGTCGAGCTGGAGTTCACCCAGGAGATGCCGCCCGCGCTGCAGGCCGGCCAGAGCCTGGACGCCCGCATTCGCCTGGGGTCGCCGGCGCAAGCGCGTTTGCTGGCCGACGGCGCCTTCTACGCCGACAGCGGCGGCGCCTGGGTCTATGTGCTGAGCGCTGACAGCCAATCGGCCACGCGCCGCAGCGTGCGCCTGGGCCGGCGCGCCGCCGGCCGCATCGAGGTGCTGGACGGCTTGGCTGCGGGCGAGCGCGTGATCACGTCCAAGGTGCGCCCCTACGGCGAAGCCAAAACATTGAATCTGAAGTCTTGATTGAACCCACCGAAATTCGAGGAGAAGAAAGCCATGATCCAACTGAAGAATCTGAGCAAGCTGCACACCCAAGCAGAAATCGAAACCACCGCGCTGAACCAGATCGACCTGCAGATCGAAGCGGGCGAGTACCTGTCCATCACCGGCCCGTCGGGCTGCGGCAAGTCCAGCCTCTTGAGCATCCTGGGCCTGCTCGACGCGCCCAGCAGCGGCGAGTATTGGTTTGACGGTCAGAACGTCAGCGGCTGGAGCGAGCGCCAATTGAGTCGGCTGCGGCGCGGCCGCATCGGCTTTGTGTTCCAGAGCTTCAACCTGATCGACGATTTGACGGTACGTGAGAACATCGAGTTAGCACTCGAATATAGCGACGTACCAGTGGCCGAACACGCGGGCCGGGTGGATGCCGCGATGCAACGCTTAGGGATAGACCACCGCGCCAATCACCGGCCCTCGCAACTCTCGGGCGGCCAACAGCAGCGCGCCGCGATCGCCCGCGCCATCGTCTCGCGCCCGGCGCTGTTGCTGGCCGACGAGCCCACCGGCAACCTTGACAGCGCCCAGGGCGAGGAGGTGATGCGCATCTTGCGCGAGCTCAACCAGGAAGGCACGACGCTGGTGATGGTCACGCACTCGCCCGCGCACGCGGCGCAGGCCAATCGCTGCCTGCGACTGCTGGACGGCCGCATCCTGGTCGACGCGCTGGCGGTATGAAAGGGTTTGCCGTGATTTTCAAAGCACTCCGGTTCAGCTGGCGCCATTTGCGCGGCGAGCCGTTGACCTCGTCCGTATTGATCCTAGGCTTGGCGCTGGCCATGGCCGTTTGCTATTTGCTGGCCGTATTGCTGGGCGAGCGGCTCCACCCCGACCCGGCGCTGCAAGAGCCCGAGACCATCGTGTTGATAGACTTCCACGGCAATATGCCAGGCCGCCAAGAAGATTGGTTCCTGGGCGCGCCCTTTGTGTTCAAGCAGGCCTTGCAAGAGGCCAAGGCACCGCTGAATTTGCTGACGCGCATTTCCGACGACACGCTGACCCTGCGCCAGGGCGAGCGGAGGCTGCGCGCGACGGTGACGGCGGCCGACGCCAGCCTGGTCGAGCTGTTCAATCTGCGCTCGCTGCAGGGTGACTTGACGGCGGCCCTGAGCCGGCCCGACACCATCGCCTTGACCGAGGCATTGGCGCAGCGCTTGTTCGGCAGTGCTACGGCGCTGGGCCGCAGCCTCGATATTGGCGAGCACAGGCTCACCGTCGCCGCGATCTTGCCCCAGCCCAGCTCGCGCAGCCTGTTGCGGGCCGAAGCCTTTGTCGGCTTCGATTCGCCGGTGGCCGGCATCGATGAGGAAACCCGCAGCGCCTGGTTCCAGATCAGCGGCCAGGTCTTCGCGCGCCTGGCGCCCGGAGCCAGCACCGAGCAGGTGGGCGCCATCGCGCAAAGCCTGCTGGACCACAGCCCGGTGATGGCACAGCTGCCCGCCGACTGGACCGCCGGCGGGCGCAAGGCGGCCTTTATGCGCGCGCTGCCGATCACGCAGCTGCCCTTCGAGGGCCGCGCCGGCAAGCAGCGCATGACGGTGCTGAGCGCGCTGGGCGGCGTCGCCGGCCTGCTGCTGTGCCTGGCGTTGATGAACTGCGTCAACCTCAGCAGCGTGCGCACCCTCAGCCGCCAGCGCGAGATTGCGGTGCGCAAAAGCTTGGGGCTGAGCCCGCCGCGGCTGCTATTGCAATTTGCGGTCGAAGCGCAGCTGAGCATCGCCTTGGCGGCTGGTACGGCTCTGTTGCTGGCCTGGCTGGGCCTGCCTTGGGCGGCAGACGCCTTGCAAGTGCCGCTGCCCGACAGCTTGCTACAGATGGCGCCGCTGGCCGCTTTAGGTCTGGCCTGCATGATTTTGGCCTTGTTGGTGTGCATCTACCCCGCCTGGTTGGCTTGGCGCATGCAGGCCGCCCCGGCGCTGCAAGGCCGCCAAGCCAGCGAGGGCGAAGGTGGGCGCTGGCTACGCCGAGGCCTGACCACGCTGCAGTTTGGTCTGGCACTTTTGGTGACTTGCTTGGCGCTGATATTGGCCGCACAAAATCGCCATGTCCTGACCCGTGAGCTGGGTTTTTCCCCCGCGGGCGTGCTGGCCCTGCGCCTGCCGCCCGAGGCCAGCCGACAGCAGGCCGAAGACTTGCACCGGGCGCTGCGCCAGCACCCGGAGGTGCAAGCGCTGGCCTGGAGCGACAGCGTGCCCGGCAATGTCTTCATGGACCGTAACGCCGACTTCAAGCGGGCTGAGCACCGCGCCAAGCTGCGCTTCAACTACGTGGACGCCGCCTTCTTTGGCCTCTACAAAATCCCCTTGCTGGCCGGCCGGCTCGACGCCGCGCCTCAAGGCGGCTTGGTGCTTGATGAGCCCGCCATGCGCGCGCTGGGCTGGGCCAGCCCGGAACAGGCCTTGGGCCAGACGCTCAGCTATGTGATGACCGGTTTGCAGCAGAGCGAGAACACTTGGCAGGTCGTGGCCGTCGTGCCGCAGCAAGTCCTGGAGAGCACCCGCGAAGCGGCCCGGCCCCATGCCTTCTTGCTGCAAGGCGACGCCTTGAACTTGGGCGGCGCCCGGCCGGTGCTCAATCTGCGCCTGCGCCCGGGTAGCCAGGCCGAAGCCACGCTTTTACCCGTGTGGACCCGCTATTTCCCCCAAGAGCCGCTGGCCTTTGAGAGGGCCCAAGAAAGCTTGATGGCCGCCTACCAGTCCGATCTGCGCATCGGTCAAATGGTCAGCGCCTGCGGCCTGCTGGCGCTGGCCCTGGCCGGCTTTGGCGTTTACGCCTTGGCGGCCTATCTGGTGCAGCGCCACGCCAAGGAAATTGTGCTGCGCAAGCTGCACGGGGCCTCCGGCGCGCAGGCGTTGAAACAGCCGCTGCGCGAGTTCGCCGCCTTGCTGGCTTGTGCGGCGCTGCTGGCCTTGCCGCTGGCCTGGTACTTGGGCGAGCGCTATTTGGCGCAGTTTGCCGACCGCGTGCACTTGGGCGCCTGGCCGGCCTTGCTGGCCCTGGCTGGGCTGTTGACGGTGACGCTGTTGGCGAGCTTGCGCCATGGTTTGGCGGCGCTGGCGATGCGGCCGATCCTGGCCTTGCGGGATTGAAGTGAGTTGCTCAGCGGGCCCTATCGCGCTCGCCGAGCAGACTCAGGCACCGTTCTTCGTGTTGGTTGATTTCGGCCAGTGTGATCTCGATGTCATCGAGCTGCTGCTCCAAAGCATGGCGGTGCTGCTGCAAGACCTGCAAAAAAGCCTTCAGCTGCGGCGCCGCACCGCTGGACGCGTCATACATATCGACCAACTGCTTGATCTCCTGCAGCGTCAGCCCCAGGCGCTTGCCGCGCAGCGTCAGCTTCAACCGGGTGCGGTCGCGGTGGGTGTAGACGCGGTTGCGGCCCGAGCGCGACGGCTCCAACAAGCCCATGTCCTCATAAAAGCGAATCGCCCGCGGCGTGATGTCGAACTCGGCCGCCAGCTCGGTGATGGTGAACAAGCGGGCGGCACTTTCGGCCGATGGGGCGGCGCTGGCTTCGGTACTCATGGCTAAACTGGGCGCTTCAATGACGTTAACGTAAACGGAAGTCTACATGGCCAATCCCCGCGAGTCAGAACTTCATTACCCTTTGGGCGACGCCCTGCCCGCTGCCGGCGGCGTGCTGGAGATTGCACCCGGCGTGCGCTGGTTGCGCATGGGCCTGCCGTTTGCGCTGGACCATATCAATTTGTGGTTGCTGCGTGATCATGTAGACGGCCAGGACGGCTGGGCCATCGTCGACTGCGGTGTCGCCAACGAAGGGACCAAAGCCAACTGGGAGCAGGTGTTTGCGAGCCACCTAGACGGCCTGCCGGTGCTGCGCGTGATCGTCACGCACTTTCACCCCGATCACATGGGACTGGCAGCCTGGTTGACCGAAAAATGGCAGTGTCGTTTGTCCATCAGCGCCACCGACTACAACCTCGCCCGCTTGGCCAGCGGCTCGACCGTGGGCATGGGCGGCGCAGCGGCGGCGGCCTTCTTTGCCAGTCATGGCTTGACCGACGAAGACTCGCTGGCCAAGATCCGCGGCCGCGCCAGCTATTACCCCAGCATGGTGCCGGCCGTGCCCAGCAGCTTTCGCCGCCTGATGGACGGCCTGATCCTCAAGATCGGCGCGCACGACTGGGTTTGCCACACCGGCTATGGCCATGCGCCGGAGCACATCAGCCTGCATTGCCCAAACCTGGGGCTCTTGATCTCCGGCGATATGGTGCTGCCGCGCATCTCCACCAATGTATCGGTCGTCGACGTGGAGCCCGAGGCCGACCCCTTGACGCTGTACTTGGACTCGCTGAAGCGCATGTTGGCCCTGCCGGCCGACAGCCTGGTGCTGCCCTCGCATGGCAAGCCCTTCATCGGCCTGCATGCCCGCGTGGATCAATTGCAAGAACATCATGCCGAGCGGTTGGCCGAGGTCGAGCAGGCCTGCGCCGCCAAGCCCTGCCACGCGGCCGAGCTGCTGGAGCTGATGTTCAAACGCAAGCTCGATTTGCACCAGACCACGTTTGCGATGGGCGAGTCGGTCGCGCATCTGAACGCCTTGTGGCTGAGCGGACGCCTGAGGCGCGGCCTCGGCAGCGACGGCATCTACCGCTTCACGACCGTTTGATGCGCTAGGGCGGACGAAAAAAAACCGTCGTCGAGCAGCGCTTTGCAGCACTGAGCGACGACGGGTTCTCGGCCCTTTTTATGGCATCTGACTCCAGCTTGACGCTGGAGCGAATCTGCGCCGTGCAGACTCCTGATGCAGGTGATGACAGCTAGTGCGCGCAGTGTGCGTGGGCCCTCACCGATCAACAACCCCCCCTTAAGTGGGAGCGGTTTGAAATTCACTCGGCGATGATGGATTCATCGCGCAGATGGCCGCGCGCGACCTGATAGTCGGGCAGCACCGAAGCGACCACGGCCCAGAAGCGCGCACTGTGATTCATCTCGCGCAGATGGGCCAACTCATGCGCGACCACGTAGTCGATGATGTCCGGCGCAAAGTGAATCAGCCGCCAGTTCAGCCGTATCGTGCCGTCGATGCTGGCGCTGCCCCAGCGGGTCTGGGCCGAGCTCAGGCGCAGCTGCGTCATTTGCACGCCCAAGGCCTGCGCAAAATGCTGGCAGCGCGGCTCGAACACTGACTTAGCACGGCGTTTAAGCCAGGCCTGCACAGCGTCTCGGATCTGGGCTTCGGTCGCACTCAGCGGCAGGCCCAGCAGCACCAAGCTGCCCGATTCATCCAGCCGAACACCGCTCAGGACCGGGTCTAGACGCAGCCAGACCGGCCGGCCCAGCAACTTCAACATACCGCCATCGCGCCACTCGATGCGGGCCGCCTCGACACGCCTTGCGCGCTCCGTCTGTTCGAGCAGCTTGCGCAAAATCCAGTCCGACTTTTGCAGCAGTGCGCGCTCGATATCGGCCTGCGGCAACCAACGCGGTGCACTGACCCGCAGGCCTTCGCTGCCGACCACAAAACCAATGCTGCGCCGGCGCGCCCGTCTCAATTCATAGGCCACATGGTGGCCGCCCATCTGCAAAGCCAAATGCGGGCTGGGTGGGCTGACCGAACTCGGCACAGCTGCCGGCGGCTCGGCGCCGAACAGAGACAGCTGGGCGAGTCGCTTCAGCATCGGTCAGGTATAGGCTTCTGGATCAAGCCTGCGCATCTCGGCCTCGATCCAGCCCTCCACCTCGCGCATCAGCTCGACCGGTTCACGACCTTGCGGCGCAATCGGCGGGCCAAACGAGATGTCCACCACGCCGGGGCGCAGCAGAAAACTCTTGCGCGGCCAGCAACGTGCCGACGTGGCGGCGATGGGCACGATGGGCACGCCGGTTTCAATCGCCAAACGGCTGCCGCCGGACTTGTACTCGCCCTTTTGGCCGCGCGCAATCCGCGTGCCCTCGGGGAACATGATCACCCAATGACCCATCGCCGCCAGCCGCTTGCCCTGGGCGGCGACCTTGTTCCAGGCCTGCGAACGCTTGCTGCGGTCAATATGGATCATGTCCATGCGCGCCATCGCCCAGCCGAAAAACGGCACATAGAGCAGCTCGCGCTTGAACACATAGGCGAGCGGATGCGACATCAGCGCCGGATAGGCAAAAGCCTCCCAGGTGCTTTGATGCTTTGACAGCAGAATCACCGCCGACTTGGTATCGGCCGCGCTCGGCAGGTTCTCCAACCCATGCATGCGCCATTCAACGCCGCAGATAGCTCGGGCGCCGTAAATCGCCAGCCGCAGCCAAGCGGCGCAGGCCCAGTAAACCCGGTCACCCTTGGCGACGATGGAGATCAACAACACCGCCGTTGCCCAAGGGATGACGGTGACGATCAAAAACAGCACGAACAGAACGGATCGAAAGGCAGCGAGCAAAGATGACATCAGTTCAGGTCTCCAGGACCAGTATTCGGGGGCAAAAGGGGTTCGCCGCGGGCCTCGGCCTTGTTGCGACGCTCGGTGTTGATCAGGCCCTCGGCAAACGCGCTCAGGCTGGCATGCAGCTTGGCGCCGGGCACCAACTCCACCAAGGCGGCCATTTGCTGTTCGTCCAGGTCGCCCAAGCGCTCGCTGCGCACCAGATGCGGGATGCAGCCGGCCGCTTGCGCGGTTTGCAGATCACGCAGCGAGGCGCCCACCATATGGACGTTGGCAAGGTCAACGCCGAAGCGCTCACCGATCTGCGTCAACATGCCCGGCAGCGGCTTGCGGCAGTCGCAGCCCTCTTCCGGCGTATGCGGGCAAAAGAAGGCCGCGTCCAGGCGCCCGCCTTTTTCCGCCAACAGCTGATTCAGGCGGATGTGGATAGCGGTCAGCGAGGCCATGTCCAACAAGCCGCGGCCGATGCCGGGCTGATTGGTGGCCAGCACCGTGTGCCAGCCGGCCTGGTTGAGCCGCGCCACCGCTTCCAGCGCGCCGGGCAGCGGCTGCAGCTCCTCAACCGCTTTGACATGGTCGTCGCGGTAGAGATTGAGCGTGCCGTCGCGCCCCAATATGACGAGCTTCATCAAGTGGCTGTGGTCGGTACGCATCAATCAATCGTCCTTGTGGTTCAGCTGGCCAGGCGTGACAAATCGGCAACCCGGTTCATCGCCTCGTGCAGCGTCTTCAGCAGCCCCAGCCGATTGGCGCGCAGGGCAGCGTCCTCGGCATTCACCATCACGCCGTCAAAGAAGGCGTCGACCGGCGCTTTGAGCGTCGCCAATTCACGCAGCGAGGCCGCATATTCGCCGTTATGGAAGCAAGCGTCACTGAGAGGCTGCACCTGCGCCAAGGCACCGGCCAGCAGTTTCTCGGCCGGCTCCAACAGCAGCGCCGCGTCGACCTTCGCCTCCACCGCCTGCTCGCTCTTCTTCAAAATATTGCCGATGCGCTTATTGGCGGCGGCCAGCGAGGCGGCCTCGTCCAACGCCGTAAAGGCGCGCACCGCGCTCAAGCGGGCCCCTACATCGGCCAGACGCTGCGGCTTCAGCGCCAGCACCGCGTCGACCTCTTGGGCGCTATAGCCCTGCTCGCGCAGCGCGCCGGACAGGCGGTCGAAGATGAACTCGCTCAAGGCCACGGTCGGGTCCTTGATCAGCGCGCCAAAGGCCGGCAGCGCAGCCGCGATCAAGGCGTCCAGGCTCAAGGTGCCGGCCCGCTCGCTCAGCATGCGCACGAGGCCCAGGGCATGGCGGCGCAGCGCGAACGGGTCCTTGTCGCCGGTTGGCAACTGGCCGATACCGAACATGCCGACGAGCGTCTCCAGCTTGTCGGCCAGGGCTACCACCAGGCCCGCCTGATTGCGCGGCAATTCGTCGCCGGCAAAGCGCGGTTTGTAATGGTCCTCGATGGCCAAGGCCACCGCCTCGCTCAGGCCCTCATGGCGGGCGTAATAGCCGCCCATGATGCCTTGCAGCTCGGGGAACTCGCCGACCATATCGGTCAGCAGGTCGGACTTGGCCAGCTGCGCGGCCTGGTCGACCTGGGCCGTCAAGGCGCCGCCGCCCAATTGCTCGGCGATCGCCTTGGCAATCAAGCGCACGCGCTCGACCCGGTCGCCCTGGCTGCCCAACTTGCCGTGATAGACCACCTTGGCAAGACCCGACACGCGGGATTCCAAGGTCTTCTTGCGGTCCTGGTCGAAAAAGAACTTGGCGTCGGCCAGGCGCGGGCGCACGACCCGCTCATTGCCCTGGATCACCGCGCTGGCGTCGGCCGGGCTGATATTGCTGACCACCAAGAACTGGCTCGTCAGCTTGTCAGCCGAGTCCAGCAGCGGGAAGTATTTTTGGTTCGCCTTCATCGTCAAGATCAGGCATTCCTGCGGCACGGCCAGGAACTCCTTTTCAAACCGGCAGCTCAGCACATTCGGGCGTTCAACCAGGCCGGTGACCTCGTCCAGCAAGGCCTCGTCATCAATCGGCTTCAGACCCTGCACGGCCGCAGCGGCGGTGAGCTGACGGCTGATTTCAGCGCGACGCTCGGCAAAGCCGGCGATCACCGCGCCCTGCTCGCGCATCTGCTCGGCGTAGCTGTCGGCGCTGGTGATCGTTAACAAATCGACTTGCGACTCGAAGCGATGGCCCCGTGTGGTGCGGCCGGATTGCAGACCCAGCGCCTGAACGGCAATCGCGTCCTCGCCATGCAAGGCGACGATGCCATGGGCCGGGCGCACAAACTTCACATCGCTCCAACCATCGCTGAGCTGATAGGTCATGACCTTGGGGATAGGCAGCTTGGCCAGCGTCTCGTCCAAGGCTTTTTGCAGACCCTCGGCCAGCGTGGCGCCGGGCAGCAGCAGATCCAAGAACAGCGCCTCGGCCTTGCCATCCATGGCGCGCTTCAGTTGCGGCAGCACCGACGCATCGGCGCCGACGCTGGCGAGCTTCTTCAGCAGTGCCGGCGTCGCCTGGCCGTCGGCCGTCAGCGCCACCGCCACCGGCATCAGCTTTTGTTGCACCGCGCGGTCGGCCGCCTTGGCCGCCACATCGCTCAGATGCAGGCCGAGGCGGCGCGGCGTCGCGATCGCGGTGGCGACTGCCGTCGGGCCGACCAGGCCTTGCGCTTTCAGACTCTCGACCAGCACGCCGGCAAAGGCCTCGCCGAGCTTTTTAAGCGCCTTGGGCGGCAGCTCTTCGACGAACAATTCAATCAGTAGGTTCTTGTTATTGGCGCTCATGGTTCAGGCGGCCTTTGCTTTCTTTTCGATCTGGGCCAGGACTTCATCGCTCCAGGCTTTGGGCGCCATCGGGAAGCCCAGGCGGGCACGGCTGTCCAGATAGCCCTGCGCGACGGCACGGGCCAGATTGCGGATGCGGCCGATATAGGCGGCGCGCTCGGTCACGCTGATCGCGCCGCGGGCGTCAAGCAGATTGAAGCTGTGCCCGGCCTTGAGCAGTTGCTCATAGGCGGGCAGCGCCAGCTGCTGACTCATCAAATGCTTGGACTGCGTCTCATGCGCCGCGAACGCGGTCAGCAGAAACTCGACGTCACTGTGCTCGAAGTTATAGGTCGACTGCTCAACCTCGTTCTGATGGAACACATCGCCATATTTCAAGCCGGGTGTGTACTCCAAGTCATAGACCGACTCGACGCCCTGCAAATACATCGCCAGCCGTTCCAGGCCGTAGGTGATCTCGCCGGTGATGGGCTTGCAGT
>JADMJQ010000197.1:38210-42127 GCA_018780415.1 Roseateles sp. | reverse complement strand
CAAGGACATGCCGGCGCATTTGCAGCAGCAGATGAATGAAGCGCGCCGCTTTGGAGGCAGAGAATGACCGAGTCAGAAAACAGAGTCCCGATGACCATGATCCAGGCGCTGCGCTCGGCCATGGACGTGATGCTGGCGCGAGACCCCGATGTGGTGGTGTTCGGCCAGGACGTGGGCTATTTCGGCGGCGTGTTTCGTTGCACCGATGGCCTGCAAAAAAAGTACGGTGACCAGCGCGTCTTCGATGCGCCGATCTCTGAGGGCGGCATCGTCGGTGTGGCCGTCGGCATGGGCGCCTATGGCCTGCGGCCGGTGGCCGAGATCCAGTTCGCCGACTACTTCTACCCGGCCTCTGACCAGATCGTTTCCGAAGCGGCGCGGTTGCGCTACCGCTCGGCCGGTGACTTCACTGCACCGTTGACCTTGCGCATGCCTTGCGGCGGCGGCATCTACGGTGGCCAGACCCATAGCCAGAGTCCCGAGGCGCTGTTCACCCATGTCTGCGGCCTGCGCACCCTGATGCCGACCAATCCTTATGACGCCAAAGGCCTCTTGATTGCCGCCATCGAATGTGACGACCCAGTGATATTCCTGGAACCCAAGCGGCTCTATAACGGCCCCTTTGATGGCCATCACGACCGACCTTCGACGCCCTGGTCCAGTCACCCCTTGGGTCTGGTGCCGGAAGGCTATTACAGCCTGCCGCTGGACCAAGCGACGTTGTTCCGCCCGGGGCGAGATCTGACGGTGATCACCTACGGCACCATGGTGTTTGTGGCCGAGGCCGCGGCCAAGGAGACGGGTATCGACGCCGAGATCATCGATCTGCGCAGCATCTGGCCGCTCGATTTGGCGGCCATCGTCAACTCGGTCAAAAAGACCGGTCGCTGCGTGGTGCTGCACGAGGCCACGCGCACCAGCGGCTTCGGCGCCGAACTGGTGGCGCTGGTGCAAGAGCATTGTTTTTATCACCTGGAAGCGCCGATCGAGCGGGTCACCGGCTGGGACACGCCTTACCCGCATGCCCAGGAATGGGACTATTTCCCCGGCCCGGCCCGCGTGGCCGCCGCCTTGCAACGAGCCATGGAAAAGTGACGATGACTATCCACACCATCAAGATGCCGGACATCGGCGAAGGCATTGTCGAGGTCGAAGTGGTGGCCTGGCGCGTGCAGGTCGGCGACCTCATCAGCGAGGACCAAATCCTCGCCGATGTGATGACCGACAAGGCCACGGTGGAGATTCCCTCGCCGGTGCATGGCAAGGTGTTGGCGCTGGGCGGCGAAGCGGGCGAGGTGATGCGGGTGGGCGCGGAGCTGGTGCGCATCGAGGTGGCCGGGGAGGGTGCTGCAGCGGTCATTGAAGCCGCGCCCGTTGTGCCGCCACTCGCCGCTACCGTTGTCGCCCCTGCCCCCGCTCCCGCCTTCGCCCTCGCACCAAGGCCGACTCCGCACAGTCCGCAAGACCTAGGCCTCGGTGGCAAGCCGATCGCCTCGCCCTCGGTGCGCCGGCGTGCTTGGGAGTTAGGCATCGACTTGACCCAGCTGCGGCCTAGCGGGACAGGCGGACGCATCATGCACGCGGACCTGGACGGCATCAAACCGCAGCCATTGCCTGCGGTGGCTGCGCCCACGCCCACCCCCGCGGTGCGCCAGGCAATGGCCGCCGATGAAGTGATCAAGATCACCGGCCTGCGCCGCAAGATTGCCCAGAAGATGCAGGAGTCCAAGCGCCGGATCCCGCATTTCAGCTATGTGGAAGAAGTGGACGTCACCGAGCTGGAGGCCTTGCGCGAACAGCTCAACAGCCGCTGGGGGGGCACGCGCGGCAAGCTGACGGTGCTGCCTTTGCTGGTGCGTGCCATCACCCGGGCGGTGGCCGATTTTCCGCAGGTCAATGCGCGGCTCGATGACGAAGCCGGTGTGCTGACGCGTTACCGCGACGTGCATCTGGGCGTGGCCGCGCAGACCGATGCGGGCCTGATGGTACCGGTCTTGCGCCATGCCCAGAACCTGGATTTATGGTCATGCGCCGCCGAGATCAAGCGGCTCGCCGAGGTCGCTCGCACGGGTCGCGCCACCCGCGACGAACTGAGCGGCTCGACGCTGACCCTGAGCAGCCTGGGTGCGCTGGGCGGCATCGTCAGCACGCCGGTCATCAACCACCCCGAGGTGGCTATCGTCGGCGTCAACAAGATTGTCGAGCGGCCGATGATGCGCGGCGGCCTGGTGGTCGGGCGCCTGATGATGAATCTATCGTCCTCGTTCGATCACCGGGTGGTGGACGGCATGGTCGCGGCGCAATTCATCCAGGCGGTGCGCGCTCAGCTGGAAAGCCCGGCGCTGTTGTTTGTTGATTGATAGGGCGCGCTTTTGGGGGAGCTAGACGCGCTTGTTGTAGGCGAAAAAGATCTCGTCCCTGACCCAGCCCAAGGACTCGTACAGCGCTTGCGCAGCCAGATTGGTCTTGGCGGTGGTCAGGTCCAGCCTGGCGATGCCGGCCTCTGCCGCCAGCCCATGGGCAGCCAAGAGCAGGGCTTGGCCGGCGCCACTGCGCCTGGCTGGGGGGCTCACGAACAAGTCATAGAGCGTGTAGATGGGCGCGGCCTCGACCGAGCAAAAGCTCGGGTAGAGCTGGCAAAAACCGACCGCCTGCCCGTCGCCGGTCAGGGCCAGAGTGATGATGGACTCGTGCTTTTGCAGCCGTGCTTCGATGAAGGTCCTGGCCAACTGCAAGTCGGGCTGTTGTTCATAAAACTGCCGGTAGGCGTCAAACAGGGGCGCGATGGCGTCGAGGTCGGCCAGGTCGGCGCGGCGGGTGCGGATGGAAGTCATATCGCTGAGGGGCTTTGTCATTTGATTTGCTCGCTGACCAGGCGAGACAGTGCGGCTGAGTTTGCGTCGCCCAGTGCGGTCAGGCCGGCAACGGTGCCCAGGCGGTCGGGCATGGCCTCGTCCTGGCTCAGCTTCCAGCGGCCCTCAAGGCGGCGGATCGGGATTTCAATCCCGACCACGGCGCGGCTCAGCTTGGCAATGAAGTCCGGCGGCGCGTCGCCCACGCGCCAGGGCAGCGGCTGGCCCGCCTCGTTGTGGTCGGTCAGATCGTTCAGTAATTGCAGCATCCACTGCGGATCATCGATCACGCGCGGCCGGCCGTGGGCATGCACGACCGCATAGTTCCAGGTCGGCACGACCTTGCCGTCGCTGAGCCGACTCGGGTACCAGGACGGCGTGATGTAGGCATGCGGGCCCTGGAACATCACCACGGAATCCAGCTCAAGGCTGAGCCGCTGCCAAACGCTGTTGGCGCGCGCGACATGGCCGCGCAGGGTGCCTAACTCGCCGCCGCTGCGGTCCAGCACGAAGGGGATGTGGTTGGCGATCAAGCCGTCCGCGCCCAGCGTGACCCAAGCACCCAGCGAGTGAGCGGCGATCAAGGACTGCAGCGTGTTCAGGTCGTTCTCGGCGTGATAGTTTGGGATGTACATGGCCTATTCGGTGTGGCGTTTCAGAGCTTGTGGTGGTCCGACTTCAAATACCAGTCGCCGATGCGCTCGCCGTTCCAGCGCAGCGTTACATGTTCGGCCTGGCGTGCCGGCGGCAGCGTCGCCAGCGGGGTGAACAGCGCCACACAGTGGCCGCCGGCGCGGCGCACGCTGTCATAGACCAGGCCCGCCAGGCCGGCCGCGCGCTGTGCCGCGGCAAAGGGCTGTGACGCGGCGTAGGAGTTGGGCTCGTGCAGCGCCGCGATGCTCGCCTGGCCTTGCAGGCCGCGCAGGTCGCCCAGCAAGGCCTTGACGGTGACGCGGTAGCAGCGCAAGTCAACATCAATGGCGGCCTCGGCCGTGCGTGCCAGGAACAGCGCGCGGTGGTGGCTGACCTCGGCCACGGCGGTTTCCAATTCGCTGGCCGCGTAGT
>JADMJQ010000197.1:24125-38200 GCA_018780415.1 Roseateles sp. | reverse complement strand
AGCTGCCGTCCGAGAAGCGGCTGCCGGCCGGGTTCAGATGGGTGAAGGCCGCCATGATGGGGCTGCAGCCGGGGCCGCTGATGCGCTGTTCGCGAGGCACCAGGTTCAGCTCGCCAATTTCATCGCGCAGGCGCGGGTTGCCCAGTGACTCGATCGCAAAAATGATGGCCAGATCGGCACCATCGACGACCCGCTCAAACAGCGAAATCGGCGGGTAGCGGCTGGGCAGCAGGCGGCAGGAGTCCAGCCAGAGCAGATCGGTGGAGGGGAAGTTCAAGCCCAGCCACCGCGCTGGGCATCCAGGTATTGGCGCACCACGAACAAATCGGACACTTGGCCCGCCAGCATCCGCGCCAGCGCCGTGCCGCCGCCGAATAGCGGCGCGCTATTGGGCTGCTTGATCCAGGCGTCGGCGCGCTCGGGGATGGGCAACAGGATTTGCAGGCCGGCATAGATGCCGAAGATGTGTGAGAGCCGTTCCAGCGTGGCCGCGTCCAGGCCGCGCTTGACGCGGCCTGCCTTCCAGTCAAAAAAACTACTGCGCCCGCAGCCCAGCAGTTGCTGTTGCTCGTAGTTGCTCAGGCCCCAGGCCTGGGCAATCCTGAAGAAACCGCGCAGCGCGGCCGCCGCCGCTTCGGTGGATTGCAGGTCGGGCCCGCCGCTGCGCTTGAGTTGGCGTTGCTGAGCCACGCCCATCGGCCCCGACTCGGTGCCCGAGAACCGGGTCAACCCGGTCGAACCAGCTTCAAAAGCATTCATCGCAGCGCCCTCCAGACAAACCCAATTGACTCAATCCGAGCTTGGAGTGTAAATCCAAAATTGAATCAAATCAATAAAATAGTCCGCGGGCGGATTGTGCGGTCCTGCTTTACAACCCTGCTTCACGACCCAGCCTTCAATCCCCGTCATGCCCATGGCTGTGGCCCAGGTCCTCAATCGGCATGCTGCGGCCGTCCGCGCCGTCGAAGAAGAAGGGCTTGCGCGCTTTCTGACGCGGCAAGACTTCGTTCATGCTGCTGACGTCGAACAAGCGGCCGTTTTGCATCACATGGCTGATACGGTCGCTTTGCCGAATGTCCTTCAGCACATCGCCGTCGATGATCAGCAGGTCAGCCAATTTACCCACTTCCAGCGACCCCAGGTCCTTGTCCAGCCCCAGGTAATGCGCCGGGTTGGCGGTAGCGGTGCGGATCGCCTCGAGCGAAGTCATGCCGCCCAGCCCGAACATCCACATCTCCCAATGTGCGCCCAGGCCTTCGCGCTGGCCGTGGGCGCCGATATTGGCCTTCACACCGGCACGCTGCAACTCGGTCGCGGTGCGCGCCACGCGGATCACATTGAAGTCTTCCTCGGGCGCGGTTTCACGCCGCACCGCGCGTGCCTCGAGCAGGCCGCGTGGCACGTATTTGCTCAGCAGCGGGTGCTTCCAGACCTCCGTGCGGGCGTACCAATAATGCTCACCGTCGAGGCCGCCATAAGCGACATTCAGCGTCGGCGTGTAGCCGACCTGCGTTTGCGTCCAGAGCTGCTTCACATCGCCATATACCTCGGCCAAGGGAATGGCATGCTCGATGCCGGTATGGCCGTCCACGATCATGCTCATATTGAGCTGAAACAGCGAGCCGCCTTCGGGCACCACCATCATGCCGGTCTGGCGCGCCGCCTCCACCACTTGCTGGCGTTGCTCGCGGCGCGGCTGCTGGTAGCTCTTCACGCTGATGGCGCCGGCCGCTTGCTGGCGCTTCAGGTGAACGATGGCATCGTCAAGGCTGTTGACGAGCGCGGTGACGCCGGCCTTGGCGCCGTACAGAATCGAGCCGGTCGAATAGATGCGCGGGCCGGTGACCAGGCCAGCACGCTGCATTTCGGCCTGCGTGAAGATGTCGCCGTTGCGGTTCGATGGGTCGTGGATGGTGGTCAGGCCAAAGGCCAGCGAGGCATAGTTGATCCAGCTTTGCTGCGGAATGATCTCGTGCTCGCCCATGCCGCCATGCCAATGGGCGTCAATCAGACCGGGGATGATGGTCTTGCCCTTGGCGTCCACCCGCTTGGCGTCGGCCGGAATGCTGACCTGTGCGGCCGCGCCGATCGCTGCGATGCGGTTGCCCTCGACCAGGATGACGCCGTCCTCAATCACCTCATCACCCTTCATCGTCGCGATGCGCGCGCCGGTGATGGCGATGCGGCCAAGTGGTTTGTCGCTGGCTTGGCTGAAGCCGATCTTGCGGCCGGCTTTTTGCACGTCGGCTGCCTTGAAACTGCCGGGCAGCGGCTTGCCGTCGGCATCCACGCGGATGGGCGCGAAGGCGTCGGCCAGCGTGGCGCTGAACAGCTCATCGGCATAGCTGAACAGCACGCTTTGGCTGTTGCCGCTCCACTGCATGTTTTCGCCGGCCAAACCGTCAAGCTGGCGCACCGGCAGCGCGTCCATCTTGGGGCTTACGGTGATGGTCTTGCCGGCCAGGGGCAGCGGGATCACATAGGCATGCGAGCGCTCGACAAAGCCCAACCACTGGCCGTCCGGCGAGACGCTGTAGTCGCTGACGAACTCGCCGCGGGCGACTTCGGTCTCGCTGCGGTCTTTCAAGTCGATACGCCAGAGCGCGCGGCGCGCATCGACCTCGTTGCTGATGCTGAAGCGGCTGACAAACACCGCGTCATTGCTGGCGCCGAATTGCGGCGCCTCGCCTTCTTTGGCAATGCGCAGCGGCTCGCCTTGGCCGTCGGCAGCGGCGATGAAAATGCCGTTGTCCAGCCCATGCCAAGGCGTGGTCAGGTAGCCGCCCTTGACCTTGCTGTAGACGACGCGCTTGCCGTCGGGCGAGAACTTGGGCGCCAGGTATTTGCCCGGCTTCTTCGTGATCACGGTCTCGCGGCCGCTGGCCAGATCAAGCTTGCGCACGCTGCCCAGCTTGTCGTCGTTCCAGGTTACGAATACCAGCTCACGCCCATCGCGTGAAAAGCTGGGGAAGAACTCGAAGGCGTCTTGCTGCTTGGTCAGGCGACGGGGTGCGGCGTCCTGGCCGGCTCGCAAGTCCTTCAGATAAAGCTGGCCGAGTGCCGAATAGACGGCGCTGCCACCACCCGGCGCCACTGTGACCCAGCGCAGCTGCTTGACGGCGAACTGATCCGGCGCCACCACTTGCGGCTGGCGCAGCGCTTCGCGGATCTCGCGCTGATCCTTAACATGGAAGGGGATTTCGACCGCGCTGCTCTTGAAGGGGTCGACCCGCCAGAGTTTGCCCTTGGCCCAGACGACGATCTGCTTGGCGTCGGGCGTCCAGGCAAAGGCCGGATAGACCCCGTTGATCGACCAGCTCTCTTGCAGGTCGCGCTCCAGCTCGCCCCAGGCGGCGAGCTCAACACCGGTCTTCAAGTCCTTCAGGAACAAGGTGCTTTGGTTGCGTACACGGCGCACAAAAGCAAGGTATTTGCCGTCGGGCGACGGCGTGGGGCGGATGGCCCCGCCCGGGCCTTGCACAAAGGGCTCGACGCTGCCGTCGCTGAGGTCCTGGCGGAAGATCTTGAAGATCTCGCCGTTGGAGTTCTTGTTGTACTCGAAATAGCGGCCGGGCGTGCTGTCGTGCGAGTAGTAGAGGAACTTGCCGTCCGGCGACAAAGCCGGCTCGCCCAGATCCTTTTGCCAATTCGGCTTCTCGTTCAGCTGCACGCCCTTGTTGGTGGCCGCGGTCGCGTCCAGGTGATAGAGCCAGATTTCGCCCGAGCCGGCCGAACGGGTGCCGGTGTAATGCTTGCGGGCGGCAATGTATTTGCCGCTGGGGTGCCAGACCGGGTTGTTGAGCAGGCGGAAGTCTTCGTTGGTGACGGCGCGCACGCCCGTGCCGTCGACATTCATTACCCAAATATTGTCGCCACCACCGGCGTCGCTCTGAAAAGCCAGGCGTTTGCCGTCGGGCGAAAAGCGCGCCTGCTGCTCCCAGGCAATCGAATGCGTCAGCGCGCGCGCTTCGCCGCCCTCGATGGGCATCAGATAGAGATCGCCGAGCAGATCAAACACGACTTGTTTGCCGTCCGGGCTGACGTCCACGCTCATCCAGGTGCCGCTACGGGTGTCGATGTCAATCTGGCGCGATGGGCCGGGTGGCTGGTTGACCTGCCATTTGCTGAGCGGCGCCGATGCGGCGGCCGAGGCCGCCGGCGCAGCGGGTTCGGCCGCCTGCGCATGGGGCAGGGCAGCCAGAGCGTAGGCCGCCGAGGCGACCAACAAGGCCAAGTTTTGGGTCTTGAACAAGACAGAGGAATACTTTTTCACGGGCGGCTTGTGGCTTGAGTGGATCGGGCTTTCGGTGCCGCAGCATAGGGATGCGGCGTCCCTGCGCCGCTAGTTGTTTTCCCTGCCGCCGGCCGCTGGGCTTGCGGCCAAACGCGCGGGCAAGGTATGGTCAAGCCCTCTTGATGCAGGAGCGCGCATTGCCCAAGTTCGGACTTTCTCACTTCCTCCAAATGCGGGCGCTCAACACCCGGCGGACGCTGTTCACCAAGGCGTTGGTGGTGGTTGCCCAGCAAGTTGACGCTGCAAGCGGCCGCATCAAGCGCTGTGCGAAAGCAGGTGAACGTTGATGGCAACTGACCTTTTTGCGGCTTCTGCGTCACCGCTGCCGCCGTCCGAGCAGCTGAGCGAGCTTGAGGCCTATAAAAGTGCGCTCGACGCCCATGCCATCGTGGCGATCACCGATGCGCGCGGCTTGATCACCTATGTGAATGACAAGTTCTGCGCGATCTCCAAATGGTCGCGCGAGGACTTGCTGGGTCGCGACCACCGCCTGATCAACTCCGGCCACCACCCCAAGGCCTTTATTCAAAACCTGTGGGAGACGATACGCAGCGGCCGCACCTGGAAGGGCGAGTTGAAAAACCGCGCCAAGGACGGCAGCATTTACTGGGTCGACACCACCATCGTGCCTTTTCTGGGCCCCGACGGCCGGCCGCAGCAATATGTGGCGATCCGCGCCGAGATCACCGCGCGCAAGCTGCTGGAGGAACACAACACCGAGATCATGGCCGAGCTGAAGGCCGCCAATCGTGAGTTGAATGATTTTGCCTACATCGTCTCGCATGACCTGAAGGCGCCGCTGCGCGGCATCAGCAGCCTGGCCAGTTGGTTGCAGGCCGACTACGCCGAGTTGCTCGGCCCCGAGGGTGCCCTGCAGCTCGGGCTGATCGACAGCCGGGTCAAGCGCCTGGGCGCCCTGGTTGACGGCATCCTGGCCTACTCGCGCGCCGGCCGCGGACGCGAAGAGCGCCGCTTGGTTGAGCTGGACGCGCTGGTGCGCAACAGCATCGATTTGCTGGCGCCGCCGCCCCATATCGAAATTGCCATTGACACCGCCTTGCCATGTGTTTTGATTGATCCCTTCAAGGCCCAGCAGTTGTTTCAGAACCTGCTCTCCAATGCCATCAAATACATGGACAAGCCGCAGGGCAGGGTGAGCCTGCGTTGTGCGGCGGAGCAGGTGAAAGAAGTGAAAAAGGCCGGTGACGAGGACGCAAATGACGCTCATCTGCCGATGTGGCATTTCACGCTGGCCGACAACGGCCCCGGCATCGAGACCAGGCATTTCGAGAAGATTTTTCAGCTGTTCCAGACCTTGGCGCCGCGCGACAAAGTAGAAGGCACCGGCGTCGGCCTGGCCTTGGTGAAAAAAATTGTTGAACTCGAAGGCGGCCGCATCTGGGTCGAGTCAACGCCCGGCGTTGGCAGTGTTTTTCACTTCTTGCTGCCCGCGGCCGACATCTAAGGTGGCGGTTCAAGCGAATCTTTTCAGCAAGACCGGTCACAACAAGGCGGAGACCATCATGCAGGCACTTCGGCATATTTTGTTAATCGAAGACGATCAGGTGGACGTGATGACGGTACGCCGCTCGCTTCGCGATCTGGGCGTGGAGCACCAGCTCGACCAGGTCTCGGACGGCGAAGAAGCGCTGGCATTCTTGCGCGACCCGGCGCGCACGCGGCCCTGCCTGATTCTGCTGGACCTGAATATGCCGCGCATGAGCGGTGTTGAGTTTCTGACCCTGGTCAAGCAAGACGCCGCGCTCAAGTGCATCCCGGTGGTTGTGCTGACCACCTCCCGTATGGAGGCCGACCGGCACGCGAGCTTTGCTCAATATGCCTCGGGCTATATGGTCAAGCCGGTGGACTATGCGCAGTTTGTGCGCACCATGCAGGTCATACGTGACTACTGGTCCAGCAGTGAAAGAGCGCCGCAATCATGAATACCTCGCATGGGGCCGCCAGCGATCCGACCGCCGAGATCAATCTGCTGTTGATTGAGGACGATGTCGTCGATGAAATGGCCTTGCTGAGGGCGGTGAAGGAACAAAACCTGCGCTACCGCGTCAGCGTGGCGCGCTCGGTGGCGCAGACGCGCGCCGAGTTGGCCAAACAGAAGTTCGACATCATCCTGGCCGACTACGCGCTGGGCGATGGCACCAGCCTTGACTTGATCGACGACTTTGCCGGCCAACTGGTGGTCTTGGTGGCTGGCATGGGCGAGGAGCAAATTGCGGTGCGCGCGATGGAATTGGGTGTGCATGACTATTTGTTCAAGGATATGCAGCGCGGCTACCTTAAATTGCTCAAGTGGCGCGTGGCCACTGCGCTGCGCCAGAACAGCCTGGCCCAGCAACTGAATACCAGCCAGGCGAATTTGCGCGCTACGCTGGATGCGGTGCCCGATCTCTTGTTCGAGCTCGACGCTGAGGGGCGTTACCACGCCTATCACTCGGCGCGCAGCGACTTGCTGTATGTGCCGGCCGAGCAGTTCCTGGGCCGCTTGGTCAGCGATGTGATGCCCGCCGAGGCCGCCGCCGGCGTCATGCTCAGCTTGGCGCAGGCCGTAGCAATAGGCTCGTCCTATGGGCAGCAGATTCAACTCGATCTGCCGCAGGGGCAGATGTGCTTTGAGCTCTCGATCGTGCGCAAGCAGGATTCGGCGCCCGCTGCGGCGCCCGGCGACGCGCGCTTTGTGGTCTTGTCCCGAGACATCACCGCCCGCAAGCGCGACGAGGAGGCCTTGCGGCAAAGCTTGCAGGACAAAGAGGCCCTGCTCAAGGAAGTGCATCACCGCGTCAAGAACAATTTGCAGGTGATCACCAGCTTGTTGCGGCTGGAAAGCGGCCGCGCAGCGTCGGCCGATACCAAGAGCGTGCTGCATGAGATGCAGGGGCGCATCCGCTCGATGGCCCTGCTGCATGAGACCCTGTGCCGCTCGGGCGTGTTCGCCGGTATCGACCTGGCCGCCTATCTGGGGCAGGTTGCCACCCAGGTGTTTCGCATGTTGGCCAGCGGCCCGGTGCGCCTGCGCCTGGATATGGCCTCGCTCAAGGTCGGCATGGACCTGGCCACGCCCTGCGGGCTTTTGCTGAATGAGCTGCTGAGCAACTGCTTCAAGCATGCATTTGCCAGGCGGACAGACGGGCCTGTGGAGGGCGAGGTCAGTGTCGGGCTGCAGCCCATCGCTGACGGACCGCAGTGGCGCTTGTCCGTCGGTGACACCGGCAGCGGCCTGGCGGCAGACTTTGAGTCCAAACGCGAGCGCTGCCTGGGCCTGAAGTTGGTGGCCGACTTGGCGTTGCAAATCGGCGGCCAGCTGCATATCGGCGCCGGCCCGGTGGCTGAGTTCAGCATTATTTTTTCACCGCCAGCGATTGATCCGGCAAGCTTCTTCCATGGCTGAACGGCTTGTGCCTGCGCAGGCCACGTGGGTGCCGGCGGCCTTGGCTGGCGCCACATTCAGCATAGCGCCGCCGCCATGGGCGGTGTTTGAGCTGGTGTTTCTATACGATGCACCCAGCCCCGAGCTTTCCACCGGCCCGGCACCTCTGAACTGAGTCGTCTATGCCATTACCCCAGACCGGTCAGCGCATCTTGGTCGTCGAAGACGAGACCTTGGTGGCCCGCGATATTGAGCAGCAGTTGCGCGAGCTCGGCTATGTGTCGGTCGGTCACGCCAGTCGCGGCGACGAGGCGATCCGCATGGCGTTGGCGCTGCACCCCGATCTGGTCTTGATGGACATCCAGCTGGCCGGTGCTATCGACGGCATCGCGGCCGCACAGGCCATTCGCGAGCAATGCGGACTGCCGGTGGTGTTTTTGACCGCCTATGCGGCCGACGATGTGCTGCACCGTGCCAAGCTGACCGAACCTTTCGGCTACATCCTCAAGCCCTTCGCCGAGCGCGAGCTGCGCACGGTGCTCGAGATGGCGCTGTACAAGTCCAAGAGCCAAGCGCTGTTGCGCGACAGCGAGGCTCGCTACCGCGCTTTGGTCGAGTGGTCGCCCGAGGCCTTGGCCGTGCACCGCGCCGGCAGGCTGATCTACGTCAACCCGGCGGCCATCGAGTTGCTGGGCGCGGCCACGGTGCAGGACCTGCTGGGCCGACGGGTGCTTGAACTGGTGCATCCGGAATTTCATGCGCAGGCGCGCGCCAGCCGGGTTTCGGTGCCGACCAGCGGGCTCAAGTCCGCCATGACCGAGCAGCGCTTGATCCGACTCGACGGCAGGCAGATCGATGTGGAAGTCGTGGGGACGACGATTTCCTTCGACGGCGGCCCGGCCACCCATGTGTTAATGCGCGATATCAGCGAGCGCAAGCAGGCGCAAGCGCAGCTGCGCAAGCTCTCCTTGGCGGTGGAGCAAAGCAGCCAAGCGATCTTCATCACCGATGTGCATGAACGCATCGAGTATGTGAACGAGGCCTACGAGGCGGCAACCGGCCGCAGCCGTGCGCAGCTGCTGGGCAGCACACCGGCCTTGTTTGCTGGCGCTGCGGCGCCCGTGCTGGCGATTCGCGCGGCTTTGCAGCGCGGTGAGACCTGGCGCGGCTTGATGCAATCCGGTGCAGACGGCCAGCGCAGCAGCTTTGCCGTCATCAGCCCCTTGCGCCAGGCCGACGGCCTGATCAGCCATGCCGTGGCGCTGCTGGAGGACGTGACCGAGCGCACCCGCATGGGCCGTGAGCTGGACAAGCATCGATTTCATCTGGAGGAGTTGGTCGGCCTGCGCACCCAGGAGCTGGCGGTCGCCCGCGAACAGGCCGAGGCGGCGAGCTTGGCCAAGAGTGCATTTCTCGCCAATATGAGCCATGAAATCCGCACCCCGATGAATGCGATCTTGGGTCTCAACTACTTGTTGCGCCGCGACGGACCGACGCCCGAACAAGTGCCGCGGCTGGACAAGATCAATAGCGCGGGCCAGCATTTGCTGAGCCTGATCAATGCCATTCTGGACCTCTCCAAGATTGAAGCCGGACGGGTTCAGCTGGAGCAAATCGATTTTCATCTGGGCGGCTTGCTGAACCAGGTCGAGGCCTTGATTGCGGACGCTGCGCAGAGCAAGGGCTTGAAGATCGTGCTCATCAACGAGGGCGTGCCGGACTGGCTCAACGGCGACCCCACACGGCTGCGCCAGGCGCTGCTCAATTACGCCGGCAATGCGATCAAGTTCACCGAGACCGGCGCCGTTAAGCTGCGGGTGCGGCGCCTGCCGCAGTTGCAGTTGCAGCATTCGCCAGATGCAAGTCTTGCGCCGGCCGCGGCCGACGAGGCTTTGCTGCTGCGCTTCGAAGTGGAGGACAGCGGTGTCGGCCTGAGCGAAGAGGCGGTCGGGCGGCTGTTTCAGATCTTCGAGCAGGCGGACGCCTCGATCACCCGCAAACATGGCGGCAGCGGCCTGGGGCTGGTCATCACGCAGCGGCTGGCGCATTTGATGGGCGGTGAAGCCGGCGTCAGCAGCCGCTTGGGCGCGGGCAGCATTTTTTGGTTCACTGCCTGGCTGCGTCCAGGCCAAGCCGATAGACCCGAACTGGCCGTGCAAACGGGCGCCGACCTGGTCAGCCAGGGCATGCAAGATTCGGATGTGCAGAGCCTGGAGATGCAGGTGCGCGGCCTGCACGGCGGCGCCCATGTCTTGCTGGTCGATGACAACGAGGTCAATCTGGAGGTGGCGCTGGAGATGCTGCACCGGCTGGGTCTGCAAGTCGTGGTGGCCGGCGACGGCGCGGCCGCCGTGGCCTTGGTCGAGCAAATGGCGCACAGCCAGCCCTTCGATCTGATCCTGATGGACATGCAAATGCCGGTGATGGGCGGCTTGCAGGCCTGCCGCTTGATCCGCGCCTTGGCCGTGGGCGGCGACACGCCGGTGCTGGCCCTGACGGCCAATGCCTTCGATGAGGATCACCATGCCTGCGAATTGGCCGGCATGCAGGACTTCATCGCCAAGCCGATCGAGCCGCTGCTGCTTTACCGGGCGCTGCTGAAATGGCTGCCGGCCACGCCGCAGGAGTTGGAGTTGCGCACCTTGACCAAGGCCTTGGCGGTGGACGTCGTTGAGCCGGGTTTGGCCGAGGCCCAGTCAAGCAGTTCGAGTTTGCTCAAGCGGAATCAAGCTTGAATTTGATCGTAGACAATGACCCGCGCTAAGCGGCAATCCTCGCCGCTTTGAAACTCCCGCCACCATGCTGATTCATCACCTTGCTGCGCCCCGAATTCTGATCGTCGAGGATGAACATATCGTCGCCCGCGACCTGCAGCAGCAGCTGGAGGAACTCGGCTACGAGGCCGTCGGGCATGCCGTCAGCGGTGAGCAGGGTCTGGCGATGGCGACCCGCCTCAAGCCCGATCTGGTGCTGATGGATATTCAGCTCGGCAGTGCCATCGACGGCATCAGCGCCGCGCAACAAATTCGTGCCAGCCTGGCGCTGCCGGTGGTTTTTTTAACGGCCTTTGCCGCCGACGATGTGTTGGCGCGCGCCAAGTTGACCGAGCCCTTTGGCTACATCCTCAAGCCCTTTGCCGAACGTGAGCTGCGCACCGTGCTGGAGATGGCGCTCTACAAACACAAGGCCGAGTTGGGGCTGGCCGACAGCGCCGCGCAACTGCGTGCGCTGTCCCGCCGGGTGCTCGAGGTGCAAGAAACCGAGCGCAGGCGCCTGGCGCTGGAGTTGCATGACGAGCTGGGGCAGTCGTTGACGGCGATCAAGATCAATCTGCAGTCGCAGGCGCGCTTTCGCGCCAGTTCGCCCGAGGCGCTGGGTCTGGAAAATATCCGCATCGTCGACGATGCCCTGCAGCAAGTGCGTAGGCTCGCGATGGCCTTGCGCCCCTCGATGCTGGATGATCTCGGGCTGGCGCCGGCGCTGCGTTGGCTGGCCGAGCAAGCGGCGGCACGCAGCGGTTTTGAACTGCAATTTCAGGCCTTGGTGCCGGCCGAGCGCCTCAGCGCCGAGATCGCCACCACGTTTTTCCGCATCGCCCAAGAGGCCTTGACCAATGTGTCCCGGCATGCCCAGGCCACCCAGCTGGAGCTGGTCTTGCAACAAAGCGAACTGGAACTGGTGATGAGCATCAATGACAACGGCTGCGGTTTTGACCCCGCGGCATCGCGCGGCTTGGCGGTGGCGGGTGCGAGCCTGGGCCTGCTGGGCATGCAGGAGCGGGCGATGTTGATCGGTGCCAGCCTGCAGATTGAGTCCAGCCCGGGGCGGGGTTGCATGGTTTTACTGCACTGCCCTTTGTCCACGACCGGGGCCACGACCGGGGCCAGCGCATGAGCATGCACCTGATTTTGGGGGCCAGCTGCCGCGTCCTGCTGGCCGATGACCACAAGCTGGTGCGCGCCGGCTTGTGCAAGCTGCTGGAATCGCTGGACGGGGTCAGCGTGGTCGGAGAGGCCAGCGATGGTCTGGAGGTGCTGAGTCTGGCCGAGCAGCTGCGTCCCGACCTGGTGGTGATGGATGTGGCCATGCCGGGGCTCAACGGCCTTGAGGCCACCGCCAGGCTGAAGCTGGCTTGGCCGGCCATGCAGGTGATGATTTTGTCCATGCATCAAAACGAAGACTATGTGCGCCAGGCCTTGCGCCAGGGTGCGTCCGCCTATTTACTCAAGGACGCCGCTCCGACCGAGCTGGAGGCCGGTTTGCGGGCGGTCTTGCGCGGTGAAACCTATCTGTGTTCGGCGGTCTCCAAGGGCGTGATGAGCGACTATGTGAAGCGCTTGCGCGGCGACCAGCCCAGTGGCTCGCAGCTGACCCCGCGCCAACGCGAGGTGCTGCAGCTGATTGCCGAGGGCAATAGCAGCAAGGAGATTGCGCGCCGGCTCGAGCTCTCGGTCAAAACCGTGGACACCCATCGCAGCCAGCTGATGCGGCAACTCGATATTCACGAGGTGACCGGGCTGGTTCGCTATGCCTTGCGCTGCGGCCTGATCTCCACCGACAACTGACAGCGCGGCCACCGGCTCGGGAGATTCCCGGTGGCTGTTCAGGTGTCTTGCCGATGGGCCGTTTGCAGCCACAGGCCTACAGTCGCTCCCAAGGGTGAGGCTGGTTCCCCGCTTGGGTTGGCCCGGCTCGGCGAATGAGGCAAAGGCGATGGCGATCAAGATATTGCTGGTGGACGACAACCCGACCTTTGTGGCGGCCGTCAGCGCATTTTTGCAGCAGTTGCCCGACGTCAGCGTGGTCGGGCATGCGCCCGATGGGGTGGTCGGCCTGAGCCAGATTGCGCTGCACAAGCCCGATCTGGTCTTGCTGGATATTGCCATGCCGGTGATGAATGGGCTGGAGATGGCGGCGCGGCTGCGCGGCCAGGCCGATTGTCCGCGGCTGGTGTTTTTGTCCCTGCATGACAGCGACGGCTACCATATCGCGGCGCAGGGCCTGGGCGCCGGCTTCGTCAACAAGGCCAATTTTGTCGACGGCCTGCTGCCCATCATCACGGGCATGCAGCGAGACGATGTGGACGGCCGGGACTGAAGCGGTGGCCGCAATGCAAACATCAGCCACCCCAACCACTCCGAACGGCCTTGCGTCAACTGCGGCTAGCCCCGCCGCGCGCATTCTGCTGGTCGAAGATGAAACCATCGTCGCCCGCGACTTGCTACAGCAGCTGGCCGAGCTGGGCTATGAATCGGCCGGCCACGTCACCTGCGGCGAAGATGCGATTGAGTTGGCGGGCCAGACCCGGCCCGACTTGGTGCTGATGGACATACAGCTAGGCGCCGGTCTGGACGGCGTCGGCGCCGCACAGGTCATTCGCGAGCGTTACGGTCTGCCGGTGGTGTTCTTGACCGCCTTCGCGGCCGATGACACCTTGGCGCGCGCCAAGTTGATCGAGCCCTTTGGTTACATCCTCAAGCCCTTTTCCGAACGCGAGCTGCGCACGGTGCTGGAGATGGCGCTGTACAAGCACCAAGCCGAGTCGCGGCTGCGTACATCGGCGCTGCACAGCCAGACCATTTTGGACAATATGCTGGACGGTGTCATCACCATCGACGCCGGCGGCCTGGTGCAAAGCTGCAACCGTGCCGCCTGCGCCTTGTTCGGCTATGCCGCCGACGAGTTGCTGGGGCGCAATGTCAGCCTGCTGATGCCCGAGCCCCATGCGACTCAGCATGATGGCTATCTGCAGCATTACCGTGACAGCGGCGAAAAGCGTTTGATTGGCATCGCCCGCGAGGTCGAGGGTCGCCACAAAGACGGTCATCTGCTGCCGATCAGCCTGCTGGTGTCCGAAATTGCCGGCGCCAATCCACCCAGCTTCATTGGCCTGCTGCGCGATATCGCGCCGGACCGCCAACACATCGAGGAGCTGCACCGACTGGCTTTCTATGACAACCTGACCGGTCTGCCGAACCGCCGTTTGCTGACCGAGCGACTGCAACATGCGATGGCGGCGGCCGCCCGCACCGGCCGCCATGGCGCCTTGATGCTGCTGGATCTGGACCACTTCAAGCAGCTCAATGACACCCAGGGCCATGGCGTCGGCGATGAGTTGCTGCTGCAGGTCACGCAGCGCTTGCAGGCCGAAGTGCAGGGCATGGCTCATGGTGCCGCCATAGCCGCCGGCCACGGCGGCAATTTTGCCGAGGGCCTGCTGGCACGCCTGGGCGGCGATGAATTTGTCATTCTGCTGGAGGGTTTGAGCGGCCAGGAGCATGAGGTGGCCAAGCAGGTTGAGCTTTTGGCCAATAAGATTTTGCTGAGTCTGCGTCAGCCCTATGTGTTGCGGGATCAAAGCTACCAGGGCACGCCCAGCATCGGCATTGTGGTGCT
>JADMJQ010000197.1:19741-24115 GCA_018780415.1 Roseateles sp. | reverse complement strand
GCTGAAGCGAGCCGATGTGGCGATGTACCAGGCCAAGGCCGCGGGGCGCAACACCATGCGGTTTTTTGACCCCGCCTTGCAGGCGGTTGCCAACGCCTTCATTGCCTTTGAGCGCGACCTGCGCCTGGGTCTGGAGCGTCAGGAGTTTGAGCTGCACTACCAGGTTCAGGTCGATGACGGCGGCCATCTCACCGGCGTGGAGGCCTTGTTGCGCTGGCGCCGGGGCGGCCAGCAGTTGGTGCCGCCGGTACAGTTCATTCCAATCGCCGAGGCCAACGGCCTGATTCTGCCGCTCGGTCAGTGGGTGCTGGAGACCGCCTGTACGCAGCTCAAGGCGTGGAGTCTGCAGCCGAACCGGGCGCGCTGGACCATGGCGGTCAATGTCAGCGCGCTGCAGTTTGCGCAGGTCGACTTCGTCGAATGTGTGGGCCGTGCCCTGCACAAAAGCGGCGCCAATCCCGCGCTGTTGAAGCTGGAGTTGACCGAGAGTATGTTGATCGACGATATCGAAGGCGTGGTCGCCAAGATGAAGGCCATCAAGGCCTACGGTGTGGCGTTCTCGCTCGACGACTTCGGCACCGGTTATTCCTCGCTGTCCATATTGAAACGCCTGCCGCTGCAGCAACTCAAGATCGACCGGTCCTTTGTGCACGACATTCTGGTTGACCCGAACGACGCGGTGATCGCGCGCGCCATCGTGGCCTTGGCCCATAACCTGGATCTACGGGTGATCGCCGAAGGCGTCGAATCGGCCGAGCAGCGCGACTTCCTTACCGGCATCGGCTGCGATGCGTTTCAGGGTTATTTTTTCGGCCACCCGGTGACCGCGCTGGAGTTGCCCGACCCGCTCAGGGCGGCAGCACCAGCGCCGCCGGTGCCGCCGGTTTGAACCTGACGCTGAAGGCTGCACCTTCGCCGGGGGTGGATGCAATGCTCAGGCTGCCGCCGATCTGACGGCTCAAATCATCGACCAAATGCAGGCCCAGCGACTGCAGCCGTCTGAGCTCGAAGTCGGGGGCCAAGCCCGGCCCGTTGTCGCTGACACGCAAGCACCAGTCCTGCGCGTCAACGTCTTGCGCTTGCAGGCTGACGACGATTTGGCTGGCGCGATGGGCAGACCCGCTCAAACCGTGCTTGAGGCTGTTGGAGACCAGCTCATTGACCAGCAAGCCGCAGGCGGCGGCCTGATCCATGCTGACTGCAACCGACGCCATCTCCAGGCGCAGGCTCACCCTGGCGCTGTCCAGGACTTGCGCCTTGAAGGCCTGGCTGGCGAGCTGGCCCAGATAAGCGCCCAGATCCACCGAGGCAAAAGTGCCCGAGCGGTACAGCGACTCATGCAGTTGTGCCATCGCGCGGATGCGGCCTTGCATGCTTTGCAACACCGCCTTGGTGTCGGCCACCGCACTGCGCCCGGCCTCCAGGCGCAAGAGGCTGGAGATGACCTGCAGATTGTTCTTGACCCGGTGATGGACCTCCTTGAGCAGCGCCTCTTTGTCCAGCAGCGATGCCTGCAGCGCGAGCGCAACCGCGCGCCGCTCGCTGATGTCCACATCCAGACAAAACAGCTCCGCCTCGTGCCCGGGGGGTTGCAGCAGCACATGGCTGGAGATCACCGTGACCCGGCTGCCGTCCTTGCGCTGCAGCAACAACTCGCCGGTGGGAAAGGGCTGGCCGCTGGCGGCCATCTGCTGCATGGCAGCGGCCACAAGGTCGCGCATCTCGGGCGGAATGATCAGGTCGAGCAAATTGCGTCCGATCGCTTCCTCGGCGCTATAGCCGTACAGCAGCTCCGAGGCGAGGTTCCAGTAGGTCGTGCGGCCGTCCATGCGGTAGCCCTGCACCGCCACGGTGGAGATGGTGCGCAGCACCTGGTGGAACCGGTGCTCACTCTCTTGCAGCGCCTGTTCGGCCAGGCGGCGCTCGCTGATGTCGGTGATCGCTATCCGCAGCTGCCCCTGCGGCGTCGCGGCGCAATGCAAGCACACGGGCACGATCGCGCCGTCGCTGCGGTGCAGTTGAAGCTCCAGGATTCGGGTGGCGTTGTGGCGGTGGTCCGGCGCAACTGCGGGGTTGCTCAGTTGGCTGGACAGGGCTTGCCATTGCAGCAGATCTGGACCGCTCACCAGGGTGTTAAAGCGTATGCCGATCAAGGCGTTGCGCTCGGTCGCCAGAAGCTTGACGATGCAGAGGTTGAGCTGCACGATAAAACCGTCGGCGCTCAGAGTTAGGTATCCGATCGGGGCAAAGTCATACAGCTCCGCATAGCGGTCGCGCGAGGCTTCCAACTCGCTCTGAGAGTTGCGCAATGCCTCGTTCTGCATCTCCAGTTCAATCTGGTGCACGCGCAATTCGTGCAGCAGGCGGTGTTGCTGTTGCAGTTGCTGTTGTTCGGCTTGCTTGGCGGGCTCTTCTTGCAAGTGGCTTGGCGGGTCGAACTCAATGTTAAGTTCAGCGTTCAAGTTTGACTTGCTGGAGCTCAGGGCCAGCCCGCTGGCGGTCGAGGCAGGCTCGCTGGCGCTCAGTGCCTCGGCCTGCGCACGCAGGGTCCGGCGGGCTTCGTCGTCATGGGACTTGGCGCTGCTTTGCGGCATGATGAAACACTCCTCGTTCGGTTAGCCGGCGGGGGTCTCAATGGCGACCATGGCCAGCAGGATCAACTCGGTGTCGCCGCCGGTGGTGACGATACGGCGTGCGTTCAGCACCATGCGGCGCAGGCCTAGGCCGGGGAAGTCATGCTTGACTTCGTAGCCGTCCATGGCCCGGCTCTTGGGCAGAATGCTTTCCAACAATTCGCGCAAGGCCGGGATGGCCCATTGACCATTGCCTAGCTCGTAAACCTTGCGGCCCACAGTGTCGGCGGGAGCGACCTTGAAATGCGCATAGAAACTTCGGCTGGCCGACACCACCTGCAGCGCTGCGTCCAGCACCAGCAAGGGCTCGCTGACGGTGTCGACAATGCCCTCGGCCAAGTCGCGCGCCATTTGCGTGGCCGTTTGTTTGGCCGCCGCCAGCAGCGCCGTCGCGTGCAAAGTGGCCAGGCTGGCTTGCTTGAACTCACTCACATCGGTGAAGGTCACCACGACGCCCTCGATCACATTGTCCAGCGTGCGATAGGGCTGGATGCGGCTCAGGAACCAAGCGCCGTCGGCCGTGCTCACCTCACGCTCGATCGGGATCAAGCTGTCCAACACCGTTTGCACATCGGCCTGCAGATTGTGTTGCTGTTTGGCGTCGAGATTGCAAGTAATGTCGGTCAAGGGCCGGCCGACATCGCCGGCGATCAGACGGAATATTTTCAGTGCCGCTGGCGTAAAGCGCCGGATGCACAGCTGGTGATCGAGGAAGAGGGTACCGGTGCCTATGCTGTCCAGCAGGTTCTTCATATCGTTTTGAACGCTGGTCAGCTGCTCAATGCGGCTGTTCAGCTCGGCATTGACGGTGACGGTTTCCTCATTGAGCGACTGCAACTCCTCTTTGGAGGTTTCCAGTTCCTCGTTGGACGACTGCAGCTCCTCGTTGGTGGATTGCAGCTCCTCGTTGGTGGACTTCAACTCCTCGTTGAAAGCCTGCTGCTCATCATGAATGGTTTGCAGTGTCTCGTTGGCAAAGGCCAGCTTCGCCTCCAGCTCCTTGATGCGAGCTCGTTCAAGTGTGGGCGCGCTCGCTCCGTGCGCATCACCGGGCAAGGCCGTGGTGGACGCTTGCGTTGACGGCTCCTCGAAGCTGACCAGCAGCATGGGGGCCAGCTGGCTCAGCCGCGCCAGCGGTCGCACGGTGAAGCGGACCATTGAAAAGCCGCCGTTGGTCTTGACCGAGACCAGGTCTCCCGGCCAACAGTCGGCGGCTGATTTATCGGCACCGGCACCGCCGGCGGCAGCTTGCCGCAGCGCCGTGCGTAAGCCGGGTTGCAGGCCCTCGCGAGCCATCTCCAACAAATTGAAATTGGCCGGCCCGGGGGCCGGGCGCAAATAACGCCCGGTGTCACCGTGGACATAGAGGATATTGCCCTCACTGTCGGTCGTCACCGAGGCCGGCGCGAACGATTGCAACAAAGCGCGATTGCTGAGGTCGGCAATCTGCCCGCTCAATTTGTTGGGGCTGTTACCGGCTGCACCGGCGGCACCGGCAGTATGGCTGGTTGGACCCATTTCGCCTCCTGTTAAGCGTTGCTGCCAACTGGCAGTGGCGAAGAGGGCCGGTGAGAAGGACGAGGTGGTGGGCGGCGCCTGCGTAGACGGCAAGAATCGGTGCACGCGGCCCTCATCTTGTGCCAGGTAGAACTTCCACTTGCGGTCTAGCGCCGCGAACAACTCGGGCTGGCTGCTGATGCTCTCCGAGGTGGACAAAAACAACAGGCCCTGTGGCCGCAAT
>JADMJQ010000197.1:17232-19726 GCA_018780415.1 Roseateles sp. | reverse complement strand
AGGGCGGGTCCTTGATGACGTTTTGCACCGCAAACACGACCATATCGCGGATTTCTTTTTTGATCTTGTAGCCACCTGCCGGGCCATCCTCTTTGGTGAAAAAACGGCGCAGGCGATCAGGGGTGACGTCGCTCGTGATGCTGGCTGGATAGCGACCGGCGCGCGCCACCGCGATAGCGTCATCGTCGAGATCGGTGGCGTAAATTTGGATAGAAACACCCTGCTCGTGGTGGTTGGCGTTCATTTCGCTCTGCAACTCGTGCAGGACCATGGCGATGGAATAGGCCTCCTCGCCTGTGGAGCAACCTGCCACCCAGACCCGAAACACGCTGCCTTGCGGCTTGCTCTCGAACAGCGCCGGCAGCAGGCTCTGCCTGAGCATCACAAAGGCCTCGGGGTCGCGGAAGAAACTGGTCACATTGATCAGCAACTCGCGAAACAGCAGCAGCGCCTCGGCCGGGCTTTCCTTCAGGCAGCGTGCGTAGTCGGCATCGCTGTCAATCTGATTGAGCGCCATGCGGCGCTGGATGCGCCGGCTGATGGTATTTTTCTTGTAGAGCGAAAAATCATGCCCGGTGCTGGCACGCAATTGCAGCAAGATATTGTTCAGCGCGGCCAGCGGTTTGTCGTCGGCCATCCTCACGGGCGGGGCAGGCTGTCGCACGCCCGGCTTGCCAACGATGCGCAGCAACAGCGTCGGCATCAGTTCGGGCGCCAACACATGGCTGGCGGCGCCGGCCTTGATAGCGCTCTGCGGCATGCCGTCGTAACGGGCAGTCCTCGGGTCTTGCACCAAGCCAATGCCGCCGGCATCGATGATGGCGCGCAGGCCAAGCGAGCCGTCGCTGGCGGTGCCCGACAAGACGATGCCGATGGCGCGCGCGCCCTGGTCCGCAGCCAGCGAACGCAAAAAGCCGTCGATCGGCAACCGCTTCCCGCGCGCCACGTCTGGCAGGGTCAGCTGCAAGGCACCGCCCAGGATCGCCATATCGCGGTTCGGCGGAATGATGTAGACGCAGTTGCCCGCCACCTCCGTTTCATCCAAGGCTTGCACTACCGGCATGGCGGTGCTGCGCTGCAAAATCTCGGTCAGCAAGCTCTCATGGCTGGGGTCCAGATGTGGCACCAGCACGAAGGCTATGCCGGTGTCGGCCGGGCAGGCTTTGAAAAAGGCCTCGAAGGCCTCCAAACCACCGGCCGAAGCGCCAATGGCGCAGATCGCCACGCGGTCAGCGCCATCCTCGGCCTTGATGGCCGGCGCTGCTGTTGGCGCGTCGGCCTGGTGCTCGTCTGGTTTCTTGAGGCTCATACGGGGTTTGAATGGCTGCTGCAACCGAGTATCGGCCACCCGCACCACCTAACTGGCGCTAGAAGCCAAATCCGAGGGCAAACCCTTTGTGAAACCTGCCACTTGAGCCGCTCAGACGTGCCGCTAGGCCGGCCCGCTGAGCACAAGGCCGGCGCTGTCCGTATAGGAAAAGCTAGCGACCAAGGCGGCCGAACTGGCGGTCAGCGCCGCCAGTTCACCTGCCCCTGTGCTCGTGCTGGGCAGCACGTTCAACCTCTTGGCCATGTGGGCCGAAAGCGTGAAAACTGTGTCCAGACAGGGCGATATCGCTCTGAATCAGATTTGCGCATAGGTCACGAAGGCGTAGCGCAGGCCTTCGCTGCTGACACCCGGCTCGCGCGCCAGTTGTCGAAAAGCTGCTCGGTCCCAGGCGGGGAAGAAGCTGTCGGCATCCGGGTAGTCCTGCTCGATTTCGGTCAGCTCCAGCCGCTCGGCTAAGGGCAAGGCCAGCGCGTAAATCTCGGCGCCGCCAATCACATAGACCCGCTCTTGGCCGGCACAGGCGGCCAAGGCCGCCTCCAAACTGTCGAACTGCTCGGCACCGTCGCATGCGCCCGGCTTGCGTGTTAGCACCAGATTGCGCCGCCCCGGCAGCGGCCTGAACTTGGCCGGCAATGAGTCCCAGGTCTTGCGCCCCATGATGACGGCGTGCCCCAGGGTCAGCGCCTTGAAGCGGGCAAGGTCGGCGGGCAAGCGCCAGAGCAGCTGATTGCCGCGTCCGATCGCGCCGTCGCGCGCCACGCCGGCGATCAGGCTGATTTTTGGCCGGCCTGCGCTCATACAGCCACCGCGCCCTTGATGGCCGGATGCGGGTCGTAGTCGCTCAGCTCGAAATCATCGAACTCGTAATCAAAAATCGAGTCCGGGCGACGCTTGATCGTCATGTTGGGATAGGCCCTTGGGGCGCGCTCTAGCTGCGTCCGCACCTGCTCGAAATGGTTGCCATAAATATGGCAATCACCACCGGTCCAGATGAAATCGCCCAAGCCCAGACCGCATTGTTGGGCCAGCATCTGGGTCAGCAGGGCGTAGCTGGCGATATTGAAGGGCACGCCGAGGAAGATGTCGGCACTGCGCTGGTAGAGCTGGCAGGATAATTTGCCGGGCTCACCAGCCACCTGCGATGGCGCGACGTAGAACTGGAAA
>JADMJQ010000197.1:0-17222 GCA_018780415.1 Roseateles sp. | reverse complement strand
GCCACGTTCCAGGCGCTGACGATGATGCGGCGCGAATCGGGGTTGGTCTTGAGCTGCTTGACCACCTCGGCGATCTGATCGATGTGGCCACCGCCCGCCTTGGGCCAGCTGCGCCATTGCACGCCGTACACGGGGCCGAGGTCGCCATCCTCGCGCGCCCATTCGTTCCAGATCGTGCAGCCGCGCTCTTGCAGCCATTTGACGTTGGAATCGCCGCGCAAAAACCACAGCAGCTCCAGGATGATGGATTTCAGGTGCACCTTCTTGGTCGTCACCAGCGGGAAGCCCTCATTCAGATCAAAGCGCAGCTGCTGTCCGAACACGCTGCGCGTGCCGGTGCCGGTGCGGTCGGTCTTGGCGACGCCATGCTCGAACACATGGCGCATGAAGTCCTCGTACTGGCTGCGTACCGGGCGCTGGGGGAGGCTGGTGATGGGACTGTTCATGGGGGCAGATTCTAGTTGCCGATCAGATTCAGGCTATTCTCCAGCCCACGTCAACAGCCAGTGCGGGTGCCATCATCAAAGCCTTCATTCTCATCATCAGCTTGCACGCATGTTTCATGGCCCAGGCGCAGGCCAATAGCAATTTGCGGGCAATGAACAACTCGGCCTTTTCCCGCTTCAGTGCCGCCGATCAAGCGCTGCTGCGCGCGCAAATCGACAAGGCCGTTGCCGCAGACGCCGACGGGCAGAGCTTCGAATGGAAGAGCGAGAAGAGCCGTGCGTCGGGCCAGGTCACCGCCTTGGCACGCAACAAGTTCAAGGGGCTGGATTGCCGCAATCTGCGCATTCAAAACAGCTGGGGCAATCAACGTGACGAGGGCGTGTTCCGCTTCTGCCAGCAGCCGGCGGGCCCATGGGCTTTGGCCGGGCCGGTGCTGGACTGAGTTCAGCTGCCGAGCGCGCTCCACCCCCCACCCAAGGCCCGGTACAACTCGATCACCGCGGCGTAGGCGCCGCTGGTCAGCTGGGTCAGCTGCAGCTCGGCATCAAATAGCTGGCGCTGCGAATCGAGCACCTCGAAGTAACTCGATATGCCGTTGACATAGCGCAGGTCAACCAGGCGCAGACGTTCCTGGCTGGCTTTGACAATGGTCTGCATGGCCGCCTGCTGCTCGCGCAGGCGCTGAAAGCGGACCAAGGCATCTTCGACCTCGCGCAGAGCGCCCTGGGTGGTGCGCGCGTAGTCCTCCAGCGCGATGCGCTGTTGCGCCTCGGCCGCTTGCAGATTGCTGCTCAAGCGCCCGCCGGTGAACAGGGGCAGCGTGATCGCTGGCGAGACGGTGTAGGCCGTGCGGTCACCGTCGACCAGCTGACTCAGCTGCGGGCTGATGAAGCCCAAAAAACCGGTCAAGGAGATGCTGGGCAAAAACGCCTTGCGGGCGGCATCCACATTTGATTGCGTGGCGGCCAGGCTCAGCTCGGCGGCGCGCACATCGGGGCGGCGCGTCAGCAAGTCGGAGGGGATGCCGGCCGGCAAGGCCGCTGGCAACTCATGCCGTTCCAGCGGTTTACTGACCCGCAAAGAGCCGGGGTTACGTCCGGCCAGTTGCGACAGCGCGTTCTCTTGCAGGCCACGCTTTTGCTGCAGCTGGGCATAGGCGGCTTGCGCCTGCGCCAGCGAGGTCTCGGCCTGCGTGACATCGACCTTGGACACCACGCCGGCATTGAAGCGCAGCGTGACGATGCGCAGTGACTCGACGCGCGAAACGCGGGTGCGTTCGGCGATCAGCAAGGACTGGTCGAATTCGAGCAGGCTCAGCCAGCCGGCGGCAACCTGCGACACCAAGCCGACCTCGACAAAATGCCGCAACGCCACGCTGGCATTCACATTGCTCAAGGCCGCGTCGGACAGCGAGGCGATGCGGCACCACAAGTCAATCTCCCAAGCCGGTACGGCCAGGCCCAGGCGGTAGCTGCTGCTGGTCAGGTTCTCGGTCGCACTCAGGCCGCTGGGCGCTTGGCTGCGGGTGGCGGAGGCGTCCGCGCCCAGATTGGGCAGGAGCGCCGAGCGCTGCAGCCCGTATTGCGCCCGCGCCAATTCGACGCGCTGAGCGGCGATGCGCAGGTCGCGGTTATTGCTCAAGGCCTCCTTGATCAAGGCCTCCAGGTCGGCGTCCTGAAACAGCGCGCCAAATGGCCGTTCGGCCAGGCTGCCGGCCGAACTTGCGGGGGCGTTCCAGCTGGCCGGCATTTGCACCGGCTTTGCCGACGCGGCGGCCACGTCATTGCTGGGCGTAGCGCAGGCGCTGCACAGCAAGGCGGCGACAGCCCCGGCAGTCAAACGGGTAGACGGCTTCATGGCTGCACCTCCGGGATCGACGCGGGCTTGGGCGCGGGCTCAGGCTTGGCCTTGAACAAGCTCATCATCGCCACATAGAACAGCGGCGTGAAGAACACGCCCACCAGCGTCGCCGCCAGCATGCCGCCCAGGATGCCGGTGCCGACCGAGTGCTGGGTCGCCGCACCCGCGCCCGAGGCCTTGACCAAGGGCAGCACGCCCAGGATGAAGGCCAGCGAGGTCATCACGATGGGGCGCAGGCGCTGGCGGCCGGCCTCGATGGCCGCGTCCATCACCGACATGCCGGCCTCATATTGCTGTTTGGCAAACTCGACGATCAAAATGCCGTTCTTGCCCGCCAAGCCCACCAGCGTGATCAAGCTGACCTGAAAGAACACATCATTGGGCGAGCCGCGCAGCAGCAGGGCCAACAGAGCGCCAAGAATGGCAATCGGCACGATCAGGAACACCGCCACCGGCAGCGACCAGCTCTCATAAAGTGCTGCCAAGAACAAGAACACAAAAATCAGCGACAGCGCAAAAATACCGCCGGCCTGCGAGCCGCCCAGGCGCTCTTGCAAGGACTGGCCCGACCACTCAAACGCGACGCCGTCGGGCAGATGAGCGGCGGCGAGCTCTTCCATCGCGTCCAGCGCCTCGCCCGAGCTGCGGCCGGGTGCCGGCCCGCCGTTGATTTGAATTGAGGGGTAGCCGTTGTAACGCGTCAGTGCAATGGGTGCGGAGCGCCACTCGGTGCGCATCAGCGCGGCCAGCGGCACCAGTTCGCCCGAGGCATTGCGCAGCTGAAAGCGCTCCAGCGCGGCCGGGTCGGACCGGAAAGCCTGCTCGGCCTGCATCTTGACCTTCAAGTTGGTACCAAAGGCGGTGAACTGATTGATGAAGCTGGAGCCCATCAAGGTGCCCACCGTCGCATACAGGTCGGGCACCGACACGCCCAGCGACTTGGCCTTGTTGCGGTCCACATCCAAGAACAGCGTCTGCACATCGGGGGCGGCGACGCTGCGGGTGCCGATCAGGCGCTCGTCCTTGGCCGCAGCGCTGACCAAGGCAAGGGTGGCGGCGTTCAGCTTGCTGCGGTCACCGTCAAGCGAGATCAGTCGCATATCAAAACCGGCCACATTGCCCATGCCCGAGATCGGCGGCTCATTGAGCGCAAACACGCGCGCCTCGGTGATGGTGGAGAACTTCATGTTCAGGCGCTTGAGCAGGCCGGCCACCTGCGTCTCCGGTGTATTGCGCTCAGCCCAGGGCTTCAGCGTGACGAAGACAAAGGCCTGGTTGGCGTAGCGGTAGAAGATCGAGAAGCCCAAGATGGCGGTGGCGTCTTGTACCGAGGCTTCGCTTTTCAGAATCGCCTCGGCCTTGATCAAGGCCTCGCGGGTGCGCTCGGGCGAGGCGCCGGCCGGCAGGTCAACCGCCACATAGATGGAGCCTTTGTCTTCCTCCGGCACAAAGCCGCCGGGAATGGCGCCGAACAACAGCACCACACCGGCAAGCATGCCGCCGTAAAGGCCCCAGGCTAGCAGTTTGCGCGTTAGCAATAATTTGACGCCGCTCACATAGCCGCCGGTGACGCGCTCGAAAAAGCGGTCAAACACCTGGATAGGCTTGAGCTTGGTCATGCCCGGCTTGAGGATCAGGGCGCACAGCGCCGGCGTCAGCGTCAGCGCGGTGATCGCCGACAGCAGCGTGGCGAAGGTGATGGTGATGGCGAACTGCTTGTACAGCGTGCCGGTGACGCCGCCCAAAAACGCAATCGGCACAAACACGGCGCAGATCACCGCTGTTACGCCGACGATGGCGCCGCCAATGCCCTGCATCGCCTTGATGGCCGCGCTGGTCGCGTCCAGATGCTCATCATGCATGATCTTCTCAACCGCCTCGACCACGACGATGGCGTCATCCACCACGATGCCGATCGCCAGCACCAGGCCGAATAGCGTCAGCATATTGATCGAGAAGCCGGCCAAGAGCAGGCCGGCCATGGTGCCGACGATAGAGACCGGAATCGCCAGCAGCGGGATGATGGTGGCGCGCATGCTGCCCAGAAACAGATAGACCACCACCAAGACCAGGATGAAGGCCTCGATAAAGGTATGCACCACCAGCTCCACCGAGGCGGTGACGAACTTGGTGGTGTCGTAGCTGATCGACCATTTGATCTCGCGCGGGAAGGACAGCGTCAGCTGATCCATCTTGAGCCTTAAGGCCTTGGACAACTCCAAGGCATTGCCGCCCGGGCGCAGATACACACCGATGGCGACGGCCGGCTTGCCGTTCAGGCGCGACTCGAACTGGTAATCGTCGGCGCCCAGCTCAACCCGGGCGATATCGCGCACCCGCACCACCGAGCCATCGGCCTGGGCGCGAATGACGATGTTCTTGAACTGCTCCACATCGGTCAGCCCGCCGGCGGTCTGCACCGGGAAGGTCAGGGTCTGGCCGTTGTCGGCAGGCGACTGGCCGATCTCGCCGACGGCGAAGTTCTGGTTTTGTTCGCGCACCGCATTGCCGACATCCGCTGAGGTAAGCCGGTACTTGGAGAGCCGGTCCGGGTCCAGCCATAAGCGCATCGCATAGGGCGCGGCAAACAGGGTCACATCGCCGGCGCCGGGCAGGCGCTTGAGTTCGTTGATGATCTGGCTATTGGCCAGATTGGCGATATAGGTGCGGTCAAAGCGCGGGTCATCCGACTGCAGCACGACCACCTGCAAGATCTGCGGATTGGTCTTGTCGACTCGCAGGCCGTTGCGCAAGACTTCCTGCGGCAGCAGCGACTCGACCCGTTTGGCGCGGTTATTCACCTCGACGGCGGCCAGGTCCAAATCGGTGCCGGGCTCAAAAAAGATCTGCAACTGCATGGAGCCGCTGGCCGAGCTGGTGCTCTGCATATAGAGCAGACCGCTGATGCCGTTCATCTCGCGCTCCAGCGGCGCGGCGACGGTGGTTTCCAGCGTCTCGGGGCTGGCGCCGGGGTAGGTCGCGGTGATTTGCACCTGCGGAGGTGCGACGTTAGGGTATTGCTCCACCGCAAGTTGAGTGCTGGCCAGAATGCCGATCAGCATGAAGAGCAGGGCGATCACGGTCGCCATGACCGGGCGCTTGACAAAGAATCCCATGGTCCGGCTCCCGGCTTAACGTGAAGCGGCTGCTGACGATGCGGCGGCAGCCACCCATGGGCGTGGCTTGACCACCGCCCCTTGTTGCAGGCGCTGCAGGCCTTCGACCACCACGGTCTCGCCGGCGCCCAGGCCTTTCTCGATGATCCAGTCGTTCTTCAGCCATTCGCCCACCACCAGGTCGCGCCGCTCAACCTTGTTCTCCGGCCCGACCACCCAGGCCACATGGCCGGTCGGCGTCTTGGTGACGGCTTTTTGCGGGATCAAAACGGTGTTCGGCCGCTCGCCCGAGGTGTAAACCACCCGCACATACATGCCGGGCAAGAGCTTTTGATTCGGGTTGGGCATCACCACCCGCAAGGTGATGGTGCCGGTGCTGGGGTTGACCTGCGACTCCGAAAAATCTAGCTTGCCGCTGCGCTCGAACTCGCTGCCGTCGGGCAGGAAGATGCGCGCCTGTGCGCTACCGACGCCGGTCTTGACCAGGCCGGAGCTGAGCTCGCGGCGCAGGATCAACGCGTCGCGGTCGGCGACGTTGAAGTTGACATAAACCTGGTCGAGCCGGTCGACCGTGGTCAGGTGGGTCGACTCGCTGCGCCCGACCAGGCGGCCCTCGGGCACCAGGGCCGCGCCGATCTTGCCGGATTCGGTCGCCAAGACCTTGGTATAGCCCAGATTGGTCTGTGCGCGCTCGACGTTAGCGGCCGAGACCGCCAGCTGCGCCTCGGTCTGCTTGACCGCCGTGACCGCATCCTCATAGTCTTGCTGGCTGATCGCGTTTTCCTTGACCAACGGGGCCAGCCGCTTTTCCTTGGCGCGGGCGCTGGCCAGATTGGCGCTGGAGCGGGCTTGGTCAGCCAAGGCGTCGTTCAGGGCGATGCGGTAGGGGGTGGGGTCGATCGAGTAGAGCAGCTGGCCCTTCTTGACCTCTGAGCCTTCGACGAAGTGGCGCTGCTCCAGAATGCCCTCGACCCGGGCCACCACCGGCACCGTCTCGGCGCGGGACACCACAACCCTGACCTCCGCCGGCGGCGGCTTCGCTGGGGCGGGCGGCGCCTTTTTCTGGCAACCCGCCAGCAGCACCCCCACGACAAAACAGCCCAACAAGGGCCGCATGGCCCGCTCGATCAGCCCCAGGTCTTTTCGCATGGCGTCAGTTCTTTCTTGGCCCAAATGTCGTCAAACACCGGCCACCGCGATCTTGGCGGCGACAGACTCTGCGGCGACTATAGCGGTAGCCTGAGCCTAGCTGCGCACTTGCGTCGTTAGGCCGCCACGGCGCTTCAGGCGTTCAGCTTTATAGGTCGGCAGGCTGCAAATCAAACTGCAGGGCCGCCAGCCTGGCATAGAGCCCGCCGCGCGCGCTCAGTTCGGCATGCGTGCCGATATCGACGATGCGGCCATGCTCCATCACCACGATGCGGTCGGCGCGCTGCACCGTCGCCAGCCGGTGCGCGATCACCAGCGTCGTGCGGTGCTGCATCGCCGCTTCCAGTGCGGCTTGCACCATCCGTTCGCTCTCGGCATCCAGAGCGCTGGTCGCTTCATCCAGCAGCAGCAGCGGCGGGTTCTTCAGCATCGCCCGCGCGATGCTAATGCGCTGACGCTGCCCCCCCGACAGTCGCACACCGCGCTCGCCAAGAAAGGTCGCGTAGCCCTCGGGCAGGCGGCGGATGAACTCGTCGGCAAAGGCGGCCTCGGCGGCCTGGATGACCTCGGCGTCGCTGGCCTCGGGGCGGCCATAACGGATATTCTCCATGGCGCTGGTCGAGAAGATCACGCTGTCTTGCGGCACCAGGCCGACGCCCGCGCGCAAAGTGGTCAAGCTCAGCTGATTCGTGGCCACGCCATTCAAGCGAATGCTGCCGGCCTGCGCATCATAAAAACGCAGGAGCAAGTGGAAGACCGTGCTCTTGCCCGCGCCGCTGGGGCCTACCAGGGCGATGGTCTCGCCTGGGCGAATGTCAAGACTGAAATCCGCCAGGGCGGCCTGGCTGGGTCGGGAGGGGTAGTTGAAGCTCAGGTTTTGCAGGCTCAGACTGCTGCCGCCTTCGACAGCGGGCAGTGGCAGCGCCGTGCTCGGCTCGGCCACGGCCGAGCGACTGGCCAACAGCTCCATCAAGCGCTCGGTCGCACCGGCCGCGCGCAAGACATCGCCGTAGACCTCGGCCAGCACCGCCACGCTGCTGACCAGCAGAATCACATAGAAGATGGTCTGGCCCAGATGGCCGGCGCTGATCTTGCCGGCCAAGACCGCCTGCGTGCCCTGATAAAGCCCCCACAGCAGCGCGGCGAAGGTGGCGCTGATGATGAAGGCCACCAGGCCCGAGCGCACCAGGGCGCGTTTGCGGGCGGTATCGAAGGCGCTTTCGCTGGCGAGTGCAAAGCGCCGTGTCTCAGCGGCTTCTTGGGTATAGCTTTGCACCACCGGCACCGCGTTCAGTACCTCGGCGGCGATCGCGCTGGTGTCGGCCACGCGGTCTTGTGCCGAGCGGCTGAGCTTGCGCACCCGGCGGCCAAAGTAGATCGCCGGCAGCAGCACAAAGACCAAGATCCCCAGCACCTGGGTCATCACCACCGGGTTGGTGGCGATCAGCATGCCCATCGCGCCCACACCCATCACCAGGCTGCGCAAGCCCATCGAAAAGCTCGAACCGACGACGGTTTGCACGACGGTGGTGTCGGTGGTGATGCGGCTCAAGACCTCACCGGTTTGGGTGGTCTCAAAAAACTGCGGGCTTTGCTTCAAGACATGGCCGTAGACGGCATTACGCAAGTCGGCGGTGACGCGCTCGCCCAGCCAGGTGACGGCGTAAAAACGTGCGGCCGAGAACACGCCCAGCGCTGCACCGACGCCGAACAAGGCCAGAAAATGCTCGCGCATTGCCACCAGACGGTCGCCATGGCTGACCGTGCCGCCCATGCCCTGGTCAAGCAGGCCGCGCAGGGCCAAGGGGAATGCCAAAGTGGCCATGGCGGCCAGCACCAGAAACAGCAGGGCGCCGAGGATGCGCGCGCGGTAGGGGCGCAGAAACGGCAGCAGGCCGCTGAGCGAGCGCGGGTTGGCTTTTTTGTCGACCTGGGCGTCGCTTGCTGACGCGGCCTGCGCCACGGGATGGAGAGCTTTGGTATTGGGCATGGCGGCAGTGTAGGGGCCGCCGCCGCACCCAAGCGGTAGCAGAGCAATCGGCGTCAGAGGTTGCTGGCAAACAGCCGGCGCACGAACAGGTCCTTGAAGCTCTTGGCATCTGCCAGGCCGAGCCGCTCCAGATAGGCAGGCGGCACCGGCTTGTCGGCGCCCAGGCTTTGCAAAATCATGCCGACCAATTCAACCGGATGCCGGCTGGCATGCTTGAGCTTTTTCAGCGCCCGCACGATGATCAACTCGTCCTCGGTCAGATCGGTGCCAAAGGGGAAGTCCGGCAGCACACCGCTGTTACGCCACGGCCGCAGATGTTCGCGCAGCATCTCGGGGCTGTTGCGCCGGGCGGCGGCGGGGATTTCATAGTCGGCCGCCAGCTTGCCGTGGGCTACCGCCTCATGCAGCAGGGCGGCCTGGAAGCGCGAGTCGGCAATGTTCAGCAAGCGCTGCACGCATTCGCTGTCGCTGCAGCCGCGCAAGTCCGCCACGCCGTATTCGGTGATGACGATGTCACGCAAATGGCGCGGAATGGTGCAGTTGGCATAGCTCCAGACGATATTGCTGCGCAGACCCTCATGGTTGTCATGGGTGGAGCGCAGCATCAGCACGCTGCGCGCATCGGGCAGCGCATGGCCCATGGCGACGAAGTTGTACTGACCGCCGACGCCCGAGACCATCTGACCCGAGTCCATGCCGTCCGACGAGGCCGCGCCCAAGAGCGTCACCTTCATCGTCGTGTTCATCAAGCGGGCGCCCACGCGCTGCGCTCGTTTAAGCGCCTCGCTGCCTTGCGCGTCTCCATAGAGTTCGTTGATGAAGCCGATGCGGGTCATGTCGATCTGCGCCAGCAACGCCGGCGGCAGCTCGCGCAGGCGCTGATAGAAGTCAGCCGGGCCGAGGAAGAAGCCGCCATGCATGATGGCCGCGCCCACCCAGGCCTCGCCCAGCAAATGCTGCTCAATAGTGGCCAAGGCGCCGGCGTCGCTCAGGTCATTGGCCATGGCCTGCTGGCCGAGCAGGAGCCGCTCCCCGTGCAAGGTCACGCCGGGCTTGAAGATCCCATATTTGATCAAGTAGTCAATATCGCTGGGCCGCAGCGGGGAGCAGATACGGCCGCGCTCCAGCAAGGCTTGCAGGGCCGCCAGATCGGGCTTTGCCTGCAAGCGGCCTTGCAGCGCCAGCTCTTGCAGATCGAGGTCCATGAAGACGCGGCGGCGAATCAGGCCGGCGTCGATCAAGCGCATGAATCCGTTGACGAACATCTCCGAGCAGCCATACAGGCCTTGGCGGAACGGCGCCATCTCGCGCCCACTCAGCTCGCCATGGCACAGGGGCCTAAGGATGTTGGCGAAGGCTTCGCTGTCGCGGTCGCGCACGATCAAGGCCTGGGCGATCGCGTCGCCGAGCGAGCCGATGCCAATCTGCAAGGTGCCGCCGTCTTTCACCAGGCTGGCCGCGTGCAGGCCGATCGCGTAATCGGCCCAGGAGATAGCCGCATTGGGCGGCGCAAACACCGTATGGCTGCAGCCGGGGCCGTCCAGCACCAGGTCGAACAGACCCGGCGCTGCCACCGCGCTGCCGGGCATAAAGGGCATTTGAGGGTTCACCATCGCCACCGCCAGCAGCGGCCGGCCCTGAGCCTGCATGCGCTCAATCAGATCAAAACTGAGGTCGGGGTTGCAGGACAGCGACAGCTCCGGTGTGCCGTCGGGCCCCGGACGGCTGGCCACCGCCTGGGCCAGCAGGTTGACGCCATGCGTCATCATGTCGCGCACCGCGAAGCTGTAATTGGTGCAGACAAAGGCCTGCTGGGCCTGGTCATTGCCAAGATAGTCGCCGGTCTTCATGAAAAACTCATGCACTTCGATGTTTGCCGGCAGCGTGCCCGCCCGCAAGGCCTTGACGTAGTCAAAGTCCGGGTAGTCGCCAAACACGCGCTCCACCAGCGGCTGCAGAAAATGGGCCTCCAGCGAGGACTTGCCCTGCGGCTTTTCGAGTGACAGGGCGGTGAATATCTTCAGCCGCCGCTCGGGTCTGCTCGCCATGCGTCGGTAGAGCGCGTTCACCAAAGGGTTGGGCTTGCCCAGGCCCAGCGGCAGGGCCACCACGATATCGCCCTGCAAGCGCTGCAGAATCTGCTCGACCGTGGCCTCAATGTCATTCAGCCATAGGCTGTTTGAGCTATTGCCTGAACTATGGCCTGAGTTATCGCTTGTCTTCATTGGCTTGTCTCCATGCCTCGCGGTCTTTGCCACGGGTTTATTACAGGATGCCAGTTTGATCGTGAACAAACGGCCTGTATTTGATCTAAGGCAAGACTTTCTCGCCCTGAGCAGGCCGGCGCTCGCTCCAATGGGGGAACTCCGGACCCGGCCCTATGCTGTGTTGAAATACAGTCAAGTAACTTTGGTCCACTAATCGCACATGCTAAAAGAATTGGAGCCACCGACTTGGCTGATGGATTTGAGCCTTTGGAGTCAGCGGCTGGGCGAGCGCAAGTCCTTGCTGCTGCTGTGCAGCACCCTGTGCTTGGCGGCGCTGGCGCTGGCTCAGCTGGTGATTTCATTGCTGGGCTTTGGCGACCGTCTGGCTGCGGGCATCTGCGCCACCGTCGTCGCACTGGGCCTGAGTCTGACGCTGGGCAAGACCATGCTCAGCCTGATGGCGCAGCTGGAGCAGTCGCGCCTGCATCTGAAACGCTATTCAAGTACCGACCTGCTGACCGGCGTGGTCAACCGCCGCGCCTTCCTCAACTTGATCGAACGTGAATGGGCCTTGGCCCGGCGCTATGAAACCACCTGCGCCTTGGTCATCATCGATGTGGACTATTTCAAACGCGTCAATGACAGCTTTGGCCACAGCTGCGGCGATATGTTGCTGCGCCAGCTGGCCGAGGCCGTCAGTGAAACCCTGCGCCAAGGCGATGTGTTGGCCCGCTTTGGCGGCGAAGAGTTCATGCTGTTTCTTCCCCACACCGATCCCTTGGGGGCGCTGGATGTGGCGGAGCGGATTCGGGCGCGCGTCGAGTACCTGGATTTCTGCTGGAACGGCCACTGCATCCCGGTCAGCGTCAGCTTGGGTGTGGCCTCCTTGCAAGGCGACCATTTCAGCCTGGATCAGTTCGTCAACGCCGCCGAGGATGCGCTGCTCACCGCCAAGGCCTCGGGGCGCAACTGCGTGCGCGTTGGTGAGGGCGTGCCGCCCGGCAACTTGGGCGGGCCGGGCGGGTCAAGCTGGGCGGCCGAGCATAGGCACGGATGAGCGAATCATCCTACTTTGCGGACTGCAGCATTTGCATGCCGCCCACGTAACCGGTCAGCTCCAGATAGCCCAGGCCCAAACGCTGACCACCTGACGTCAGCAATTCGCTCGCACCCTCCCAGTAGCGCATGCCGGTGCTGGCGCGGGCGTCGATTTCTTGTGCATCCAGCAGGGCGCGCAGCCTGACCTCACCCTGCGGCGTGCTGACGCGCCATTCCACCGGATAGTTGCCGCCGCTGGCGGGGCTGCACCAGACCCGCAGCGGGCTCATCTGCACTTGTTCAGGCGCGAAGTCTTGCGTGGCGCCATCGGCTCGGCGCCAGCTGCCACCGGCCCAGAGCTGCGTGCCGTCCGCGCGGCGCAGCCTGAAGACGGTCAGCGCGCCGCCGTCGGCAAGATTGATGCCGGCCCAGTCCCAACCGACGGCACTGTCTGCCGCGCCGCTCGCGCCCAGCAAGTCGTCGCTCCATTCATGGTCCAGCCAAGAGCGGCCGCTGAGCTCGAAGCGCGCCGCGCCCAGGCGCAAGGAGCCCGCGGTGTGCAGCTGCACCTGGCTGTAGTAGTGGCTGAACTGCGCGGGCTGCGGGCCTTTGCGCGACAGGCCTTGCCGGCCCTGCAGCAGCGGCGCCTGGGTGGTCTTGAGGTGCAGATCAAGCGCAAAGCCGGCCAAGTTGTTGCTGCCGTGGCTGTTGCAGCCGGCCCGGTAGCCCGGCCCCTCGCGGCGCAGAAACCAGTCGCGCAGATGGACGTCGCAGTCCGTCTCGCTGGCCTCGGCAACGCCCATGCCCGCACGGGCCAAGCGCTGGTCGTGCCGCAGCTGGCCCGCCTTCAAATCGCTGAGGGCCGCATGGGCCAAGAGCAGGTGCTTGGCGGCAAAGCGGCTGGGGTGCTCGGCCGGGGCCGGGCCCCGCACGCGAAAAAAAGTCAGCTGATAGCCAAAGCGCGGTGACTCCTGAGCGGCCTCTCTCAGTACGCCGGTCAAGTACCACCACTCCAGCCGCTGCGCCGGATGCGCGCCAAAGTCGCGAGGGAATTGCAGGCCCTGGGCTTGGGCTTTTACTTGGACGGAAGGCGGCAGCGCCGCGAGCGCAAGGGCCTGCAAGAGCCGGCGCCGCCCGACCCGACTCAAGCGCAGCAGGCGAGCCATCAACATCACCAATCCTCCTTGACCGTTTGCACCACATCGGCGCCGGTGGCGCGCCACGCCGCCAGCATGGCGCTGAGCACGCCGGCCGCAAACACGGCCGCCAGCAGGGCCAGCACGCGCAGCCAGGGCAGGCTCATGTCCATGCTCCAGTGGAAGCTCTGCGGGTTGACGACCCAAACCAGCACCGCACTGAGCGCCAGGCCCAGCGCCAGCCCGGCCAGCGCGCCGACGCCGCTGAGCAAGGCGGCCTCCAGAGCCAAGATGCGCAAAACATCGGCGCGCGTGAAACCCAGATGCAAGAGCAGGCCGAACTCACGCCGGCGCGCCAGCACCTGGGCCGATTGGCTGGCGGCGATGCCGAACAGGCCCAGGCCCAGGGCCACCGCCTGCAGCCAATGGGTGACGGCGAAGCTGCGGTCAAAAATGTGCATGGACATGGCCTTGAGCTCGCCGACGGCGGCGAATTCGAGGTCTTCCGGCCGGCTGGGCTGCAGCGCGCGCAGTTGCTTGATGGCGTCCGCCGGGGTGATGCCGGCTTGGTGCCAGATATAGAGCTCGGTCAGCTGCGGGTCGCCGCTCCAGCGCCGGTAGTCGCTCAAGTTCAGCATCAGGGCAGCACTTTGGCGGGCGTAGTCGCGCCAGATGCCGCGCACGTAAACCGTTAGCGGCTGGCCATCCGGGCTAAGGCGCAGGCTCAGCGCTTGGCCAAGCTGCAACTTCATTTGATCGCGCAGATGCTCGTTGATGTAGACGGGAATGCCGCCGAGTTTGCCCGCCAAGGACTCAGCCAAGGGCGCGGCCAAAGGCAAACTATCTTCTTGCACCTCCCGCGCCATCAAGTCCACGGGCTGGCCCAAGCCCTCAATCCAGACCGCCGTGCTGCGCTGGCCGGAGGCTCTATCGACCAAGGCGCTGGCGCGCACCGCATCCGCATAGCCGGGCGGCAGCGGCGCGCCCTGGTCGGCCTGCAAACGCAGGCTGGAGCGTACATAGATATCGGCCGGCAACATCTGCGCCAACCATTGGTTCAATGAGTCCCGAAAACTGCCCACCATCACCAGCATGGCGACCGACAAACTCAGCGCCACCAACACCCCGGCCAGCGCCCGGCTGGCCTCGCCGGCCTGGTCGCGGGCGCGCTCGCGCACCAAGGTGACCGACGCCGAAGCATGGACGCCCCAGTCCAAAAGATGCAGCGCCCAACGCAGCAAGTGAGGGACGAAGGCGATGCCGCCCATCAGCAGCAAGAACATCGAGGCGTAAGCGGCCAGTGGCAGGTCCGGCCAGGCCGGCAGTGGCGGCACAAAAGCCAGGCCCAGGCCGGCGATCAACAAGCTCGGCCCCAGCCAAACCGGCGGCTCGTTGGCCCGGGCGCTGCCCAGGCCGCGCAAGACCTGCGCAACCGGCATGCGGCGCACACTCCAGGCGGGCAGGGCGGAGGCGGCCAGGCTGACCAGCAGGCCCAGGGCCCCGAAGACCGCGGCGCTGCGCAGCTGGGCGGTGTCGAGTGCTAAGCCAGCGCCGGCGCTCTTGCCGACGGCAAAACCGAGGTCGGCGCCCAAGATTTGCTGCCCGAGCCGGGCCAGGCCGAAACCCAGCAGCAGGCCGAGCAGGCTGCCCAGCAGACCTAAGCCCAAACCCTCGGCCATGATCAAACCGGCGCGCTCGCGCGCGCTCATGCCCAGCACGCCCAACAAGGCCAGCTGCGGCTGGCGTTGCGCGACCGACAAGGACATCACCGCGAACACCAGGAAGCTGCCGGTGAACAAGGCCATCAGGGACAAGACGCCGAGATTGACCCGGTAGGCGCGCGTCATCGCCCCCAGGCGCGCGCCTTCGTCCGGCGGCGGCGCGGCGCTCACGCCCTCGGGCAGCGGGTGGCGGGCCAGCCATTGCGCAGGAGTTTGCCCGGCCTCGAGGCGCAAATCGATGCGGTCCAACTCGCCCAGTCGACCCAGCAGCAGTTGCGCGCCGGCTAGATCGAGCAGGGCCAGCGGCGAGCCCTGGGCATGGATGCCGGCGCCGACGGCAAAGTCCATGTCCTTGGCCGCGCCCGAGGCCTGAGCCGCGCGAAGCATTAGACGCGGGCTCGCTGGCGCCGCGGCGCCGGCCAGTTTTGCCCGCGCGGCGGGGTTCAGGAACACTGTTTGTGGGTCCAACAAGCTGCTCAGCGCGGCCATCTGGCTGGGCAGCAAATCGGGGTTCATCGGCCCCGACTGCAAAACATCATGGCCGACCACGCGCAGGCCGAAGCGTTTGCCGTCGGCACCGATGGCTTGGGCATGGCCCTCCAACACCGGCGCCAGCAGGGCCACGCCGGGCAGTTTGCCCAGTTCGGTGTAGACGCTCTCGGGCAGCGCGCCCGCGCTGCCGCGCAGCACCAGATCGGGCTGGCCGTTGAGGCCGGCGGCGGCCTTGGAGAACTCGCTCAGCGCGCTGCTATTGAGCAGATGCACCGCATAGGCCAAGGCCACACCCAGCGTGATGGACAGCAGGGCCAGCAATTGGCGGCCGGCCTGGTGGCGCAGCGCCGGCCAAGACAGCTGCGCCAGCCAGGCCCAGCTCAAGCCGCGCCCTGTGGGCTGATGACGCTGTGTGTGCTGATGCCTTGCTCGGTCATCAGCAGGCAGCGGTCGGCCCGCAGCGCCGCGCGTTCGGAATGGGTGACCAGCAAGCAGGCTGCGCCTTCGGCGTGGACCTGCTGCAGCAGCAGGTCCAGCACGGCGGCCGCGTTGCGGGCATCGAGATTGCCGGTCGGCTCGTCGGCCAGCACCAGGGCAGGGCGGTGCACCAGCGCGCGCGCGATGGCCACCCGCTGCAGCTGCCCGCCCGACAACTGGCGCGGCATGCGCGCGCCCAGATCGCTTAAACCCACGGCGTCCAGCATCTGCTGCACCCGCTGCGGGTCGGGGCGCTTCAGCAACAGCAGGGGCAGGCCGACATTGGCCGCCACATCCAGATGCGGCAGCACATGAAAGGCCTGGAACACAAAGCCCAGTTTGGACCGACGCAGCAGCGCCCGCTGGCCCTCGTTCATCGCACCGAGGTCTTGGCCGACCAGGCGCACATGGCCCGCATTGACCTCGTCCAGACCGGCCAGGCAATTCAAGAGTGTCGACTTGCCCGAGCCCGATTCGCCCAGCAGGGCGACCAGCTCGCCGGCCTGCAGGCGCAAATCAATGCCGGCAAAGACGGCGGTCTGGCCATAGTTTTTGGCCAGGCCTTTTGCTTCAAGTACAGCCTCAAGTACCGGCATTTTGGGCAGTCAGCAAACGCTGCAGGCAAGCCAGCATTTGCGGCTTGGCCTGCGGGTCATCGCAGGCAATCACATGGCGCTGCGGGCTGGCGCGCAGCCAGGTCAGCTGGCGCTTGGCCAACTGCCGGGTGGCGATGGTGCCCAGCTCGGCCAGGTCCTTGAAGTCACCGGACTCCAACGCGGCCCAGGCCTGGCGGTAGCCGACGCAGCGCATGGCCGGCAGCTCGGCATGCAGATCGCCGCGCGCCCGCAGAGCGCGCACCTCGTCGAGCAGGCCTTGCTTCAACATCAGCTCGAAGCGAAGCGCCAAACGCTTGTGCAGCCAGCTCCTGTCGCCGGGTTCCAGCGAAATCATCGGCCAATCCACGCCGCCCGCGCGCTGCTCATGCAGCTCGCTCATGGGCCGGCCCGCCAAATGGCAGACCTCGAGCGCACGTTGAATACGCTGCGAGTCATTCGGGGCAAGTCGGGCGGCGGTGTGGGGGTCAAGCTTCGCCAACTCGCCATGCATGGCCGGCCAGCCGAGCTCGGCGGCGCGGGCGTCCAGGGTGGCGCGCAGGCCGGCGTCGGCCAGCGGCATCTCGCTCAAGCCCTCATGCAAGGCCTTGAAGTACAGCATGGTGCCGCCGACCAGCAAGGGCAGGCGCCCGCGGGCCAGCACCTCGGCCGCGATCTGCTTGGCGGCGATGACAAACTGACCCGCTGAATAGGCATCCAGCGGGTCAATGATGTCGATCAGATGATGGGGCACCGCCGCCAACTCGGCCGCCGTCGGCTTGGCCGTGCCGATGTCCATGCCCCGGTAGACCAAGGCCGAGTCAACGCTGATGATCTCCACCGGCAAGACCTGCGCAATCTCCAGCGCAAACGCCGTCTTGCCCGCACCGGTCGGCCCGGCCAGGCAGATTGGACTCTTAAATGGGGTCAGGTTCATTTAATTTGGCCCCATCGCTCTCTGCCTCGCCGGGCAAGGAAACGCCGGGCCGCCCCAAG
>JADMJQ010000187.1 GCA_018780415.1 Roseateles sp. | reverse complement strand
ATTGGGATGCGTACAACAACAAAAGCACTGGCAGCGGTTTGCTTGGGCTTGGGCCTGATGGCCGGGGCTATGCCCGTGCTGGCGGGGCCGGTCCTGGCTCTCGCGGCGGACGGCAGCTTCGGCAATGCCAGCGTCCGTGAAGGCCGGTTCACCGAGGCCTTCGGCCAACTGCGGCTCAACGGCGACCTTGCCGTCACCGCCTACCTGGCCACTCAAGCGAACCAGGCGATCGACATCGACAGTGTGTTCTTGGTCAAGTTGGACTCCGCTGGTGTGGCGATCGAGTCAACACGGCGTAGCTTCAGCGAAGTGCTGGCCGTCAATTGGTCTGATCGAGACTACGGTGCCGAGCGCTGGGAGCTGCCCTCATCGGTGCTGAGTGCCGGCAACTGGCAGATTCAAGTCAGCGGAGAGGGTCTGGGCAGCAAGCGCGGTGCCACCTACGCCGGAGCGATTGTCGCTGCATCCAACCCAGTCCCCGAACCACAGACCTTGGCCTTGAGCCTGCTGGCCCTGGCCGCCATGGCCGGACTGAAGCGGCGCAGCAAGAAGAGCGCCTGATGGCGTCGATGTCGCTAAACCGCACCCCATAAGAGCAAGGACTCACGATGAAGCACCCGAAACTGACCTTGATCGCCGCATTGTTGGCCCTGCCTACGGGCGCGATCTTCGCAGCCACCACGGACATCAAGTTCATCAGCAACCAAGGCACGGTTGCCTTGAGCACCAGCTTTGTGCCCGGCAATGAAGGCTTCTTGGTCGAAACCACGGACTACATGACCGGCCCCTTGCAGTTCCAGAGCGCCGCCGGCACCAGCTTTGCGGCCTATTGCGTTGAAGTGGCCCAAGACCATGCAAGCAGCAGGCGCGGTCTGCAAACCTACACGGTGGGCAGTTTCAGTGGGACACAGGCGACCTTGTTGCAGGGGCTGTTCTCTAGCAGCTTCTCAAGCTTGCTGAATGGTGACCAGCAAGCCGCCTTTCAGACCGCCATCTGGGAGATAACCCATGAATCGGCCGGAGCCACATTGGATGTCGGAATCGGCCAGGGGCATTTCTTCGTCAAATCCCTGGGCGTCGGCGGCGCGGCCGATGCGGATGAGAACCTGGCCTTTCGTGCGTCGGTGAATGGTTTTCTGGGGGCCGCTTCCAATTATGCGGGGCCCGATCTGTACACGCTGACCAAGCTCAGCAACGGCAGCTATCAGGATTTGTTGACCGTCTCGGCCGTACCTGAGCCGAGCGGCTGGGCCTTGATGGTCGCAGGACTGGCAGGTTTTGGCTTGATGGGCCGTCGGCGCAGCAAGACCCGGCTTTGAGTGTGAGGCCAGCTCTTTGACATCCACCCAGCGTGGCGGTCAACTGAACCGTCAACAAGGGCGCCTATACGGCGCCCTTTTTCTTTGCCACGAACTGCAAACCAAACGAAGCAGGGCTCCCGAAGGAGCCCTGTAGATTTGCGCGAACTGAACGGCAGGTCAGTTGCCGCCAAGCTTGCGGCGCCGCGCCATGAAACCGATCACGCCAAGGCCGGCCAGTAGCGTGGCGTAGGTCTGGGTTTCGGGCACCGCCGACACCAGCGGCGAGTAGCCGATTTCCAAGTTGGATTTCAGGCCCAATGCCATCAACTGGCCTTCCAGATGGCCGCCACCCAGGCGGTTCTCCCCGCCGTAGACCAGCGCGTTGGGCGCCAAAATGCTGCCGCCGACGAAGCTGCCGACGGTAATGTCTTGGGCCTTGTCGAAGTTGAACAGGATATTGCTGCTGAAGCTATCCAACTGGGTGGCCGGGTTGCCCCAAGCGTCCTTGCCGCCGATGCTGACGTTTTGGGTCAGTTGACCGCCCGCGAACAGCACATTGGCGCTGCCGGTGTAGTTGATCACCACGGTGGCGCCGGCCTTCACGCCGCTCAAACTCAGGTTTCGAAAAGTGGCGGTGTCGACATTGAAGACTTCAAAGTCTGCGCCGGTGCCGGTAAAGCTGATGCCGCTGACGATCTTGCTGTTCCACTGGTAGGTGACTGTCGTCTTGCCGGTGGCGGCGAGCCCGCTCAACTGGCTGGCGGTTGATTGCAGAGTCGCGCCGGCGGCTTTGAAGTCGATCACATTGGACTGCAGGCGCAGATCCAAATAATTCGATGAGCCCGCTTTGCTGCCGCCGTAGACGCCGTAACCCTGGCCGTACTGCGCCAGATTTTGGTCCCAATAGGGCAGATGCGAGCCCTTGCTATTGTCCACACCCGCTGGGGCATTGGCGTAGATGCGCCCGCCGGTGAACTTGAGGTCACCGCCGACGACCAGGGCCGGGCCGCTGACGCCGGCCGGTGTGCGGTAGTTCATCGACAGGCCCGACGCCGTCATATTGCCGCCCACGGCCATACGGCCTTCGACATCATTGGCCTGATCGACATTGCCCAGAATAAAGGCGCTATAGCCCTTGGCTGCGCCAAAGTCTATGGTCGGCAGCGCGTGCGCCGCACCAGCCAGCAAGGCTGACACTGCGATAGAAACCAACTTCAGACCACTTGCACGATTCAATGTATTGCTTTTCACCTGAAACACCTCGGTAAGATGAGTTTTCGACCGCAGCAGATGTCATTCCGCCATGTTCGAAATTCTAGGGAAAGTACGGATCAAAAGATCGAGTCTGTAGAAGTGGTATTGCTTTGGTTTGTGCGCTATGCACGAAACAATCGGCTTGCTTGATCAGCGGTCGGGCTTTGCGTCGGCGCCATCGGCCAAGCCGGTCAAGGCTCTGTGCAAGCTGCTGGCACTTGGCTTGTCGACAAAAACGCAGCGCTTGCCATGGCGTTTGCAGTGGTCTTTGACGCGCCAATAGGCACCATGGCTGATGCAGCCGGTTTGGCAAATCACCAAATCAGCCGCGGCCAGGCTCGCGTCCAGCTTGTTGGCCGCGTCTTCTTCGCCGCCGTCATGATGCAAGAAGCGGCCTCCGGTGCGCTCGATCAGCTTGCGGTAGATCGGCACCACCGCTTGGCGGCCGCCCACGCAAAGCACAGTTTGCTCCTGGAGTGTGGCGCTTTCGGTGGCTGGAACCTGGGCCGACGCTGACGCGGCCTCGTCGGCCCGTGCTTGTTGACTGCAGGCCCATGTGCTGGCGGCTTCTTCGGCGCGGCGGCGCTCCCGCTCGGCTTGCTGCTGGGTGGCCAGCAGCGTGCGTTCCAGGGCATGAACGCGCAGCTGCAGGACTTTAACTTCCTGTGCTTGTTCCAGCCGCTGGCGCAGACCGGGTACGGCGGCTTCCAGCTTTCTCAGCTCCTCGCGCAGTGCCGCCACCAGGGTGTCTTTGCCGATCGCCTCGGCGCGCTTACTCACCAACTCGGCGGCTTGCTTCTCGATCAGGCTGGCGCGCTCTTGCAAAAGTCGGCTGCTGCGCTGCTGCACCTGAGCCAGCTCGCGCCCCAGCACCGTGTTCTCGTCCGCCAGCGCTTCCAGGCGTTGCAGGTCGGCCCGGTTGGCGCTGCCGACTTGGTGTTGCAGCATATGGATGTCGCGCAACACCTGCTCTTGCAGCACCGAGTCGCAGCGGGCATGGGTCAGGGTCGCCCATAGGCCGGCCGCCACGTCGCTGCCTTGCTGGGCCTCGCACCACCATTTCATCAATCCGAGGGTGGTTTTGACCCGAGCTGCTTCGCGTAAGGCGCGCACATAGCGCAGGTCCAACTCTCGCTGCAAGGCCTCGGCAAGAGGCGTGCGAGCGCTGCAATCCTTGATGGCGCCGCAATGTAGATCGTAGTCCTCGGCCGTGGTCATGGCCTGGCCGGCTGTGAGTTTGCCGAGGCGGCGGCGTAGCAAGGACATGGGCAGACAAACGCCAATCACCGGTTCGCTCCTGCGCCGCCATGTCGGTGGCAGACGGGGCGGTCATGCCGCTGGCCATGGCTTGCCGGCTATCCGCCAGCGGTGCCGCCGCATGGCTAGCTTGCACCGCGGCCGGCAGGGCGGTGAAGATATTGCTGGGTTTGCCGCACATGGCCTAGACCCGCCGCTCGGTCAAACGAGTTGATTCGCAGGCAGCGACGGCTTGCCGCTGTTGTTGCCGTTGCAGGCGGCTTGGGTGTTGGTGCCACATAAATCGTGAGGAGTCCTGTGAT
>JADMJQ010000161.1 GCA_018780415.1 Roseateles sp. | reverse complement strand
TTGTTGTCGAACACCGCGCGCACACGCACCGTGCCGCTCTTGGCGTCGACCTGGTTGTCGATCAGCTGCAGCTTGCCTTCCAGCGGCGTGCCGTCCTGACTGATCGTGCCCATTTGCACGGGGATGCGATCCAGGTGGTTGCGCTCACCCAGGCTGCGGGCGATCACCTGTTCATCGGCATCAAAGCTGGCGTAGATCGGGCTGACCGACACCAGCGTCGTCAGCAGCGGCGCGCTCGGACCGGCGGCGACTTGGTTGCCGACGGTGATCTCCAGACGACCGACTCGGCCCCCTACCGGCGCACGCACTTGCGTGTAGCTCAGGCTCAGCTTGGCGGCCTGCAGGCCGGCCTGGGCGGCACGCAGATTCGCGTCGGCCTCACGCTGGGCATTGCTGCGCTCCTCAAACTCGCGCTGGGCAATCGCCTGCTCGGCCCAGAGGCGCTGCGCGCGCGCGACATCGCTGCCGGTGTAGAGAGCACGGGCCTTGGCGGCGGCGACCTGCGCCTCGGCGCGCTCGACCTCGGCCGCATAGGGCGCCGGGTCTATCGTGATCAGCAGATCGCCCTGCTTGACCAAGGCACCTTCGCGGAAATGCACGGCCTGCACGGTGCCGGGCACGCGCGGGCGCAACTCGACCCGCTCGACCGCCTCAAGCCGGCCGGAGAACTCGTTCCAGGTGGACACCTCACTGCTCTGCACGGCAGCGACCGACACCGGGGTGGCCGGCGGCGCCGCTGGCGGCGCTTCGGCCTCGGCGGCCCCAAGGCCAAAGGTGGCGGCCGTGATGGCCGAAACGGCGGTCAGCGCGGTGAACGCGGTCCCGGCCAGCCAGAGGCGGCGCGGCGCGGCGGAAGTGGGTGGCGTGGATGGCTGGGACATGATGGGGAACTCCTGAAGAAAAAATTTGAGGCAAAAGCGCGGCTCCACTGAGGCGCGGCGGCTTCAGCGAATACAAACGAGAGAGGTGGTTTTGAGGACCCTAGCGGGCGGCTGACAATTTCAGCGGCTCAGGACGTTCAGCAAAAAGGTCAACAGCGAGAGACGACAATATGGGACATGTTGACCCTTCGGTTTTAATTTCGTAACGACCACTACGGTTGGCAGACTGAAATGTAATCGCCTTGCTTTACTGCGTCAACACATTTATTATCGATCGCTATGGAAATCAATAGTTCCGAAACGGCCAAGGTTTGCAAACCGCGTGGCCGGCCCTTGTCCTTCGACCGCGACCACGCGTTAGAGCAGGCCATGCATGTGTTTTGGCAGCGCGGCTACGAGGCGGCCTCGATCTCCGAGTTGACGGCGGCGATGGGCATCACCGCGCCCAGCCTGTACACCGCCTTTGGTGACAAGGAGCATCTGTTCCTGGAAGCGATCGAGCGCTACGTCACCGGCCCCGGCGGCGGCTACCCGCGTGCGCTGGAGGAAGAGCCGACCGCCTATCTGGCGATCAAGCGCTGCCTGGAAGAAGCCGCCGAAGAGCTGACCCGGCCCTGCCATCCGCCCGGCTGCATGGTGGTGATGGCGGCGACCAACTGCTCGGTCGCCTCGGCCCATATCCAGGCGGCGCTGGCCAAGCGCCGTGCCGCCAGCGATGACGGTGTGCGCTGCCGCATCGAACATGGCATCAAGGACGGTGAGTTGCCGGCCGACACCGACGCCAATGCGCTGGCCAACTTCTACGCCACCGTCTTCCGCGGCATGTCCATGCAGGCGACGGACGGCGCCAGCCGCGAAAACCTGCTGGCTACGGCCGCCACGGCGATGCGGGCCTGGCCCAAGGCCTGAACCAAGGCCTGAGGCGGCGCCGAGCTGCGCGGCCACCTCAGCGATTCCTGGCAGCTTCGCTGCCCTGCCCGCCCATTCCGCCCATTTGCATTTCGCGCAGCCGTTTCACATCGCGGGCCGGCGGCATACCAAAAAAGCGGCTGTACTCGCGGTTGAACTGGGACTGGCTCTCATAGCCGACGCGGTGGCCGGCCGTCGCGGCATCGACCTGTTCACCCAGCATGATGCGGCGAGCCTCTTGCAGGCGCAGCTGCTTCTGAAACTGCAGCGGGCTCATCGCGGTGACGGCCTTGAAATGCTGGTGCAGAGACGAGACGCTCATATGGATCTCCTCGGCCAGATCCTCCACCCGCAACGGTTGCTGATAGCGCTGGGTGAGCAGGCTGATGGCTTTGGCGATGCGCTGGCTGTGGCTGCCCACAACAGCCATCTGGGCCAGCCGCCAGCCTTCGGGCAACTTCAGCAGGCGGTAGAGGATCTCGCGGCAGATCAGCGGCGCCAGCGCCTCCACATCCTCGGGCGTGGCCAGCAATTTGAGCAGGCGCAACACCGGCTCCAGCAAGCTGGCGGTCAGCGCTCCGGTGCACAGCCCGCGTTGCGGACTGCAGGTGGCCGCCGCGTCGCCCAGCTTCAGCTGCAGCGCCAGCGCGGCAATGTCCTTGACGTCGAAGTTCAGCCGCAGCCCCAGGTACGGCGCCTCCGGCGAGGCGTCGATCACCTGGCCCGACAGCGGCAGGCTCTGCGCAACGATCAGGTAATGGCTGCTGTCGTACACATAAACCTCGTCGGCCAGCAGCACACGTTTGCTGCCCTGCGCCAAGATGCAAAAAGCCGGCTCGCTGACCGTGTGGGCGGGCTTTTGTGAACAGGAGGCGCGCGCCAACATCAGGCGCCCAACCGCCGTCTGATGCAGACCGTCGCTGCCGGTGTGCTGCTCGATCAGGGCCGCCAGCTCCGCCCGCATCAAAGTGACCTGCAGCTGTTCGGTGGAGGAGCGGTCCGTGCGCAGCGATGAAAGGGTGGTGTTCAGCATGGCCGCCAGCTTAGGGAGTTCGCCGCCGCTTGTCTTTAGTTTCAAGGCCGAGTCGGAGGATCAGGCAATGATCGCCAAGAATCCGGCAAGACGGCAGCCTGCCCGACCAGACCTGACCATCGGTGAGAATGAGCACCATGAACACACCCAGCCCCGCTTTGAATGACCTGACCCTCTATATGGACGGCGTAGGCAGCGCCGCCCGCAGCGCGGCCGCCATGATGGCCGCCGCCCCCACCGCCGCCAAGAACAGGGCCTTGCTGGCGCTGGCCCGCCGCCTGCGCGCCAGCGGCCCGGCCTTGAAGGCCGCCAATGCCAAGGATCTGGCCGCGGCAAGAGCCGCCGGCCTCAAAGGCCCGCTGCTGGACCGGCTGAAACTGACGCCGGAAGCCATCACCACCGTCGCCGAGGGCTGCGAGCAGATCGCCGCCATGCCCGACCCGGTCGGCGAGATCAGCGGCTTGAAGCGCCGCCCCAGCGGCATCAGCGTCGGCCAGATGCGCGTGCCACTGGGCGTGTTCGGCATGATTTACGAGAGCCGCCCTAACGTCACCATCGAGGCCGCCTCGCTGGCTATCAAGAGCGGCAATGCCTGCATCTTGCGCGGCGGCTCGGAAGCTCTGCATTCGAACTTGGCGTTAGCGGAGTTGGTATCGGCCGCACTGAAGGAAGCCGGCCTGCCGCCCAGCGGCGTGCAGCTGATCAACACCACCGACCGCGCGGCGGTTGGCCTCTTGATCACGCGGCCCGAGCATGTCGATGTGATCATCCCGCGCGGCGGCAAGAGCTTGATTGAGCGCATCAGCGCCGAGGCCACCGTGCCGGTGATCAAGCATCTGGACGGCAACTGCCACACCTATGTCGACGCCGAGGTCGACTTCGGCCTGGCGCTGACCGTGGTGATCAACGCCAAGACGCAAAAGTACAGCCCCTGCAATGCGACCGAGTCACTGTTGGTGCATGCAGAAAGCGCACCGGACTTCCTGCCGCATATCGGCGCCGTCTTGGCCGAAAAAGGCGTGGAGATGCGCGGCTGCGCGCGCACCTTGGCCCTGCTTGGCCCCCTGCCCGGCGCCAAGGTCAAGCCAGCGACCGAGGCCGATTGGAGCGAGGAATACCTGGCCCCCATCATCAGCATCAAGGTGGTCGACAGCTTGAACGAAGCAATTGCGCATATCAACCGCTACGGCTCCCACCACACCGACGCGATCCTGACCACCAACCATGCGTCAGCGATGCGCTTCCTGCGCGAGGTCGATTCGGCCAGCGTGATGGTCAACACAAGCACCCGTTTTGCCGACGGTTTCGAATACG
>JADMJQ010000102.1 GCA_018780415.1 Roseateles sp. | reverse complement strand
TGTGCGCACAAGAAAGAGGGTCGCCCGCCGGGGCGAACTCCCGGCATCGTGCGGGTAGAGCAGATCAGCAATAGCCGGAGGGGTATCGCAAAAGCGCCTGCCGATCACACAAAAAAAAGCCAGCAGACCCGACTAAGGCTGCTGGCTGACTTCTTTGGAAGTGAGATTCGAACAGGGCTTAAATCAGCTCCACCCCCATCGCCGTCGCCTCGCCGCCGCCGATGCACAACGCCGCCACGCCCCGCTTCAGCCCGCGGTGCTTCAAGGCGCCGATCAAGGTCACCAAAATTCGCGCGCCGGACGCGCCGATCGGATGGCCCAAGGCGACCGCGCCGCCGTTGACGTTGACGATTTCATGCGGCAGCTTGAACTCGGCCATCGCCGCCATCGTGACCGCCGCGAAGGCTTCGTTGACTTCCCACAGATCGACGCTCTTGGCGTCCCAGCCGTTCTTGGCCAGCAGCTTTTGGATCGCGCCGACCGGGGCGGTGGTGAACCATTCGGGCGCGTTCGCATGCACGGCATGGCCGACGATGCGGGCGATCGGCTTCAGTCCCAGCTTGGCGGCATGGCTCTCACGCATCAAGACCATGGCGGCGGCGCCGTCGGAGATCGAGGACGAGGTGGCGGCGGTGATGGTGCCGTCCTTGACGAAGGCAGGCTTGAGGCCGGCGATCTTGTCCAGCTTGGCCTTGAAGGGCTGCTCGTCGCGGCTGAAGACGGTGTCACCCGCACGACCTGCCACGGTGACGGGTGCCATTTCCCAGGCAAAGCTGCCGTCCTCATTGGCACGCTTGGCGCGCTCGGTGGACGACACGGCGAAGGCGTCTTGCGCCTCGCGGGTGAAGCCGTACTTGGCCACGCATTGCTCGGCGAACACACCCATCGCCTTGCCACGCTGGTAAGCGTCTTCCAGGCCGTCCAAGGCCATATGGTCGAACATCTGGGCGGCGCCGTACTTGACGCCTTTGCGGGCAAACATCAGGTGCGGGGCATTGGTCATCGACTCCATGCCGCCGGCGATCAGGATGTCGGCGCTTTCGGCCTTCAGCGTGTCATGCGCGAACATGGTGGCGCGCATGCCGGCACCGCACATCTTGCTCAAGGTGACGGCGCCGACCGATTGCGGCAGACCGGCTTTGAGCACCGCTTGGCGCGCCGGGGCTTGGCCTTGGCCGGCCATCAGGCAGTTGCCGATGAAGGCTTCTTGAATCGCGTCGCCGGGCACGCCGGCGCGCTCGACCGCGGCCTTGATGGCCACAGCCGCCAACTCCCAGGCCTGCAGGCCGGCGAAGTCGCCCAACAAGCCGCCGATAGGCGTACGGGCGGCGGAAACGATGACGATGGAATCGGACATAGCAGTGCTCCTAAAGGTTATTGAACGGGAAGATCGTGATGGCTGGCCGCGATCAAGGCGGCGCCATCAACATGGGGAAGCGAGCTTTGACCCGCCGTGTAGGCAAAGCGTTTGTGCGGGTCATAGGGGAAGACATCGTGTACATGGCCGGCTTGAATGCGCTGCTTGTGGCGGCTCCAATAATCGGCGTCAAGCAGGTCGGCGTGGTGGCGCATGAACAGCTCGCGCACGCCAGGGTGGCCCAGCAAAAAGGGGGCAAAGGTCTCGGGGAAAACATCGCGCGGGCCGACCCGGTACCAAATCTCGCCGGACATTTCTTCTTCCTCATTGCGCGGCTGCGGCACATGGCGGAAGTTGCAGTCGGTCATGTACTCGATCTCGTCGTAGTCATAGAACACGACCTTGCCGTGGCGGGTCACGCCGAAGTTCTTCCACAACATATCGCCGGGGAAGATATTGGCGGCCAGCAGGTCCTTGATCGCGTTGCCATACTCCAGCACCGCGTGCTCCATCTGCGGCGGTGTGGCCTCTTGCAGATAGATATTCAGGGGCACCATGCGGCGCTCGATATAGACATGCTTCAAGACCAGGTCGTCGCCGTTGATCTCCAGCAGGCTGGGGCAGAAATGCTTCAACTCCGCGACCAACTCATCCTCGAAACGATGGCGAGGGAATGCGACGTTAGAGTACTCCAGCGTATCCGCCATGCGGCCGACCCGGTCGTGCTGCTTGACCAGCAAATACTTGCTCTGGATCAGCTCGCGGGTGGTTTCCTTTTGCGCCGGGAAGAAGTCCTTGATCAGCTTGAAGACGAAGGGGTAGGACGGCAGATCGAACACCAGCATCACCATGCCCTTGATGCCGGGCGCGATGCGGAACTTGTCGGAGGAATGGCGCAGGTGATAGAGGAAGTCGCGGTAGAACAGGTTCTTGCCGTGCTTTTGCAGGCCGATGGCGCTGTAGATTTCGGCGCGCGGCTTGCGCGGCATCATCGAGCGCAAGAAGGCCACAAAGGCACTGGGCACCTCCATATCGACCATGAAGTAGGCGCGAGCAAAGCTGAACAGCATCAACAAATCGTCTTCGCCGAACAACATCGCGTCGATAAAAAGTTTGGGCCCCGAGACGCCTTCGGCGTCGCCCCCCGAGGGGTGCTGCGGCGGCTTGGGACGGCCCGGCGCCGCCTCCGAGCCGGCCTGGACAGGCGCCTCGCGATGCAGGATGGGCAGCGCAAACGGTGTCTCGGTGAACCCGTTGATGATCTTGCCGACCAGGTAGGCGCCCTTGTTGCGATAGAACAGGCTGGACAAGACCTGGATCTGAAAATTGGTGCGCCAACGGAAGTTGCCCAACTCCTTGCGCACCGCGTTCAGCACCCAATCCACATCGCGACCCAGGTCCTCAAACTCGGGCTCCAGCTGGAAGTTGGTGACGACGCGCCGCATCGTTTCGCGCAAATTCTGCTGCGTCGGGTAGTAGGCGCGGTAGGTCGGCTTGGCGGCCGGCTCTTCGTTCTCGATGTATTCGGTCGAAACGGCCGGGCGCACAAAGATGAAGTCGTTGTGGAAATAGCCGTGGTGCAGCACGCGGGTGCAGACCGAATTAAAAAACGTCTCGGCCAGCTCGGGCTGGTGGTGATCGATCAGCAGGCCGATGTAGTGCAGCTTGACCTGCTGCCAGACGTCCATGGGCAGGTGGCTGGTCTGGAAACGCTGCTCCAACATCGCAATCGCTTCATCAACCCGAGCGTCATAAAACTCGATCCGCTCGCGCTGCGCGCGCTGCTGGCCATGCCAGTCGGCCCGCTCGAAGCGCTGCTTGGCGGCGGCCGAGGTGGCGCGAAACAGCCCGTAATGTCGGTTGAAGCCGCCCAGCATCGCCTGGGCTATTTCGAACGCGCGAGAGTCGGTCAGCTTCTGCGGGAACATGGACGGTCCAAATTCAGGTCGACTAATCGGCCGACTTTAGCCGTTGACTGTCATAGCGAAGCTTGACCGCGCTCAAGGCGCGCTGAAATGCCGGCCCGACCTGCTCGGCCGCGTCCGCCGTGATGCGTAAATCCTCCAGCAAGCCGTTGTGCAGGCCGTAGACCCAGCCATGCACGACGATTTCTTGGCCGCGCGCCCAGGCGTCTTGCACCACCGTGGTCCGGCAGGCATTGCGCGCCTGCTCCAGCACATTGAGTTCGCACAAGGCGTCGACGCGCTGAGCGGCATCCAGGCTGTCCAACCATTCCTGGTGATCGTTGCGCACGTCCTGCACATGACGTAACCAGTTATCGACCAGACCGGTGCGGGCATCATGCAGGGCCGCCTTGACGCCACCGCAGTTGGAATGGCCGACCACGATGATGTGCTTGACCTTCAGCGCATCGACGGCGAACTGCATCACCGACAGGCAGTTCAGGTCCGAATGCACGACCACATTGGCCACATTGCGGTGCACGAACAGCTCGCCCGGCAGCAAGTTGACCAGCTCATTGGCCGGCACCCGGCTGTCGGCGCAGCCTATCCAAAGATACTGCGGCGTTTGCTGTTTCAGCAGCCGCGAAAAGAATCCCGGCTCACGCGTTTCCGTGTCAGCCGCCCATTGCTTGTTGCTGTCCAGCAGCTCTTTGAGTTCTGTAGTCATGAGGGCATTGTCGCGGTGGCAGATGACTTACATGGTTTCGGCAAACAACTCCCGGCCAATCAGCATGCGACGAATCTCGCTGGTGCCCGCCCCGATTTCATACAGCTTGGCGTCGCGCCAGAGTCGGCCCAGCGGGTACTCATTGATATAGC
>JADMJQ010000259.1:639-42869 GCA_018780415.1 Roseateles sp. | reverse complement strand
AAAGCGGTGATGCGGGCCGGCGCGGTAGGCAGCGAGGGCGAGGGCGTGGGCGAGGCGAGGGCGGCGGCGAAGTTTGCAAAGGCGAGTTCAATATTGCCTCCCGAAGGTGCGTGCATTGTTGATATTGGGCTCGTGCGGGTTGAAGGCGGGGTCGCTGTACCAGGACGGATGGTGGTCGGTGCTGGTGAAGTTGGTGCGGTAATGAACGAAGTAGCTTGCATGCGCTGGCCAGTTGGCCAGATTGGTCATGGCCGGCACCGCATGATTGGCGCCCGCGTGGTGGATGGAATAGCCGGCCGTCAGCATGGCGTCCCAGTTGCTGGAGCCGTTGACAAACAACCAGCCACCCGGCTTGAGGACGAGCGGCCCGTGATAGCGGTAGCAGCGCATCAAATAACCTTGCAAGCCCACGGTATTGACATTCGAGCGGTAGTGATCGACCGTGTCGGCGGGCATTTCACCCACGAGGCCGTACCAGGCCGGGTCGATGGCCTGGCCGTTGGCATAGCGGAACGCGCCGGTGATGGTGAGCGCCAGCGGCGTGGTGTGGGCGGGCGCGAACTGCAGGTTGACCGCATCGGTGTGCAGGTTCTGGTAATTCAGCTCGCCCACGCCGTTGCCGCGAACAAAGCTGCGCTGCGTGGCGTAATGCGTCGGTTGGGCATGGTTGACAAACGGTGCGCGCGCCGGCACCGACAGGGCGACGCCGTAGCCGAAGCTGTACACGCTGATGGCCTTGCCATTCTTGAAGCGCACGCCACCATGGGCGGTAAGCCCCATGACCTCGCACATGTGTAGACCGTAACCCGGGTGGGGATTGTTGAAGACGACCGCTTCGAAGGCGCCGTAGGCGAGCAGCGCGGCATTCCAATGGCCGGCATTGGTGGCGTCGAACTGCACCCCGTGGTTGACCAAATTCTCGGTCAGCGCCGTCTGCACGCGCTGGCGTTGGTTGGCATGGTTGATCCAGGCGTTGGTTTGCCAATGCCTGATGTTGAGGTTGTCGGACACCTGCAGGATGGGCGTGACATCGTATTGCGTCGCCACGACCCAGCGCAGGCCGGTCGGGTTGGCCAGTGCGTTGCGGTACTTGCTTGCCAGCCCAGTTGCGTACTCGAAATGCGTACCTTCGCCGACGATCATGACTTGCGGGAAGCGAAAGACGAAGCGCACCCGCAGCGTGGCGCCCCGGCGCGTTACCAGCAGCCGTATGCCATTGGCGGCAATCTTGCGGTAGGTGGCATCGTCGTTGGCGGCGTCCAGATCGCCGACGACGCGCGGGTTGCCTTCGGTCCAAAGCTCAACCGTGGAGGTGGTCAAAAAGCCGATGAAGGGGACCGTCAGCTGGTGGGCGCTTGCGCAATCGAGCAGGTGGTTATTGATTTCATCGGCCGGTGGGACGGCGCCATTGGCGACAAACGGAATGTTGGCATTCGCCGGCGCGCCGCCCGGCGGCGTGCTGGCGCGGGCGAGATTGAGCCCGACGGTCCAGGCGTGCGGCCAAGCCATCAGGCCGACGCCGGGTTTGTCGGTGTAGACCTCGACACGGAGCTGAAACTGGCCGGCCACAATCACCGTGAGCTGATTCAGCACGCCGGTATTGCTTTGGCCCACCCACAGCCTGCTGGGGTCGGTCAGCTCCGCATTGACGGCCAGGTTGGCGAAGTCCGCCGCGGTGTCGTAGACAAAGGTGATCAGGCCGTTGGCATCGGTTTGCCTCGTATGCTGCTGCGGCCCCACGTCCAGCCGCACCAGCGTATGGGCGAGCACCGGCGTGCCTTGTGCGTGGTGGTTGCGCAGCTGAATGGTCAGGTAGGCGCGCGGCACCGGCACCTCGCAGGGCAGACTCGCGGATACGGGGACGTCCGGCGGACCACCTGAGCGTGCTTCGATGAAGGCCATGACTTCAGCCCATCGCCTGCTCAAGCGCATCGAGCTTGGCCGCTCCCATCAACAGCGGATTGTTGAGCACCGCCACGATGGCGGCGTCAGCAGTCTGCGGGTCACGGCCAAGTGCCAGCACCAGCCGCCCGTAGCGCGCCACATCGCCCTTGTTGATCAAGCCATATTGCGCAGCGAGGCCCAACGCCGGCCGCAGCAACGCAAACAACTCGGCATCCGACGCGTCCGGTTCGGACAAGGGCGTGTCTTGGCGCGCCTGCTCGATCAGCCTGCGCGTGAATTGATCCCACAGTGCCTCTTCGAAACTTGCGAGCTGCGATCGGCGAATAGTCAACATGAGCGTTCGAGCCCCGCCAGCCCTTGCGCAGGCTCCGCCACCGATTGCATTCGCATCAAGGTGATCGCATTTCGATGCCTATGACTCAGCACCGGCATCAGCCCCGCCGCCAGCATGGCTAGACCTGCATCTTCATCCAGGGTCCGTTCCGCACAGGCTTGCAGTTCGCGCTCGCCATCTTGCAGATAGGTGAAGGCCGGCAAGTCAGCGATTTCGCGCTCGTCGTCGGGCTCAAAGTCCCAGCTCCGCGCACTGAAAGAGCGGCCCAGTAGCAGCGCCACGGCCAGCGCGCCATTGCCCCACAAGAACTCTTCATGCACAGGCCTGGCATCAAACTCTTCAAAAGCAAAACCATCGACCGGGTCGCTTTTCTTGCCATAAGGCAGGCGCAGCAAGATGCGCGGCGCGGCCAGGCCTATCCAGGGAGCAGCCTCGCTGTGGCGCAGCGCTTGCCAGCTGGCTTGCTCGGTCGGCGCCAAGCTGGTCAGGCCGGGGTCGCCGCCCGCCAGAAAAGGGCCGCCCGCTTGCGAGGCCAGCAGCCCCAGCGCTGCCAGCATGCCGACATCCGCGTCCGATGCGCCAAATTGGTACAGACCGACCAGCGCCGACCAGCTCTGTCCACCCGGCAGATTGCGCCAGCGATCGGCCAGCGCATGGTGCAAGCCGGTTTGTGCCAGCTGGCCGTTGGCGGCGACGATGTCGGCCAGCAGCTCGCTGCGTGACACATCAAACAGGTGTAGTTCCAGTCGCTCGTCCAGCTCAAGATTGGCGATCAGCCACCGAACGCCGCGCCAGGCTGCTTCCAGGCTTTGCAAGCCTGGCGCGTGCAAGAGGGCGCGCATCTGCGCGGTGATGATGCTGTCAACAGCGGCCTGTTGCGCCTGAAGGCTGGCGGACTGATCCGGCACGATATGCGGGGCCACCAGTTTGCGGATCAAGCCGTCCAGGCCGGCGGCATCGGGCGGCGCCGGGCTGGGGTCAGGTCTTGCCCCAACGGGTTTGCCCAAGAGTTGATTTAGCAGGCCGGCAGCACCCGCAGCAATTGGCTGGCTGCGCGCCCGGCGCAAGTCCTGAAACAAAGGCAAGCGCGCATAGAGCTGCTCGGGGTGAAAGTCATCGATGGTTTGAAAGTCAATGGTCGCCGCGCCGTCGTTGAGCTGCAGCGTGAGCTGGGGCGCAAGGCGGCGCAACACCGCATCGAAATTGTCCAAATCGACCCGGTGGCTGGGTCGCTCGGCCAGCGGCGGCTTTTGACTCACCGGCCTGGCGCTGAAATCACCCATGACGAGCAAGCGCATGGGGCCCTGCCGCCGGCCGGGCGCGGCTCCCTCCTCAGCCCCAGAACGACCGCCGGACGGGCCGAAGGCGAAACCGAATTCCATTCGCTGCGGCATATCGGGGCTCCAAAGTTGCTGACGGCCTTGCATCCTAACGAGGAATTCCTGCAGCTAGGTGACCGGCAAACTGTGCCCGATTGTTTGACAGCTTTGCAAGAGCAAAAAGTACCATGCGCTTTGCTCCACAGGCTTCAGAATATCTTGCCCGAGGCCGTTATAGTCACCGGGCTCGGCAAAAGGGTTTGTATAAAAATGACGCGGAGCACGCTCCGAAGTCGGGTCAGCAAGGTTTTCAGATCGAGGGTTTATGGCAGCAGCGGCGGCGTTTTCGATGGGCATGGTCAGTACGGCTGGGGATGCCCTGGCTTTGCGTTCGATGTCGGCTTTCGAAGAAGTCTCGCGGCCGTTTGAATTCCAGATCATTGCGGTGTCTGACGGCGCCGGCCTGGCCGCCGACGACTTGCTGGGCAGCAGCCTGTCCGTCTGGGTCGCCACCGGCGACGCCGGTCCGCGCTGGTTCAATGGGATGGTCAGTGCCTTCGGCTTTGAGGGCATGGACGGGCGGCAATTCAAGTACCGGCTCTGCGTGCGCCCGTCGCTGTGGCTATTGACCCGCGCCGCCAATCTGCGGGTGTTTCAAGACATGTCGGTGCCCGACATCATCACGCAGGTTTTCTCTGCCTACACCGGCACCGTGACGCAGGAGCTGAGCGCGAGCTATCCCGCGCGCGGGTACTGCGTTCAATACCGTGAAACCGACTTCAATTTCGTCAGCCGCTTGATGGAAGAGGAGGGCATCTTCTATTTTTTCCGCCATACCGAGGGCCAGCATGAGTTGGTACTGGCCGATGCGGCCAGCGCACATGTGACCAGCCCGGGTTTCGAAACCGTGCAGTTTCTGGCCGCCGGCAATGCCAAGATCAGTCAGGCCGCCATCAACGAATGGCAGATGCGGCATGAAGTCCAGACCGGCAAGGTCGTGCTGAAGGACTACAACTACCTGACGCCCGACACCGACCTCACCAGCGCACCGGCCGAAGGCAGCCGCGGCCACGCCGAGGCCGGCCTGGAGGTGTACGACTATCCCGGGCGTTATGAGGCCAAGGCCGACGGTGATGCGCGGGCCCTGATCAGGCTTGAGGAGGCGCAGGCACGCTTTGGCCGCTTCACCGGCCAGGGCAATACACAGGGTTTGGCGGCCGGCGCGCGCTTTACGCTGGCCGCTCATCCGCGGGACGACCAGAATGCCGAGTACATCGTGCTGGCCACACGCATCGAGATGAGCCTGCCCGCTTATGAATCCGGCACGGATGAAAGTAGTTTTGGTTGCAGCTTCACCTTGCAGCGTTATGACGAGCCGTTACGCCCGGCCCGCAACACCCGCAAGCCGACCGTGGCGGGGCCGCAAACGGCTATCGTCGTCGGCGACGCAGACCCCGGCGATATCGTCACCGACGAACATGGCCGCGTGAAGATTCAATTCCACTGGGACCGCGTCGGCACCCACACTGCGGCCAGCAGTTGCTGGGTGCGGGTGGCCAGCCCCTCGGCCGGCAACGGCTTCGGCATGATCTCGCTGCCGCGCCTGGGCCAGGAGGTGGTGGTCGACTTTCTGGAGGGCGACCCGGACCAGCCTCTGATCACCGGCCGGGTCTACAACGCCGCCCAAAAGCCTCCCTATGAGCTGCCGGTCAACGCGACCGTCAGCACCATGAAGAGCCGCAGCAAGCTGGGCGGCGCTGCCGAGTTCAACGAGTTGCGCTTCGAGGACAAGCCGGGCAGCGAGTATTTGCTCGTCCATGCCCAAAAGGATCGCCTGGAGTTTGTCGAAGAAACGCTCAAGAGCGAGATCGGCAAAGACGAGCACCGTACCGTCAAGGCCGACCGCAAGGAGAAAATCGAGGGTGAGTACCACCTCAGCGTGGTCAAGGACCTGAAGCAAAAGGTCGATGCCAAGTTCAATCTCGATGTGGGCAGCGACATGCTGCTCAAAGGTGGCGGCATCTTCAGCCTGAAAACCGCGCAAGACATCACCGCGCAGTCCGGGGCGGCAATTTCTTTCAAGTCTGCGGCCGATCTGCATATGAAGATCGGTGCCAATTTCGGCGCCGATGCGGGGCAGAACCTGCATATCAAGGCCGGCATGAATGTGGTCATTGAGGCCGGCGTGCAGATCAGCATCAAGGCGGGTGCCTCGTCCATCGTGCTGGGCCCGGACGGCGTGTCCATCACCGGCTCCATGGTCAAGATCAACTCGGGCGGCTCGCCCGGTTCCGGCGCAGGCGCCAATCCGGTGGCACCGACCGACCCGGCGGCGCCCGATGCACCCGAGGTGCCCGAAGATCCCTTGACGCATCGCTGAGCTGGCCATGCAGCCCGTGGATACCGCCGCCCTGGAGCAAGCCGCTTGGCACGATTTTGTGCAGCGACTGGCTTCGCAATTGGCCGGGCTTTGGCCGGCGATGGAGGCCTTGCTGGGCGAGCGCTACCCGATGTTTGTTGATTTGGCGGTGGAACAGGCCGGCAAACTGGGTCTTCAACATGCCGCCAGTGTGGCGCGTTATGCCAACCTCTGTTTTGTTTGGGGGCCGGGTTTCCAAGCCAAGGCCGGCTTTGAGTGGGCCGCCGCTGCGCTGGCCAAGGCCGGTGAGTCCGAATGGCTGAGCACCCACCAACTGTTGCAGCGCTCGCTGCTCGAACTGCAGCGCCTGCCCAGTGCCAAGGTGGAACCCCAAACGCTGATGGCCGCCGACAGCGCGCTGCTGAGCGCGTTTGAGGGCCTAGGGCGGCAAGGGGCGATGCTGGCGCGGTCGGCCGAGCCGCAGGTCTTGCCGCGCGCCGCCTGTGACCTGGAGGCCGTTGATTTGCGCCTGTTGGAGGGTGCCGCTGACGAGGCCCATGGCCCGCAGGAATATCGGCTTGATGGCCAGTATTGGCAGCGCGTCAAGGTCGCTGCGCCACCCGTCCTGCATGTGGAGGCCGGCCGTCCGCTGCCGGCCCTGATCGCGGTGTTGTCGCCCCAGCCTGCCGCGGGTCAGGCCGTCAAGCTGCAAATGCGTGTGCGCAGCCATGCGGTTTGCAATGGCGATGTACACCCGGCGCTGTCGTTCAACGGGCCGCTATGCCGCTGGGACTGGGTCGGCCATGAGACGCGTGCCGTCAGTTGGCCGGTGGCGGCGCGCGAGCAGGCGCCGGCCGGGCCCGGACCAGGCTGCGTGATGGCCGAGGAGACTTCGCCCGAGCTGTACAAATTGGCACTTGATACCTGCGGCCTGCGCGATGAAGCTGAGCCGCTGGGCGCCTTGCAAACCCTGGTCTATGCCTGGCCTGCCGAGCAATGGTGGTTGGAGATTCAACGCGAGCGGCCGCAGGCGGGCGCTGCGCAAACCTTGTTGCCGGGTGCTCATCGCTGGGCACGCGGCATCAGCCGCTGTCGTGTCGAACGCGATGGGCTTGGGCAAGACAGTACCGCCTTGCTGCAGCAGTTCGAGCAGGGCCTGGATGGCGCGGTGGCCGAGGCGCTGCAGAAAACGGCCGCTGCCTGGGAGCAAACGGTCGGTTTGAGCGGTGCCCGGTTTGAGGCCAATCTGGGTCTGCTGGTCGGCAAGCTCGCCTGCACCTGGGGTTGGCGCTATGGCGCCGGTGGCCTGGACGGGCGGGCCCTGATGCGCCTGGTGGCCTTGCTGGACCTGGACGCTTGCATCGCCGATTTGATGCTGGCCGGCGATTTGACCCTGGCCGAATCCAGCACACGCGTCAGCCTGCGCTGCGTGGGCCGGGCCGCGATGCAGCAGCAGATTCAACATGAAGTGGCGGGACCGGGCCTGAGTGAAACCTTGCTGAGCGGCGTGGTGACATGGCGGTTCCCCTTCGAGCTGAGCCTGGAGCCAGTTGCCAACGATGCCGCGTGCTTGCTGCAGCAGGCCGGGCCGCTGCGCGGCGCCCTGGTCGGCGAGGCCGGCCTGCGGCCCAATTCCAAAGGCGGCAGTGGCTGGGAGTGGTTTGTGGGCCTGCGCATCGAGGCGGTGCTCGCTCCCTTGCAATGGAACGACCCCTTGCTCGGGCAGGCGCAGCAATTGCTGCCGCTGCTGCCGGCGCTGAAGCTGATTGACTGGAGCATGGGCTGATGGAGCGGCTGCTGGTTTTCAGGCTGGAAGCGGTCGGCTGCAGCGCCGAGGCGCTGCTCAACGGCATCCCCTTGCTGCGTGTCGGCGGCGAGCAAATGCTGGCCAGCCTGCCGGTGCATGAGTTCACGCTGGCCGGCCGCAACGAGATCGAGTTGATCGTCGGTCCACCGGCCTTAGGCGGCGGTGCGGGCGGTGGTGCGGACGAGAAGGGCAGTGAGCCGCATCTATCGGATGGCCGGGTCGGGGCGAGTTTGCGCCTGATGCTGCCGCGTGTCGGCGCGGTTGCGCATCCAGCGCAGGCCCGCACCTTGGCGAGCCTGGACTGGGCGCCGGCAGCCGGCGAGCTGTATCGCTCGCCGCTGCGTCTGCATGAGGGGCTGGATCTGCCAATTGCCTTTCCCCGCTGGCGTTGGCTGGACGCGCCGGTGCTGACGCTCAGCGACGCCTTGAAGGAAGAGCTCGCCGACTATGTGCTCAAAATTGCGCTCGGCCTGGCCAACGGTGATGCCGAGCCCTTGATTCAGGCCTCGCGACTGCGGCTGGAAGAGCTGGCGCAGGCTTACCAGCGCAGCCTGCCCGGCGATGTCAGCCGCCTGCGCGCCCATATTCAGCAATTGCATGCCGCCCAGCCGCTCAAGCCGATCTTGCCGACGCCGGCCAAGCTGCTGATGCGCGCGGTCGCCGGTGGCCGGCTGATCGAGTGCCTGGCTCCCGACGGCCTGCCGCTGTTGCGCAGCGCCTGCGCGGGCGGCGGGCAGATGCTGTGGCCACTTAGGGTGGCGGCCATTGGGGGGGAGTTTTATGTTCTGCGTTGATGGCCGCGCTGCGCTTGAGCATGCGGCCGCCAAGGTCGAGATGGCCGGCTTTGCTGTCTTCGCTCGCCGCTATGCTGTGCGATTGAATAATCTGGGAGTTTTCGCATGATCTTGCTGACCGTGCTCAGCTTCAACGGCGCGCCGACGGCCGGGCTGTCGGCCAGTTTTGATGAGCTGGGTGGCACCATAGGGCGGGCCGACAGCAACCAGCTGGTGCTGCCCGATCCCGAGCGCAGTATTTCGCGGGTGCATGCGCGCATCGTTTTTCGCAGCGGCGCCTATGCGGTGATTGACAGCGGCAGCAATCCGATTTCGGTCAACGGTCGGGCGCTCGGGACTGCGGCCGAGCAGCCGCTCAAACCCGGCGATCAGCTGCAGATCGGCGGCTATGTGCTGGCGGTGTCGGCGGCTGCCGCGGCGTCGGCAACAGTCAGCGCCGATCCGTTTGCCGATTTGTTCGGTGATATGAGCGGCGGCTTTGCAGCGGCACCAGTGGCCACCGCCCCACCCAGACCCGCCGCGGCCGCATGGCCGGCAGCGGCGCCGACCCCTTCAAGTGCCGGGCAGATCCCCGATGACTGGGACCCGTTCGCAAGCCATGCGGATGATGCTGTGCCGCCTGCGCCCAAGGGTGCCGGCTTGGGCTTAGGTCTGGGAGCAGGTTTAGGCGATCTGCAAATGGCCCCGGCGGATTCACTGGATGATTTGTTTGGCCTGGGCCCAGGTTCGGCCGCTGCCGATCCCTTTGGCGCCTTGCCTGGCGCCGCGTTGGCGCCGAATATTGCCGCTCACGCCGACCCGCTGCAGTCGCTGGCGCGGCCGGCCGCAATTGGCCTGGGCACGATCGCCAACCATGGGTCGGAGTTGAATGCGGCCAGCCCCAGGGTTCGTGTGCAGCCGCCGCAAACGCAAACGCAGCCGCCGGCGCCAACCGCTGTTCCAGCAGCGCCGACGGCGCCGGCCGGTGCGGTGTTCTCCTGGCAAGAGCCGGCCGGCCATGTGCCACAAACGGTGCCCAGTTTTGTCAGCCGCTCGGAGCCTACGTTGGCCGCGACTGCCGCGCCGGCCCAGGCCAAGGCAGCGGCGGCCACAGCGGTTTCGCCCGTTGTCGAGCGCGTCGCTACTGACGCGACCAACGCGACCAACGCGCCCGGCGATGCCGCTTTGCTGAGCGCCTTGCTGGAGGGCCTGGGCTCGCCGGGCTTGCGCATCGAGGCATTGACCCCCGACCTGATGCGCTTGATCGGCAGCTTGCTGCGCGAGGCGACGCGCGGTTCGGTCGAGCTGTTGGTGGCGCGCGCCGCCTTGAAGCGCGAGATGCGCGCCGAGATGACGATGATTGTGGCGCGCGAGAACAACCCCTTGAAGTTTTCGCCATCGCCCGAGGTGGCCTTGCAGTATTTGCTGTCGCCGCCCATGCCCGGCTTTATGGCGGCGCAGCCGGCCATGCGCGACGCCTTTGATGATTTGCGGGCCCACCAATTGGCGGTGATGGCCGGCATGCGTTCGGCCCTTGAGGGCGTGTTGCAGCGCTTCAATCCGGTTCGACTGGAGGGCGAGCTGACGCAGCGCTCGGCGATCAGTGCCTTGCTGCCGGCCTTGCGCAAGGCGCGGCTATGGGATCTGTTTCAAGACCTCTTTGCGCAATTGTCGAGTGAGGCGCAGGACGAGTTCGAGGACCTGTTCGGTCAGGCCTTTTTGGATGCCTATGAGGATCAGCTGGACCGTCTGGCCGCCGAGCCCAGAAGCTCATGAGCGCCGCGTTGAAGTACAAGGTCGCCTTGCTGACCGACCGTGGCGGGCGCAGCTATAACGAAGACGCCTGCGGCCACTGGGCGTCTGAAGCCCAGCTGTGCTGCGTGCTGGCGGACGGCGCGGGCGGCCATGGCGGCGGCGATATTGCGTCCAAGCTGGTGGTGCAGGAGTTGGTGGGTTTGTTCGCCGCGCAGCCGTCGCGCGACGCTGCCGAGTTGGGCCAATTGCTGCGCCAGACCAACGAGCGCCTGCGGGCGCAGCGCGAACCGGGCACCGAGCGGCAAGACATGCACAGCACGGCTGTGTGCCTGGTACTTGACCTGGCCGGCGCCCAGGCGCATTGGGCGCATGTTGGTGACTCGCGGCTGTACTGGTTCAGTGCGGGACGGCTGCATACGCGCACGCGTGACCACAGCATGGTGCAGGCCCTGGTGGACGCCGGCATCTTGACGCCGGAGCAAATGAGCACTCACCCCAAGCGCAGTGAATTGCGCTCTGCCTTGGGCCTGCCCGACGATGCGCTCGAAATCAGCCATGGCCATAGTCAACAGCCGGTGCAAGCGCAGGATGTGTTTTTGCTCTGCACCGATGGCTTGTGGGAGTACCTGGACGAGGCTTTGCTGGAACGCAGCCTGGCCGCGGCCCTGACGCAGCAGGGCTGGTTGGAGAGCTTGGCCGCCGAGGTGCGGCAATTGGCCAAACACAAGCTCAGTCACGATAATTTCACTGCGCTGACCGTTTGGGTCAGCGCGGCCTGATCGTCAACGCAAGGGAGCAAGTTCATGCCCATTCACACCTGCACCGGCGCCCAGATGATGTGCATGATGGGCTTGGCGCCGTCGGTCTTCAATGCCACGCCCAAGAATGTGATCACCAGTTTCATGCCGGCCGGCAATATCCTGGACCACAAGCCCATGATGAACATCCCGCCCTTCGGCATGTGCCAAAGCCCGTCCAACCCGACCGTGGCGGCGGCCACCGCGGCGGCACTTGGCGTGCTGACGCCGATGCCCTGCGTGCCGATGACCATGGCGCCTTGGGCGCCCGGCTCGGCGACGCTCTTGGTGGCCGGTGCGCCGGCCCTGAACAACACCTCGACCCTGGCTTGCATGTGGGGCGGCGTGATCAAGATTGCCAACCCCGGCCAGACCACCGAGATGATTCCGTGAGCGCCGCCGCCGTCCACAGCACGATCAATGCAGACAACCGAGTGAATTTATGACATGGCATAACAAGGTGATGTGGACCGAGGGCATGTTCCTTCAGCCGCAGCATTTTCAGCAGCAAGATCGCTATATTTCGCGCCAGGTGGATGGCCGCATGGCTGCGCTGCTGGCATGGGCCTGGGGCTTCTCGGCGCTGCAGATCGACGATACCGCGCTGTTGCAAGGCCGCGTTGCGTTGAATAACGCGCGCGGCGTGCTGCCCGATGGCCTGGTGTTTTCGGTGCCCACCGATGACCCAGCGCCCTTGGCCTTTGAAGTCCCGGCAGACGCCCGCGACCAGGTGCTCGTGCTGGCGGTTCCCCTGGCGCGGCCCGGTGTGGCCGAGAGCGATGTCGAGGTCAGCGAGGCGGCGATGCCGCCGCGCTTTCGGGCCATCGACATCGAGGCCGCCGACAGCCATGCCGCCAGCCTGCGCGAGGCGCCGCTGCAGATTGGCCGGCTCAATCTGCGCTTGATGCTGGAGCGTGATGCGAGCGAAGGTTATGCCAAATTGGGCGTGGCCCGCATCATCGAGCGGCGCGCCGACGGCCGGGTCACGCTGGACCCCAACTATGTGCCGCCGCTGTTGCACGCGCCGGCGCACGCGGTGCTGGACAGCTATCTGCGCGAGGTGCACGGCATGCTGCACCAGCGCGGCGAGGCGCTGGCCGCGCGGCTGGTGCAGCCGGGGCGGGCCGGTGTCGGCGAGATCGCCGACTTCCTGCTGCTGCAAACCGTCAACCGCCAGCAGCCGCTGTTCGCCCATCTGCAGCGCCTGCCGGTCTTGCACCCGGAGCGTCTGTACCAGCAATGCCTGGAACTGGCCGGTGACTTGTCGACGTTCAGAGAGCAGCGCCGGCCGATCAACTACTCCGAGTACCGCCATGACGATCTGGCCAGCTGCTTCCGCGCGGTGATGGCCGATCTGCGCCAGTCGCTGTCGATGGTGCTGGAGCAGACCGCGATTCCGATCGAGCTGCAGGACCGCAAGTTCGGCATCCGCGTCGCCATCATCCCGGACCTGGAGTTGCAGCGCACGGCCAGCTTTGTGCTGGCGGTCAACGCGCAGATGCCGGGCGAGGTCTTGCGCGCGCGTTTCCCCACGCAGGTCAAGATCGGCCCGGCCGAACGGATCCGCGATTTGGTCAATCTGCAACTGCCCGGTGTCATGCTGCGGGCGATGCCGGTGGCGCCGCGGCAGATTCCGTACAACGCCGGCTTCACCTATTTCGAGCTGGAAACGCGCGGCAACGAGTTGTGGAAGCAGCTCGAAAGCTCGGGCGGTCTGGCCATGCATATCGCCGGCGACTTCCCCGGTCTCGCCCTGGAGTTCTGGGCCATTCGAGGCTAAGGAAAAGTGATGAGCGACCCTGAGAACAACCCAGATCCGTTTGCCGCCTTCGAGTCCGACCGCACCATCATCAAGCCCAGCGGCAATCGCACCAAGGCCGAGCCCGCCGCACCAGCAAATGCCCCGGCGGCCCAGCAACGCGCCGCGAGTTTTGACGGCGGCCAGGCCGCGTCGGCGAATTTGCCTGATCACGCCAGCCTTAACCCCTTGGTGCAGGCCGCAGCACCCTTGTTGGCGGCCGCGCCGCGCCTGCGGGCGATGGCCCGTCACCCAAATCCGCAGGCCTTGCGGGCCTCGCTCGCCGAGGCGATCCAGCGCTTCGAGGCGGCGGCGCGGGCACAGAACCTGCCGAATGAGCAAGTGGTGGCGGCCCGTTATGTCTTGTGTACCTTGTTGGATGAGTCGGCATCGAGCACGCCCTGGGGCGGCGGCGGTGCCTGGGGCGCGCAGAGCTTGCTGGTGCAGTTCCACAACGAGACCTGGGGCGGCGAGAAGGTCTTCCAGCTGCTGACCCGGCTGGCCGAGAACCCGGCCCAGCATCGCAATCTGCTGGAACTCGTCTATATGGCCTTGTCGCTCGGTTTCGAGGGCCGCTACAAGGTGCTGGACAACGGCCGCGCCCAGCTCGACAGCGTGCGCGAGCGGCTGGCCCAGATGCTGCGTCAACAGGCCGGGCCGGTCGAGAAGTCGCTGTCCAGCCAGTGGCAGGGCGTGCAGGCCGCGCCGCAGCGCTTGCGCGACGGCATCGCGCCCTGGGTGGTGGCGGTGGCGGCGGCGCTGCTTTTGCTGCTGGTCTTCATCGCCCTGCGTTTGAACCTGAGCGCGCAGACCGACCAGGCCTTCAGCGCCTTGCATGGGCTGGATACAAAGGCGGCGGTGGCCGCCGCGCCGACTCCAACGCCTGCCGCGCCACCGCCGCCGCGCCTGGCCCAGTTGCTGAAGTCCGATATTGATGCCGGGGCGGTGCAGGTCAAGGACCTGGCCGACCGCTCCATCGTCACCGTGCTGGGCGACACCATGTTTGATTCCGGCAGCGCCGATGTGGCGGGCCGGGCCACGCCCTTGTTCGGCCGCATCGCGGCGGCGCTCAACCAGGTGCCAGGCCGGGTGCTGATCAGCGGCCATTCCGACAACCAGGCGATCCGCTCGTTGCGTTTCCAGTCGAACTGGCATTTGTCGATGGCGCGGGCGCAGAGCGCGCGCAACCTGCTGGCGACGACGGTGGCGCCCGAGCGCCTGACGGCCGAGGGCCGCGCCGACACCGAGCCGGTGGCCGATAACGCCAGCGCCGAGGGCCGCGCACGCAACCGCCGGGTCGAGATCGCGCTGACCGTGGCGGCGCCGCAATGAGCCACCCGCTCAACGATATGCACCCATTGACCGTCGCCGCTGGCTCAAGGCAAGGAATTTATCCATGAAACGTTTTTTCCAATGGCTGTTGAGCCCGCAGGTGCTGGGCACGCTGGCCCTGCTGGCCTTGTCGGCCCTGATCTGGTGGCTGGGGCCGCTGATCTCGTTCGGCCAGAGCGCGCCGCTGGCCGGGCTTTGGACCCGGCTGATCGTGCTGTTGCTGATCTGGGCTATCTGGATTGGTCGCTTGGCCTGGGTTGCTTGGCAACGGCGCAAGACCAATGCCGCCTTGTTGGCCGGCTTGGGCGGCGGCCCCTCGGCCAGCGACAAGGAGGCCCAGGTCCTGGCCCAGCGCTTTGCCGATGCCGGGCGGCGCCTGAAGGCCACGGCCGGGCGCTCCTGGTGGGGCGGCGAGCAGTATCTGTACGAGCTGCCCTGGTATATGTTTGTCGGCGCGCCGGGTTCGGGCAAGACCACGGCCTTGATGAATGCCGGCCTGCAGTTCCTGCTTGGCGACGGCGGCAAGGGCGGGCAGCAAGGCGCAGTCAAGGGTGTAGGCGGTACCCGCAACTGCGACTGGTGGTTCACCCAGGACGCGGTGCTGATCGACACGGCGGGCCGTTACGCGACCCAGGAAAGCGACCGCGACGTCGACGCCAGCGCCTGGGATAACTTCTTATCTCTGCTGAAGAAAACCCGGCCGCGCCAGCCCATCAACGGCGTGCTGCTGACCATCAATGTTCAGGACCTGCTGCAGCAGGGGCCGGCAGAGCGCCAAGAGCATGCGGCCAAGCTGCGCGCCCGCCTGCAGGAGCTGCAAACCAAGCTCGGCGTGCGCGCGCCGGTCTATGTGCTGGTGACCAAGGCCGACCTGATCGGCGGCTTCAACGAGAGCTTCGAAGCGCTCAGCAAGGACGAGCGTGGCCAGGTCTGGGGCTTCACCTTCGATCACGCGACGACGACGGCCGATGACCCGCTGCGCGACTTCGCCGCGCTCTACCAGCAGCTGCAAAAGCGCCTGGTCGAGCAACTGGTCGACCGCCTGGAGGGCGAGCGCGATGTGCTGCGGCGCAATGCGATGTTCGCCTTCCCGCAGGAATTTGCGGCGCTGCAGACGGTGTTGGCCGACTTCTTGGCGCTGGTGGTGGCCGGCGGCGGCAAGCTGGAGGCTGCACCGCTGCTGCGCGGCGTCTACTTCACCAGCGGCACGCAAGAAGGCTCACCTATCGACCGGGTGATGGGCGCGCTGAGCCGCTCCTTCGGCATCGACGCGCGTGCGGCGGCGGCCGGCGCGCGGGGCAAGAGTTTCTTTTTGCACCGGCTCTTGCGCGATGTGGTGTTCGCCGAGCGCGGCCTGGGCGCGGTGGCGTCCAGCGCGGTGCGGCGTCGGCGCGTGATGCGCGGCGCGGCCTTCGCCGCGATAGGGCTGTGCTCGGTGGCCTTGCTGGGCGGCTGGCTGGTCAGCCGTTCGCGCAATCTGGACTATGCCGCGCAAGTGGTCGAGCGCCTGCCGGCCCTGAAGGCCACGCTGGACGCGCTGCCGCCGGCCAATACAGCCGACGTAACGCCGTTGCCCGACGTGCTGACGCAGGTGCGCGGCGTCGCCCGCAGCGACAGTTTTGATCTGGCCGATCCGCCGCTGCTGAACGGCCTGGGCCTGTACCAGGGCGACAAGCTCGACGCGGCGGCGCAACTGGCCTATGCGCGCCTGCTCGAAAAAGCGCTGATGCCGCGCATCGCCCATAGGCTGGAAGAGCGATTGCGCGCCGCCTCCAAGGACAATCTGGAAAATGCCTACGAGGCGCTGAAGACCTATCTGATGCTGCACCTGCCGGAGCAGTTTGACGCGGCCACGCTGCGCGCCTGGATCGCGGTCGACTGGGATCAGAACTACGCCCGCATGGCGCCCGAGCAGCGCCAGGCGCTGGACGCTCATCTGGACGCTTTGCTGGCCCTGGGCCCGCTGCGGCCGGCTGTCGCAAGGGACGAGACCCTGGTCGCCAATGTGCGCGACATGCTGGTGGCCCTGCCGCTGGAATACCGCGTTTACAGCCGCATCAAGCGACAGTACCGCGCCGGCGAGATTGCCGAGTTCAGCGTCGCGGCGGCGGGCGGCCCGAATGCCGCCCAGGTGTTCACCCGCAACAGCGGCGAGCCGCTGACCAAGGGCGTGTCCGGCCTCTACACCAAGCAGGGCTATGAGAAGCTGATCAAGCCGGCGGTGACGAAGAACACCCTTAGGCTGGCCCAGGAAGAGCCCTGGGTGCTGGGCATCAAGAGCGATCCGGCGCGGCTGAAGGATCTGGCGGTGGGCACTCAGCTAACCGACAAGGTGCGCAGGCTGTATTTCGAGGACTACATCAAGACCTGGGACAAGTTTCTCGCCGATGTGCGCCTGGTCAAGCTGGCCGGCCTGGAACGCAGCATCGCGGTGGCGCGCATCCTGTCGGCGGTGGACTCGCCGCTGGCCGCCTATATGCGCGGCGTGACGGCGGAAACGCGCCTGGTGGCGCCGGCCGGTGCGGCCAATGCCTTGGATAAATTGGCCGCCCAGGCCAAGAGCGAGGCCGCCAATCTGGCCGGCGCCGCGCATGGTCGACGACCACTTTGCCAATATCCACCGCCAGGTGACGGTCCAGCCGGCGCCGATCGACGACACGCTGAAGATGTTCAACGAGCTCTACACCCAGCTCAGCGCCGTCGACGCGGCGCAAAAGAGCAAGTCGCCGCCGCCGCCCGGCGGTGCTGCCGAGAAGGTCAAGGCCGCGGCCGGGCAGCAGCCCGAGCCGATACGGGCGATGCTGGAGCAACTGGCCGATGCCGGCGCCAACCAGAGCCGCGGCGCCGAGATCCAGGGCCTGGCCGGTGAGCTGAAGCCGATCGCCGAGTTCTGCATGCGCGCCATCAACGGCCGCTACCCGTTTGCCAGCGGCGCGCGCGCCGATGTCTTGCCGGAGGACTTCGGCCAGCTCTTCGGCGGCGGCGGTTTGATGGATGACTTCTTCCAGCGCCGCTTGCTCAACTTGGTCGACACCTCGACCCCGGTCTGGACCTACAAGCCGCTGGCCGACGGCAGCAAGCCGGTGGCCGCCGCCGCGCTGGCCGAGTTCCAGCGCGCGGCGCGCATACGCGAGGTGTTCTTCCGCAGCGGCGGCAAGCAGCCGGCCCTGAAGATCGAGCTGCGCGTGGCCGAGTTGGACCCGGCCTTGAAGGAACTGGTGCTTGACGTCGACGGCCAGGTGCAAAAGCTGACGGCCGGCGGCCAGTCGATCAGCGTCGGTTGGCCCAGCCAGCGCGTGGCGGCGCAGATCAAGCTGAGCAGTGGGGCGGCCGGGGCTGCGGCTCCGCTCTTGTTTGAAGGACCTTGGGCGCTGTTCCGGCTGTTCGACCGCTTCGGCGTCGAGCCTTCGGCGGTGCCGGAGAAGTTCAGTATTCCGGTGGTCCTGGACGGCAGACGAGCGAGAGTGGACGTGATCGCTGCCAGCGTCTTCAACCCCTTCCAGCTGAAGGAAGTCAAGCAATTCCGTTGCCCGGCTGCGCTGTGAACACCGGCCCTGCATTGCCCGGCTGGTATGGCAAGTTGCCCGCCTTGGGTGACTTTGCCTCACGCCGGCTGGCGCCCGATTTCATCGAGTTCTGGGACGGCTGGCTGGCCCAGGGCATGCAGGCCCTGCGTGAACAAAACCCGGCCGGCTGGCTGGACGCTTATCTGGTCAGCCCGACCTGGCGCTTTGTGCTGACTCCCGGCTGCCTGCCCGGCAGCTTGGGCGAGCGGGCCTGGGCCGGCGTGCTGATGCCCTCGGTCGACCGGGTGGGGCGCTATTACCCGTTCACCCTGCTGCACCCGTTGGCGCAGCTGCCGCTGTCCCTGCATGGCCTGCAAACGCTGTGGCAGGAGCTGGGGCGGCTCGATGATGTGGCGGCCGATGCCTTGCAAGACGATTGGAGCGCGGAGCGCTTGGAGGCCGAACTGGCCGAGCTGGCGGTGTCCGGCCTGAAGCTGCGCGATGGGCCGGTAGCACCCGTGGTGGCGGATCTGGCCCTGGTGGCCGGTGAGCTGCGCGTCTTGCCCAGCGGCCTGGACGGCGCCGGTCAGATGGCCGGCGAGGCCTTGCAGCTGTGGGGGCCGCAGGTGGGAGGCCGTTCGTACTGGTTGGCTGGCGCAGCTGCCAATTCGCAGAATTGGCGGGTCTGCCAAGGGCTGCCGCGTTCGGCTGCGGCCCTGCTGGGTGGCTAGCGGCTGCGCTCGAAGCGCGCTCTGAGGTCCTGCAGCTGGGCCGGCGTAACGCCCAGATTGCCTGCACCAAAGGCGCGCGTGTCGGGGGTGTGCATCAGAAGGGCCTGGGTCTCGTTGGCCATCAGCTCCTCGTTGTCGGTGTCGTAGTCCATGCCCGCCAGCATGCGGCGGAACATGGCACGCTCGGCCTTGCTCAGACCCTGCTGCCAAAAACGCCAGCTTTGCTTTTGATAGGCCGGTCGGGTGAAAAACTCTGCATGGCTGAGTTCATGGCGCAGGGTTGACTCTCGACGCAAGGCGTCCACGCTTTCATCGACCATGGTCGTTGGATCGTCGACCTGCAGGGCGGTGAAACTGATCACCACCTGTTGGCCTGCGGCAGGCGACTTGGCGTTTCCCGCTGCTTTCGCGGCGTTCTGTTGCAACAGATTTGCGTCCACCAACAACTCGCGCAGACGTAATTCCTGGGGGTTCAGCACCAACTGTTGCGTGCTGGACTGAGCAAAGAACTGGCGCAGCTGCGCGGCCGTGTAGTCATGACCGAAATAGAAGGTAGCGGTGCTGTCGCCCGCATTTTTTACCAACTCGGCCAGCTCAATATCATTCAACACCCGGTCCCGTGCGCTGCCCTTTTTTTCAATAAAGGCGGCGGCCCGGTTCAAGGCCAGGCCTTGCTCCAACAGGGTCGGGAATTCGATCACCAGCACCGTCTCATTGCCCTGCAGTCGTGCCAACTGCCACTCACTCGACGGGCCGCGACCGGCCAGTAATTGTTCAAGCGAAGCCGTCTGAATCAGGTGTTTGGCCTGGGCTTGTGGGGCGGCGGGTTGCAGCATTTGCGCCGGTGCGGTTGCCGTGGCCGGCGTCCTGGGGTTGCCGGTGGCCTGGCGCGCCAACATCCACCACAGGACCAGGCCCAGTACAAGCAAGGCGACTCCTGTGCCCATGATGACCGGGTAGCGCTTTGCCGCAGGTGCGGTTGCTGCCGGCGCTGGCACCGATGACGCGCCACGGCGTCGGCGCGGCGTCAGCCGCTTGCGGGCTCGGCCCGGTTTTGCGCCTTCATTTTCAGCTGACATGGCTTACCCAATATTGTTTCATTCGCATCGCCCACTCGGCCAGCGGCGGGTCACCGCCAGCTTAGCGTCTTTGCGCGAGCTAGCGTCGGTGCGGCAGACTCAAATGCGACGCGGTTTGTCCATCAAACCTTGATCATTGCGAGTCACAATAGCCGCCGAATATCCGTTCAACACAGCACTGCCCAATTTGGCAGCGACGAACAGCAAACAGGGCCACCCCAGCAAGCCATGAGCAGTCCGACTCCTGACGACGATCGCACCGTTATTCGCCCCAGCTTGAGTATGGCGCCCACCATTGCTGTGCCTTCGCCGACCGGGGCGACGCCCGGATCCATCGCGGCGGCAGCAGCGCTGGCTTCGAGCGGCGGCCACAGCGCCGCGTCGAGTGCAGGGGAAAGTGGCAACGCCTTGCCGATGGGCACCTATGTCGGCGAGTTCGAGTTGACCAGCGTGCTGGGTGAGGGCGGTTTCGGCATCGTCTACTTGGCCTGGGACCATTCGCTGGAACGCAAGGTCGCACTGAAGGAATACATGCCCTCGGCTCTGTCGGCGCGCGTGGGCAATACCCAGGTGCAGGTCAAATCGGCGCGGCATCGGGATACTTTTGAGGCTGGGTTGAGGAGCTTCGTCAACGAGGCCAAGTTGCTGGCCTCGTTTGACCATCCGTCCTTGGTCAAGGTGTATCGATTCTGGGAAGCCAATGGCACCGCCTATATGGTGATGCCTTTCTATGAAGGCATCACGCTGAAGGATAAATTGCGCGAGCTCGGCGCGCCGCCCGACGAGCCATGGTTGATGGCTTTGCTGGCCCCCTTGACCGAGGCGCTGGCCGTTATCCACGCCGCCAGCTGCTTTCACCGCGATATCGCGCCGGACAATGTGATTTTGCTGGGTGCCGGTCAAAAGCCTTTGCTGCTGGACTTTGGCGCCGCCCGCCGCGTGATCGGCGACATGACGCAGGCCTTGACCGTCATCCTCAAGCCCGGCTATGCGCCGGTGGAACAGTATGCCGAAGCGCCCAGTATGAAGCAGGGCGCCTGGACAGATGTCTATGCGCTGGCGGCGTCGGTGCACTTCGCCATCATGGGCCGCACGCCGCCGACCTCGGTCGGCCGCTTAATGAGTGACAGCTATGTGCCGCTGGCGGAGTCGGCCGCTGGGCGATACAGCGCAAAGTTCTTGCAGGCGATTGATCGCGCGTTGCGGGTGCGGCCAGAGGACCGTACGCCGTCAATTGCCGAGCTGCGTGCAGACTTGGGTCTTGGCGGCGGGACAGCGGCTCAGCCGGCCTCGGGTCAGGTGCAATTTGATGCCCCGACGCCGTTCGCAAGCCCCATCAAGAATTCCGATACCAGCAACAAGGAAGGTGCGCCGCAGCAGCCGCCAGCGCTGGTCAAAAAGCAGGCCAAAGCGCTGTGGCTGGGTCTGGGCGCGGTGCTGTTGGCGGCAGGCGGCGCAGGTCTGTATTTTCTTCAGGGTCAAGACCCGGGAGCGGCGGCAGTTGCCGAGGTGAAGCCGAGTTCGCCCGCGCTTGCGCCCACACCCGCCCTGGATGCCGCCAAGCCCGCAGTTTTGGCGCCGCGTGACGCGTTTGATCAGGTCGTACAAGCCCAAACCGCTGGATTCAAGGTCTCGGCCATCAGCGCCAAACAGCAGTTCAGGATTGGCAAAGATCCGCTTGCTTTCAGTGTTGAGTCCTCGCGTGACGGTTTCGTCAATGTCTTGATGTTGGGATCGGACGGCGCCTTGCTGCTGTTGTTTCCTAACGCGCAAGCGCCTGACAACCGCATCAAGGCGTTCAAGACCTTGACACTGCCGCAAAGCAGCTGGCCGCTGGAGACGGCCGAGCCGCCGGGGCCGCAGCAGTTTTTGGTGATTGTCAGCGCCCACCCGCGTGACTACAGTTCGCTGAGCAAGGAACGCGACGAAATGTTCCTCAAGCTGCCCACCGGCGAGCAGGCGGCGACGCTGACGCAAGCATTGCAGGCCAATGGGAAGTTGAGGTCTTCCTATTTACTGGGCCTCAGCGGCAGCTGTGCAACGTCCACCTGCGATGAATTTGGTGCCGCTCAATTCGGGGTCGAGGTTGTCCGCTGAGCCTGTTCACTAGGGCTTTGCCGGCCGGGTTGAACCGCAGTGCAGGATGTGCTGCCACCGGGCTGTCACTGTTTGCTGCTACCTTGTCTGCCTGCTTGGTTTTACGTCAGGCGATAGCCCGGATTTGCTTGCTCTTTCTTTTAGAAAAACTTAATGCCCAGCGCGACAGACTTGCCTTAAAGTGCTTATCGCCTGAGCCACTCAACAAGATGGACTCAGCGCAGAGTTTCACCCTACAAACCCAGTGAGTGCGTCATTGATGAGCGATTTTGAAGCGATGCAAAGCAAGGTGGCTGAGTGGCTGTTGCCGCTACCCAATGAGGCCGCACCCTGTGGCGCCGACCTTGAGTATGACAACGACTTTCTGGCGCTGACGCAGGCCGCCGCGGGCAAGCCCGAGTCCCAGTTCGGGCCGGCCGAATTGCCCGTTTGGCGCAATGTGGTGACCATGGCCGAGGCGCTGATGGCACGCTCACGCGATTTGCGAATCGCGATTTTCTGGTTGCGCGGGTGCCTGCACACCAAGGGTTATGGGGCTCTACCCGTGGGCCTGGGTTTGCTGCAGGGTTTGATCAGCAAGCATTGGGCCCATTTGCATCCGCTTCCCGACCCGGACGACGGCGATCTCTATGCACGCGTCAATGCACTGACCTTGTTGCGCGAGACGGAAGGGGTGTTGGGGGATTTGCGCGCCGCCTTGTTGATCGAGGATCGCAGCATCGGCGTGCTGAGCGTGCGTGCGCTGGAACTGGCGCTGGGCCTTGCCGCTGCGCGCAGCGACGAAGAGGTGCTCGGCCAAGGGCAGGTCGAGCAGATGTTGGCCGCCGCCTTGGCCAAAGACGTTGGATTGCGCGCGCATTGCCAGGCCGCTGTGACGCAAGTGCAGCAAATGACGGCCTTGCTGGATGATGTTCTTGGCAATGGGCCGGCGCCCGACCTGCGGCCGCTGTCCGTCATCGCAAACGGTGTGCTCGCTTGTCTGCCGCAAGATGAAGCTGCTGAGGCCGCGGCGGAAGATTCGGTGGACGGCAGCGGGGCCGGGCCTACCCGCACGGCTGCTGCAGCCGCCGGCAACAAGGGTTTGTCCGGCAGCGTGAATTCGCGTGAGGACGCGGTCCGCGCCATTGCCATGGTCTGTGACTACCTTGAGCGAGCCGAGCCCGCCAACCCGGCGCAGCTGTTTTTGCGCCGCGGCAGCCAGTTGATCAATCAGAACTTTTTGCAGTTGATGAAGATGTTGGCGCCTGACGCGCTGCCCGGCGTGGCCGGTCTGGTAGGGGTCGACCCTTACAGCATTGACAACCCTGAACAGTGATGATTTGTCGTTTGTGTTTTTGTAATTTTTGTATTTCTTCACCGTCGCACAGGAGCTTGGAATGAGTAGCAGCCAAAAATTCATCGCGCGCAATCGCGCGCCTCGGGTCCAGATTGAATATGACGTCGAGGTCTACGGCGCCGAGAAGAAAGTTCAACTGCCTTTCGTGATGGGCGTGATGGCCGACTTGTCCGGGAACCCGGCCGATCCCCTGGCGCCGGTCGCAGACCGCAAGTTCCTGGAAGTGGACGTCGATAACTTCGACGCCCGCATGAAGGCGATGAAGCCGCGCGTGGCCATGCAAGTGCCGAACTCGTTGACCGGCGAAGGCAATCTGAGCGTCGACATCACCTTCGACAGCATGGATGACTTCACACCCGACGCGGTGGCGCGCAAGGTGGATTCGCTCAGCAAGCTGCTGGATGCGCGCCAGCAATTGCAAAACCTAGTGACTTATATGGACGGTAAGGGCGGTGCCGAAGAGCTGATCGGCAAGTTGATCAATGACCCGGCCTTGCTGGGTGCGTTGGCGTCATCGGCCAAGCCGCCGGACGCTTGACGCTAGCCAGCTGATCTCGCACCAATCAACCCCTCAAAAAATACTGGAGAAATAGATGGCCGACTCCCAAGCAGCCCAATCATCGGCAGCGCTGGCCAGCGTTGCGATGGAAGGCAGTGACCTCGCTTCGCTGCTGCAAAAAGAATTCAAGCCCAAGTCCGACGAAGCGAAAAGCGCGGTCGAACAGGCGGTGCAAACCTTGGCCCAGCAGGCACTGAGCCAGACCGCGCTGATCGGCAGCGACACCGTCGCCTCGATCGAGGCAATGATTGCCTCGATCGACAAGAAGCTGTCGGAGCAGATCAACCTGATCCTGCATCACCAAGACTTCCAAAAGCTCGAAGGTGCGTGGCGCGGTCTGCACTATATGGTGAACAACACCGAGACCGACGAGTCGCTGAAGATCCGGGTGATGAACGTCTCCAAGGCCGAGTTGGGCAAGACGCTGAAGCGCTACAAGGGCACCAGCTGGGACCAAAGCCCAATTTTCAAGAAGATCTATTCCGAGGAATTCAGCCAGTTCGGTGGCGAGCCTTTCGGTTGCCTGGTCGGTGACTATCACTTCGACCAAAGCGCGCCCGATGTGGAACTGCTCTCGGAGATGGCCAAGATCGCCGCTGCCGCACATGCGCCCTTCATCACCGGCGGCTCGCCAACCCTGATGCAAATGGACTCCTGGCAAGAGCTGGCCAATCCGCGTGATCTGACCAAGATCTTCACCACGCCCGAGTACGCCGCCTGGCGTTCGCTGCGGGAGTCGGAAGACTCCAAGTATGTGGGCCTGGCAATGCCTAGATTCCTGTCGCGCATGCCTTATGGCGCCAAGACGAATCCGGTCGAAGCCTTCAATTTCGAGGAAGACACCGGCTCGGCCGACCACGGCAAGTACACCTGGGCGAACGCGGCGTACGCGATGGCCACCAATATCAACCGCTCCTTCAAGGAGAACGGCTGGTGCACGCGGATTCGCGGCATCGAGTCGGGCGGCGCGGTGCAGAATCTGCCGACCCACACTTTCCCGACCGACGACGGCGGCGTGGACATGAAATGCCCGACCGAAATCGCGATTGAAGACCGTCGTGAAGCCGAGTTAGCCAAGAACGGTTTCATGCCCCTGGTGCATCGCAAGAACAGCGATTTTGCCGCCTTCATCGGTGCACAGTCACTGCACAAGCCGGCCGAGTATGACGATCCGGACGCGACCGCCAACGCCAACTTGGCCGCCCGCTTGCCCTACTTGTTCGCCACTTGCCGCTTTGCGCATTACCTGAAGTGCATCGTGCGCGACAAGATCGGCTCGTTCAAGGAGCGCGCCGAAGTCGAGCGTTGGTTGACCAAATGGGTCATGCAGTATGTCGACGGCGACCCGGCCAACTCTTCCGAGCAGACCAAGGCGAAAAAGCCGCTGGCTGCCGCCGAGGTGGTGGTTGAAGAAGATCCAGCCAACCCGGGCTATTACAGCTCCAAATTCTTCCTGCGGCCGCATTACCAGTTGGAAGGCCTGACCGTCTCGCTGCGTTTGGTTTCCAAGCTGCCGTCGGTCAAGGGATAGGCAAGCCGCTTTAGTTTCAACCTTCCCCGGTCGGCTGCATGGCTGGGGGCGCTCTCTGACAGGGCGTTTTTTGCAGTATCTAACGCCCAATTTGGGTAGCATTCAGGAGAGCATCATGGCATTGGACATGTTCATCAATTTGGGCGCAGCCATCAAAGGTGAGAGCCGCGACAAAGTACAAGGCCCCAAGGGCGACGTTGATGTGTTGGCCTGGAGCTGGGGTATGTCTCAGTCCGGCTCGACCCATATGGGCGGCGGCGGCGGTGCCGGCAAGGCCAACTTCCAGGATCTGTCCTTCACCAAGTATGTGGACTCGGCCTCCAGCGCCCTGATGGTCGCCTTGGCCAAGGGCAGTCACATCACCGAGGTGGTGTTGATGGTGCGCAAGGCCGGCGAAGGCCAGCAAAAGTACATCCTCATCACGATGAAGGAAGTCATCGTCACGTCCGTCAGCACCGGCGGCTCCGGCGGCGAAGACCGGCTGACCGAGAACGTCACGCTGAACTTCGCCGAAGTCAAGTTCGACTACACGCCGCAGGATTCCAAGGGCACGGTCGCGGGCGACAAGACCTTCGCCTGGAACATCGCCGAGAACGTCGCGGCCGGTTAAGCCTTGTGCGCTCCCATGCTGACCGCCGCATTGGGCAAGTCGGCGTGGGATCACACCTGGATGCAAGTGGCCGGCCGCGCCGGTCGCTTGGCTTCTATACCTTTTAATTCCATTCACGCTGACTCGTTCTTTTGTGGTCTGCGGGAGTGCCGTATTTGCCGGAGTTCCCATGTCCAATCCCGGCGCTGCCGAACAAGCCCTTAAAGATGGCGATGCCAAGGCGGCTCTCAAGCTGCTGACCGAACAGGTCCGCGCGCATCCGCAAGATGCGAAGTTGAGGGTGTTTTTGTTTCAGCTGCTGTGCGTGACCGGGCAATGGGAGCGCGCGCTGAATCAACTCAATGTGGCCCTGGAGCTTGATGCCGGCATGCTGCCCATGGTGCAGCCCTACCGCGAGGCCATCGCCTGCGAGACGCTACGCATGAAGGTATTTGCCGGTCAAAAAGTGCCGATGCTGTTCGGTGAGCCGGAGCCCTGGGTCGCGCTGCTGATCGAGGCGCTGCTGCGCGAGGGTCGAGGTGAAGCTGATGCCGGCCGCCAATTGCGCGCCGAGGCGTTGGAACAGGCACCGACCACGTCCGGTCAAGTTGACGGCCAGGCCTTTGCCTGGATTGCCGATGCGGACAGTCGCTTAGGCCCGGTGATCGAGGCCATCATCAACGGCAAGTATTACTGGCTGCCCTGGAATCGGGTGGCGCAGGTCGACATTGACCCGCCGCAGGATCTGCGCGATGCGGTCTGGATGCCGGCGCATTTTCAGTTCACCAATGGCGGCGAAGTGGTCGGCCTGATCCCGACCCGCTATCCCGACACCGACTTGGCGCCGGGTGATTTGTTGGCTCTGTCCCGCAGCACCGAGTGGCGCTCGCGCGGGGCGGATGAGTTCGTCGGCCTCGGCCAGCGCTTGTTTGCCACCGATGCCGCCGACTTCGCCTTGATGGACATTCGGTCTGTCACGCTGAATGCCGCGGCCGACCAGAGTTGAATCAGACCCATGGCCCAGCTCCGCGCCCGTGACCGCCTCCAGCCCGCGCTGCTGGACCGGCTGACCGATGACGAACCCGACGCTTTGCATGAGAGCAACGAGACGCGGGTGATCGGCCGCAATCAGTTGCGCGAGATGGTGCTGCGCGATCTGGCCTGGCTGTTCAATTCGACAGCACCCGGCGGCTACATTGACTGGACGCACGCGCCGCATGCGCGCAAGTCCGTGCTCAATTACGGCCTGCCGGCCTTGTCGGGCAGCAGCGCCTCGAATGTCGATGCCAAGATATTGCAAGAGCGCGTCAAACAGGCCATCCTCGACCATGAGCCGCGCATCCTCGCGCACACCTTGACGGTCGAGACGGTGATCTCGGAGAAGCAACTGGACCACCACAACCAGATCGGCTTCCGTATTGCCGGGCAGTTATGGGCACAGCCGGTGCCGCTTGAATTGCTGCTGCGCACCGACATCGACCTTGAAACCGGTCGGGTCGCCGTGCGCGAACTCGATCGCTGAGGGGCGCTGGCCATGGACCCGCGCCTGCTGCGCTATTACAACGACGAGCTGCGCCATCTGCGCGAGATGGGCGCGGAGTTTGCGCAGCAGTTCCCCAAGATTGCCGCCCGTTTAGGCATTGAAGGGCTGGAGGTTTCCGACCCCTATGTGGAGCGCTTGTTGGAAGGCTTTGCCTTCTTGGCCGGCCGCATCCAGCTCAAACTGGATGCTGAGTTCCCGCGCTTCACGCAGACGTTGCTGGAGATCGTCTACCCGCAGTTCCTGGCGCCAACGCCGGCGATGTTGATCGCCCGCGTCGTCCCTGATCTGGCCGACCCCAGTCTGGCCACCGGTTTGAACTTGGCGCGCGGCACGGTGATGCACAGCCATGCCGGCAAGGCCGGCGCCACCGCTTGCGAGTTCCGTAGCGCGCATGAGTTGAAGATCTGGCCACTGGAGTTGACCCAGGTCGAGTATTTCAACCAGGCCGCCGACTTACCCGTCGCGGCGGTGCCCGAATGGCGCAAATACCGCTCGGGCCTGCGTCTGCGCCTGCGCGCCACCGCCAATTGCGATTTGAGTCAGCTTTCGCTCGACAGCCTGCGCCTGCATTGCACCGGCTTGGATGACGTGGCCTATCGCCTGCACGAGCTGATTTGCGGCCATGCGATGGGCGTTTTGCTGCTGCCGACCAAGCGGCCAATGGACTGGCATGAGGCGCTGGATGCCGATTGCATCAGTCCCATCGGTTTTGACGATGACCAAGCGCTGCTGCCGCCGACCCTGCATGGTTTTGAGGGCTACCGCATCGTGCAGGAGTACTTTGCCTTCCCGCAGCGCTTCTTGTTTTTTGACCTGCAGGACATCGGTGATGCGCTGCGCGAGCATGGCGGCCAAGAGGTCGACATCGTCATCCTCTTCTCGCGCGCCGACAACGCCTTGCTGCAGCAAGTGGATGCCAGCAGCCTGGCCTTGAACTGCGTGCCGGCGATCAATTTGCTGGAGCGGCGCTGCGACCGTATCCAGGTCAATCCGGGGGACAGTGACTATCACGTGGTGCCCGATCGAACCCGGCCCATGGACTTCGAGGTGCACACGGTGACCGAGCTGATCGGCTTTGGCAGCGGTGGGGGAGCAGGTGCAGGGGCCGGCAAAGACAAGGCCAGCGAATGGCGATTTTTGCCTTTCTACAACGCCTTTCACACCGAGGCCCGTTCGCACAGCGCCTACTTCTCGGTGCAGCGCGTGCCGCGATTGTTGTCCCAAGTGCAGACCCGTGAAGGGCCGCGCTCCAGCTATATCGGCAGTGAAGTCTATGTGTCGGTGGTCGACTCCAGCGAAGCGCCGTTCTCGGCCGACCTGCGTCAGCTCGGCGTGAGGGCCTTGTGCAGCAACCGTGACCTGCCGATCCTGATGCCTACCGGCAATCCCAAAGGCGACCTCAGCTTGGCGCAGACCGCGCCGGTCAAATTGATCCAGGTGCTCAAGGGGCCGTCGCGCCCGCAATCAGCGCTGCGCGAGGGCAATATTGCCTGGAAGATGATCAACCAGCTCTCGCTCAATCACCTGTCCTTGACCGATACCAATGCCGAGCAGGGCGCCGCTGCGCTGCGTGAAATCCTGCGTCTGTATGCGCCCAGCGGCGACGCCGGTGCGCAACGCCAAGTGGATGGCTTGCGCTCGGTCAAGCTGGCCTCGGTGGTGCGCCGCCTGCCCATGCCCGGGCCCATCACCTTCGGTCGCGGCGTCGATGTGCGGGTCGAGATCGATGACCATGCTTTCGAGGGCGGCAGCGCCTTTTTGCTCGGGCTGGTGCTCGAGCGTTTTGTCGCCCGCCATGTCTCGCTGAATGGCTTTACCCAGCTGTGCCTGCATTCGCCGGCGCGCGGCGACATCCTCAGCGGCCGGCCGCGCTGCGGCACGCGGGCGATTTTGTGATGACAAGCCCTAACCCCAAGCGCCCAGACCCGGTGCATGCAATCGCCGAGGCCGCCCACAGCTTCGACTTTTATCAAGCGATGCGCTTGCTTGACGCCTATCACGCCGACAAACCACGCCTGGGCACGGCCCGCCGGCCGGTGGACGAGCCGGTGCGCCTGGGGCAGGCCGCGGATCTGAGTTTTGCGCCGTCCAGCCTGAGCATGGTCGACCCGGCCGACCGCAGCGGGCGGCCACGCGTGGAGGTGAGGTTCTTCGGGCTTTTTGGGCCCAATAGCCCGCTGCCCTTGCATATGACGGCCTATGCCCGCGAGCGCCGCCTGCACAAGAACGATGAGACCTTCGGCCGCTTTGCCGATATGTTCCACCACCGCCTGCTGCTGCTGTTCTACCGCGCTTGGGCGCAGGGCAAACCCGCCGTCAGCCTGGACCGTCCAGCAGAGGACCGTTTTGCGGCCTTTGTAGGCTCATTGATCGGAATGGCCGGGCCTGACTTGCAGAACCGCGACGCCGCGCCCGACCATGCTCGGCTCGCCCATGCCGGTGTTTTTTCGCGCCAGGTTCGCAATGCCGACGGACTGAGCCTGGTCTTGTCCAACTACCTGGGCATGCAGGCGCGCATCGAGCAGTTCTTTGGCCGCTGGATGCCGCTGCAGCCCGAGGAGCGCAGCCGCATCAAGCGTCTCAGCCGGCGCGGTGCGTCCAGGCGCACCTCGACCGCACAACTCGGCGTCAGCGCGGTGTTGGGCCGGGCCGTGTTTGACCGCCAGCATCATTTCCGCATTCATATCGGCCCCTTGGACCTGCCCGCCTTCGAGGCGCTGCTGCCGGTCGGCAAGGCCTTGCCGGCGGTGCAGGCGCTGGTGCATCAGTACATCGGCCTCGAGCTGGGCTGGGACCTGGCGCTGGAGCTCAAAAAAGAGCAAGTGCCGGCCTGCCGCCCTGGCCAATACGGGCGCCTGGGCTGGACCACCTGGCTGGGCAAGCCGCCGGGTGCGCGCCCGGCCGTGTTGAATTTGAACCCGAAACTGGCGCAGCTCTAGGCCAGCTTGAACTGAACCGAATTGCAACCAAGAACGCAAAGGACTCACCATGGCAGACATCAACCGCGTGACACTCTTCGGCAAGTTGAACAGCGCGGCCTACAAGGCCGTCGAAGGTGCCACGGTCTTCTGTAAGCTGCGCGGCAACCCCTATGTCGAGCTCGAGCATTGGATTGCGCAAATCCTGCAAAGCGCCGATTCCGACTGGCACCGCATCATCAAGTACGGCCAGCTCGATCAGTCCGCCCTGGCCAAGGACCTGACCGCCGCCCTCGACCGCCTGCCGCGCGGCGCCACCAGCATCTCCGACATTGCCGAGAACATCGCCGACGCGATCGAGCGCGGCTGGGTCTACGGTACTCTGCTGTACGGCGACAACACGGTGCGCACCGGCTATGTGCTGGTCGGCATGCTGAAGACCAAGACCTTGCGCAATGCGCTGATCGCGATCAGCCGCCAGTTCGAAAAGCTCAAGGTCGAGGACCTCAGCGACAACCTGGCCAAAATACTGGCCGGCTCGCCCGAAGAGGGCTTGGGCGCCACCGATGGTTCTTCAGCAGGCAGCGGCGCACCCGGTGAAGACAGCGGTGCGATGGCCCCGGCCGCAATGGGCAAGCAAGAGGCGCTGAAAAAATTCACCGTCGATCTGACCGAGCAAGCGCGTAACGGCAAGATGGACCCCATCGTCGGCCGCGACGACGAGATCCGCCAAGTCGTCGACATCCTGATGCGCCGGCGCCAGAACAACCCCATCCTGGTCGGCGAGGCCGGTGTCGGCAAGACCGCCGTGGTCGAGGGCTTTGCCCAGCGCATCGCGCGCGGCGACGTGCCGCCGAGTCTGAAGGACGTCGAGCTGCGCTCGCTCGATGTGGGCCTGTTGCAGGCCGGCGCCAGCATGAAGGGCGAGTTCGAGCAGCGCCTGCGCTCGGTCATCGATGAGGTGCAGGCCAGCGCCAAACCCATCATCTTGTTCATTGACGAAACCCATACCCTGGTCGGCGCGGGCGGCGCCGCCGGCACCGGCGATGCGGCCAATCTATTGAAGCCGGCATTGGCGCGCGGCACGCTTCGCACTATAGGCGCGACCACCTTTGCCGAGTACAAAAAGCATATCGAGAAGGATCCGGCGCTTACCCGGCGCTTCCAGACCATCCAGGTCGATGAGCCGGACGAGGCCAAGGCGATTTTGATGATGCGCGGCGTCGCCAGCACGATGGAAAAGCACCACAAGGTGCAGATCCTCGACGAGGCCTTGGAAGCGGCCGTGCGTTTGAGCCACCGCTACATCCCGGCGCGCCAATTGCCTGACAAATCGGTCAGCCTGCTCGACACCGCCTGCGCCCGCGTCGCCGTCAGCCTGCACGCGACGCCCGCCGAGGTGGACGACTGCCGCAAGCGCATCGAGGCGCTAGAGACCGAACTCGGCATCATCGGCCGCGAGAAGGCGATCGGCATCGACATCGGCAAACGCGAGAGCGAAGCCACCGATTTCTTGGCCGGTGAGCGTGATCGTCTGGCGGGTTTGGACGCGCGCTGGGCAGAAGAAAAGGGCTTGGTGGACCAGTTACTGGATCTGCGCGCCAAGCTGCGCGCCGGCATCCGTCCGGTCGAGGGGACAGGCAGCCAGTTGGAGGCCGAAGCAGCTGCCGAGGCGGTGGCCGAAGGCCTGACCGACAGCGATCGAGAGGCTGAGCGTTTGGGCCTTTTGGCGCAATTGAATGAGGTGCAGGCCAAGCTCAGTACGCTGCAAGGCGAAACGCCGCTGATTCTGCCCACGGTGGATTACCAGGCGGTGGCGGCCGTGGTCGGCGACTGGACCGGCATCCCGGTCGGCCGCATGGCCCGCAACGAGATCGAGACCATTTTGAAGGTGGCGGACTCGCTGGCCCAGCGTGTGATCGGCCAAGACCATGCGATGGAAATGATCGCCAAGCGCATCCAAACCTCGCGCGCCGGACTGGACAACCCGAGCAAGCCGATCGGCGTCTTCATGCTGGCCGGCACCTCGGGTGTGGGCAAGACCGAAACCGCCTTGGCGCTGGCCGAGGCTTTGTATGGCGGTGAGCAAAACCTGATCACCATCAATATGAGCGAGTATCAGGAGGCCCACACCGTCAGTACCTTGAAGGGCGCGCCACCCGGCTATGTCGGTTATGGCGAGGGCGGTGTGCTGACCGAGGCGGTGCGCCGAAAACCGTATAGCGTGGTGCTGCTGGACGAGGTCGAGAAAGCCCATCCGGATGTGCATGAAATGTTCTTCCAGGTTTTCGACAAGGGTTTCATGGAAGACGGCGAGGGCCGCTTCATTGACTTCAAGAACACGCTCATCTTATTGACCACCAATGCCGGCACCGATTTGATCGCCGGCCTGTGCAAGGACCCGGATTTGATGCCCGATCCGGAAGGCATGGCCAAGGCGCTGCGCGAACCGCTGTTGAAGATATTCCCGCCCGCGCTGCTGGGTAGATTGGTGGCAATCCCCTACTACCCGCTGTCGGACGAAATGCTGGGGCAGATTGTCAAACTGCAATTGAACCGAATTAAAAAGCGGGTCGAGGCGCGCTACAAGATTCCGTTCAATTACAGCGACGATGTCGTGAAGCTGGTGGTTTCCCGCTGCACCGAATCGGAATCTGGCGGGCGGATGATTGATGCGATCCTCACCAATACCATGTTGCCGGATATCTCGCGTCAGTTCTTGACGCGGATGATGGAGGGGAATGAAATTGCGGGGGTGACGGTGGACGTGGGGGCCTACACCTTTGCTTGACAGAGGTATGAAGGGGCGCAAAGAAAACCGTCGATCTCGATAGATTTCGCGGCCCCTTCTGGTTGAACTTTATCCCTCATGGCTGAGCTTGTTTGCTGATCAGAACGCCATTTGGCCTATTGACTTGCTGATTTCAAAGAGAGGTATCTATGAAACAAAAGGATAAGCTGGCGGTTAAATTTTTGATTACAGATTTTGCCAAAGCTCGGAAAGCCGATTCACCTTCAATCGGAATAATTTGCGATCAATTGCTGAAAACGCTCGTGCCCTTTGGCATGGCCTGGTCCGATATGGCGATTAGGAATCTTTTGAGCGATATGGTGCGGTTGCTGAGTAAATTGGAGCTGGATAAAACGCTGACGGGGCCCGCAAAACTTAGAAGCCTCGATGTTAAGAAAGCTATTAATGGCTATCTTGGTGGACATAGCCCATCGCGATCTCGGTATGAGTCGGTTGTGTGTCTGGGTTATAAATTTCAGTGCTCTGACAATCGTTATGCCGGCATGAAAGATGACCCCGAAGATATGTTGACCCGGTGCAATAATTTGAAAGTAGCTATTCGTAGCGCTTATGGCGTGGCTGGGCGCATGGATGGGGGGGCTGGTAACACGAATCCGAAAATGTTGAAAATTTTCATGGCCCCGGAGTTTTTCTTTCGCGGTAAGAATGGCGCATATTCACATGAAGTGGTGCATGGCCGCGAGGCACAACCGGACGCCAAACCGTTGGCGTTGACTAAGGTCAAAGGCATTATGGAAGTGATGCGAGATGAAATTGATCAGGATATCTACAAAGACTGGCTTTTTGTACTTGGTACGGCCATCGCTGCAGCAGAATTAACGGAGTCGCAATGCCAAACTTGCGGTGCGGTCGGAAAAATCAAATTCGAGCGTGATTTGGTAAAGGGTGGCGGGGCGACCAAAGCAGTTTGTGTGAAAGATCCCAGTCATGTGATCAAGGAGGTGTCGCTCGGCGCAATTGTGGAGAATGTTGCCTTTGTAAAAAAGGAAGGCTGCATTCATACCATCAGCAAGGAGCTGGTATCTCATATCGATTATCGCGGCGGTAAAGTCAAAGTCGGCGGTACGGAAATGGGCGTGCATAAATCGCCGCAGCCGAGTGGCTACGATAGCGCCACCAAGGTGCCGACCAAGTTTAAAGATGAACGAATGGGGGGGAGTATATTCACCGTCGACGGTGTGACGATTGGGCTCGAGGTGTGCCTTGATCATGCGGCGACTCGAGATTCAAGCGCCTCGGGGCGTTTGGAACATGCAGCAAATATTCAAATTCAATTGATTCCTTCGGCCGGCATGGAGATTGAGGCCTTGCGGACGGTGCCGGGTGGCATTGTTTTTAATGTTGACGGCGTAACGCCTCATGTGGCGGTCGTCGCTGGTGCCATGCAAGCGCAGCAGGTCATCGAAACAACCGAAGGCAAGCGAAGTTTTTTTGAAGATAATACCGGACTGTATTTTGCCAAACCTTGCATCGGACATGCCGGCTCCGGCGCGGTGATCGGCTATGGCCCCTATGAAATACCGGGCGTTTAGTGGAAATTGATTCACCCTCTTTCGGGGCGTGCTGCCGACAAAGCAGCGTGTAGCGCATTCCAGCGGGGTAAGGCTTGGCCAGAAATAGTCAGCCCGAGACCATCATATTTCAACTGAACTGCGCTTCCCTTGATAGCGCCCGCAGATATCGGAGGCTGGCGCTATCAACTGGAAGTAATAGCTGCCTTTGCCAATCGACGCGGCCCGCCCAGGGTTGAACCGCGAACCTCAGTTGAGTTATTTATTCTAATTTCAAATACCAGCACAGCTGACTATTTTACAGGACCAGATGCTATGAGCATGTCGAAACTGAAGGAGCTAAAGAACCCAGAAAGCAATTGGGATGCGCACCTCAAAACCAGCTATATCAATTGCCGCGGCGAGCACACCAGCAGCTGGTATTCATGGGCAAAAACCCGGCTGCGTTCCGGCAACCTCAGCGACACCGGCGTCAATACGGCCGGCCAGGTCAGCGGCGGTGCGGGTTTGGTGACCGGCGCGATGGCGCTGCCCGGTGCCGCGACGGCCGCGACCATGGCCGGTATGTCGGTGGCCGCCGCAGCTTCTCTTTATGCACTGCCGGCCGTCATCACCATCGGCGCGGTGGCTTACTGGGGCTATAACAAAAACGAGCACCACAAGGTCAATAAAGAAATCTGGGAGTATTGGCAGGATCACCGCAAGCGCGGCGACAAAGATACCTGTATTGAACGCGACGAGAAGAAACTGGTGCGCTGGCTGGGCTGGTTTGGCGACGAAGGCATCAGCAATATGAATCACATGGGCCCCAAGAACAAGGAAGCCAAGGACGCCTATGACAAAAAGGTCAAGGCGATCGACACCGCGCGCATTGCCCTGCACAGACGCATTCTCGAGGTGAATGTCAAAAGGCCGACCTTGCCCAAGGACGTCGAGAAAAAGGCCGCCGATGTGAAGGCGCTGAAGCAGGAATCGGATGCGCTGGCGGTCAAATACCTGGATCTGGGCAAGGACCTGCAATACATCACCTATCGAATCGAGCGTTTCGTGATGTATCACGAGATGCTGGATCTGACGGTGCGGTCTTGGAAAGAGGTATCCAATTTGCCGGCCGTACAGGCGGCTGCGACGACGGCTTTTGTTGACCAGCTGAGAACCTATCAAGAGTTGCACACCAGCATGGCAGCGCTGCCGACACCAGCTTGATCGCCAAGCATTGCAGAAGATGGGCCTGATCATGCATGAGGGTGTGCCCCAGCTGATCCGCAAGCAGCCGCCAGCGTGCTGCGTGGTTTGTGGTGGGCGCTTGTTGGCGCGCCAACTGGCCGACGCTCAGCAGTCTGGAAACGCGTACCCCGCCTGCGAAACAGTGGCTTGCCGCATGATCGTCAGCCGGCGTGGTGAGATGAGCGAGGCCGGTTTCAAACACTATCTGCAAATCGAAGCGAGTCAGACTCAGTGGCGCTTGGCCCGGGCCGAGTTGATGCGGGAGAAAATAAGGGTCGAAGCACAGGAGAATGCGGCGGCCTGGGCGGCATTGCGCCTCAAGCTGAAGCGGGCGAACCAGGATTCATCATTGTCCTTGCTGCTGCCTTCGGGCCCGCCGCACGCCCGTAAACTGACCCAGCAACGCCGCCACGCCTATCGGGACCACCTCGCCAAGATCATCGCTGAGGCCTTAAGCGGACCCGGGCCGGGACCTGAGCCGGTGGCGGCGACCAATGTTGCGCCACTCACCAAGCCCAGTGAATCCAGCCTGCCTGGCCGGCTCTGCGCGTTCTGCGGTGGCGGTTGCTGTACACGCGGCGGTGAGCGGGCTTATCTGTCGGCCGCCACCATGCGCCGGGTGCTGGCTGCGCAGCCTGACCTGGCGTCAGCGGGTGCGCTGATCGAGGCCTATATGGCGATGCTGCCGGCCAAGTCACAGACCGGTTCTTGCATCAATCACGGGCCGCAGGGCTGCAGCCTAAGCCGCGAGATGCGCAGCGATATCTGCAACAACTACGCCTGTGAAGCCTTGGCCCGCCTGCAGCATGCTCAGAGGCATGCGGCCGCACCACCGCAAACCGTGTTGCTGCTGCGCCGCAGCCGGGACAACTGGCAACTCCCCAGCGTAGGGCCGGACAACGCCATCAAGGCGGCGGCCGTGATGAGCGAGGAGGGCGGGGTCAAGCGATTTGCGGTCGCGGCCTTGCTGGGTTCAAAACCGGCTCTCTGAAGCGGTTCAGCGGCCCACGGTCACGCGCCGGTTTTCAGCGGCGGTCGGTGCGTCTGGCTTGAGCAAATCCTTGGCGCCCACACCGGACACTTCCAGCATGCCGCCATCCACACCCTTGTTGACCAAGTAACGTTTTACTTCTTCGGCACGGCGCTGCGACAGCGCCAAATTGGCCGCCTGTTCACCGCTGCTGTCGGCATGGCCGACGATGCGGATCTTCTTGGCCGAACCCTGCCTGCCTTTCAAGACATCGGCAAACACATCAAGCTGCTGTTTCAGCGACTCGGGCAAGCTTGCCGAGCCCAGCGCGAAGGCGACCGCGCTGAGCGAAAAGGTGGTGGCGGGCTTGAAGCCCATGCATTTGAAGCCGCTCTTGATCAGCTCCTCACACATGTCTTCTGGGAACAGCCCTTCCTTGAGCGAGCTCGCGTCCGGCACCTTGCTGCCCAGATCTTGCAGCGGCGCTGCCGTCGCTGCGGCTGCCGGCGCGGGGCTGGCGGATTGAGCCTGTGTGCCGAACGCGGCGCAAAACAATACTGAACTCAGGCTCAGCCGCAGAGCCGCATTTGAAAGCCTGAAACTTGAGCAATGCTTGGACATGGTGGTTCATCCTAGAAGGTCCGACGGCAGAGTTGGCATCGGTGGTTACAAAGACATCAGCGCGTGGTCGTGACAGCGACTAGAGCGGGCTGAACTGACCAAAACTCAGGCCAGATTCTCGCACCTTGCTTTGCTCAAAAGCACTCGGTGAATGCGAGCAAAGGTGAGCTGCGCGGCGCATGTGAATATGTCCGGCGAGCATTCGGCCATCAAGTAGATGTGCTACAAGACCGGGCGGTTTTTGGTCAGCAAGCTGCCAAGCCCAAGATTGGTCTATGCGAGCGATGCACAAGGCATTGCGCCGCCAAGGCCCAGGCCAAAAAATACAACGGCAAGTCGTTAGGGAATTTGTGAAAAACAGTGCACGCACAGCAGTTTTGTTGGCCTTGCTCGAAGCGCTCAGCCCGGGCTTGGTCAGGGCGCAGGCCGTTGCAACACCCGTCATCGTTCCGCGCGCTGCTGACCTGGCGCCGGCACCTCAGCGCCCAATCTCCGACCCGGCCCTGCTGCCACAAAGGGCGCCGCTGCGCGAGTTGCAAAAGCCGGAAGACGAAATTCTCATTGACGTGACCGGCTTCGCGGTGCCCGACGACGCCGCACCGCGTCTGAAGGAAGCCCTGGCGGGCCTGACCGCGCCCTATGTGGGCAAGGGCAAGACCTGGGAGGATTTGGTCAATGCCAAGGACGCGGTCACGCGTTTTATGCAAAGCCAGATGGGCTTTTATCTAGGCTATGCCTACATCCCCGAACAGGCGCCGGTCGACGGGGTGATCCAGCTGGCGGTGCTGGAGGGGCGCCTGGACCGGGTGCGCCTGGTGTGGGACGACGATCAAATCGTTGACCGCGCGGTCGTCGAAGCCTATCTGGCCCAGCTGCAGCCGGGCTCCATCCTGACGGTCAGCCAGGTCGAGCGGGTGGTGTTCCTGATCAACGATTTGCGCGGCATCTTCGCCAGCTTCGAGATCGAGCCGGGCTCGATGCCGGGCACCGCCAATCTGGTCGTGCGGCCCAAGCGCGAAAGCCGCATGGCCTACAAGGTCGACGTCGACGTCAACGGCTCGCGCTTCATCGGTTTGGCCCGCATGGGCGCGCAGGCCACCATCGGCAGCCCGTTCGGCATGGGCGATAGCGCCTCGCTCAGCGCGCTCAGCTCGCTGACCGGCGGCATGCAATTTGTGCTGGCCGGCTACAGCTCGCCGCTGGGCGGCAGCGGCCTGCGTGCCGGCGGCGCGGTCTCGGCGGTCAGCTACGAGTTGGACAAGGAAGAATTCCCGATCGGCCGCCACGGCACCGCCTTGAACGCCAATATCTTCGGCCTCTATCCGGCCGTGCGCTCCCGCAATCTGAATCTGTTCACGCTGCTCTCGTATGACGAGAAGCATTACGACGACCGCGAGGAGGCCTCGGCCTCGTCGACCAAGAAGAACGTGCGCAGCCTGACCGTGGCCGCCAACGGCGACACCCGCGACAGCCTGCTCACCGGCGGCGTCAACAGCTATGACATCGGCGTCTCCGCCGGCCGGGTCAGCTATGCCGACGGCCCGCCTTCGGGCTTGAGCGACGCGCCCGACTACACCAAGCTGACGCTGTCGCTGTCGCGGCTGCAGAACCTGGTGACCGGCCGCCTGCTCGCCTATCTGAGCCTGCGCGGCCAGTACAGCTTCAACAATCTCGACACCACCGAGCAGTTCCGCCTCGGCGGGCCGGACGGTGTGCGCGCGTTTGCCAACGGCGAGGGCACCGGCGACTCCGGCGTGATTGCCACGGCCGAGCTGCGCGCGCCGCTGACCTCGTTCTTCAGCGGCCAGATCGCGCAAGAAGCGGTGCTGGCCCTGTTTGCCGATTTCGGCCATATCCAGTTCCGCCGCGATCCGGCCAACCGGGCCGGCGCCGCCGAGCAAAGCAATAGCGCCCGCTACTCGGGCGCCGGCATCGGCCTGGCCTGGGTGCGCGCCGGCCAGTACGCCTTGCGCATCAGCATTGCCTCGCCGATCAAGGGCGAACCCAAGGGCGACACGGTGGTGCGGGACCCGCGCGTCTACGCGCAGTTCAGCGCCTACTTCTAGTCTCACAGCCGCAGCCCGCCGCAGTCCGCCGCACAATAGTCGCCGAGAGTTCCCCATGTCCGCACACATCAAAACCGCCCATCGTCCTGCCGCCGACTGCCTGCGCATGACGCCGGTGTGCATCGCGGCGCTGCTGGCCACCGGCGCCGCCCCGCTGGCGCAGGCCCTGCCGCAGGGCGGCCAGGTCGTCGCCGGCGCGGCCACCATCAACACGCCCGGCGCCGGCCAGATGCTGATCCAGCAAAGCAGCGACAAGGCCAGCATCGATTGGCGCAGTTTCTCCATCGGCACGAGTGAGTCGCTGCGCATCACTCAACCCAGCAGCAGCTCGGTGCTGGTCAACCGGGTCAGCGGCGGCGACGCCAGCCAGATCCTCGGCCGCATAGCCGCCAATGGCCGGGTTTTCCTCAGCAACCCGCGCGGCATCGTGTTTGGCCGTGATGCGGTCGTCGATGTCGGTGGTTTGGTCGCTACCACCTTGGCCATCGCGCCCAAGCTGAACGAGCAGGGCGGCTACAACCTGGTTGGGGGTGCCGATGGGGGCGCCGAGATCATCGTTGACGGCCAGATTCACGCGCCCGGCGGCACCGTGGTGTTCGCCGGCCCGCAAGTCAGTCTGAACGGCCAGATCGAGGCGCGGCGGGTGGCGGCGGCGGCGGTCAATGCGGTGCAGATCGATATCGACGGCGACGGCCTGGTCTTCTTCAATCCGCGCAACGACGAACAGCTGCAGACCAAGCTCAAGGTGCTGGGCAGCATCAAGGCCGACGGCGGCACCGTCGATCTGCGCGCGGCGGCCCGCGCCGGCCTGGCCGACACGGTGTTGAATATGGACGGCATCGTGCAGGCGCGCAGCCTGGGCTCGCTCCGGGGCCAGGTCTTCATCGACGGCGGTAGTAGCGGCAACAGCGGCGACACCCTGGTCACCGGCAAGATCGACGTCAGCGGCCAGGCCTCGGGCGAGCGCGGCGGCGAGGTGCGCGTGCTGGGCCAACGGGTCGGCCTGTTCGGCGCGGCGCAGATCGACGCCGGCGGCGCCGGCGGTGGTGGCTCCATCCTGGTAGGTGGCAACTGGCAGGGCGGCGGCGACGAACGACGCGCCACCGACACCCGCATTGGCACGCAGGCCAGCCTTAGCGCCGACGCGACCGAGCGCGGTGACGGCGGCACCATCGTGGTCTGGTCGGATCGGTCTACGGTCGTGGGCGGTGTTTTGAGCGCACGCGGCGGATCGACCGGCGGCAACGGCGGCAGCATCGAGACCTCCAGCAAGGGCACGCTGGGGCTGGACGCGCGCGTCGACGTCAGCGCCGCCAAGGGTCAGGGCGGTCAGTGGCTGCTGGATCCGAATGACATCACCATCGCCGGAGCTGGTGCCAACTTTGTCGAGTCGCCGGCCAATACCTTCTCCGACAACGGCGGCACCGTCAACGCCACCATCAATGCCGCGTCCATCAACGCCGCGCTGGTCGCGGGCTCCACCGTCACGGTGCAAACCAGCGGCACCGGTTCGGCGCCGGGCGCCTTCGGCGACATCACGGTCGCGGCCGACATCAATCCGACCCTGGCGGCCGCCAGCGGCAGCCTGAACCTGATCGCCCATCGCAATGTGGTGATCAGCAACACCATCGCCAAGCTCGGCGCCGGTGCCGGTGTCTTGAACCTGGGCGTCTACGCCGGCGCCGGCACGGCGGGCAGCGTCGCCACCATCGCCAATGCCGGCACGCAGGCCGGCACCATCAGCATTGGCGCGGCGATCAACCTGCCCGGCGGCACTGTGGTCTTGCAGGCCAGGGACGGCGTCAGCATGAGCGCAGCGGCGCTCACAGCTGCCGATCTGCAGCTGCGGGGCGCAGGCACTTTCAGCCTCACCAACGCCGGCAACAACGTCGCGACCCTGGGCGTGGCCGCCGGCAGCGGCGCCGTCACTTATGTGGACAGCAACGCCTTGACGGCGACGCTGACCGCCGGGCGCGACTACAGCTTGACGGCCAGCGGCAACCTCGCCATCAGCGGCGCGGCCGTCGGCTTGACCGGCAGCAGCACCGGCACAACCAGCCTGGGCGCCACGGCGGTCAGCGGCAATCTGAACCTCAGCAGCGGCGGCGCGATCAGCCAGAGCGGCGTGCTCAGCGTCACCGGCACGACCACCATCAGCGCGGCCGGCCAGACCGTCACGCTGGACAACAACAGCAACGACTTCGGCGGCGCGGTCACCGCCAGCGGCGCGGCGATCAGCTTGACCGATGCCAACAACCTCAGCGCGGCCTTGACCGCCAGCGGTGCGGCCGTTCTGAGCAGCGTGGCCGGCGACATCACCGCCAGCGGCACGGCGCTGAGCCTGAACGCCGGTGGCGTCAATGTCAGCAGCGCGGTGGCGACAACGAACAACAGCACGCTGACGGCGTCCGCTGCAGCCAGCAATAGCGCCAGCGTCGGCGGCACGTTGAGCATCATGGCGGCGGGCGCGGCCGGCAACACCGGCGCCATCACCGGCGCCGCGACCTTGACCAGCAGCGGCGCGGCGGCGGTCAGCAATGCCGCCAATGTCGGCGGCCTGCTGAGCACCAGCGGCGGCGCGACCACGATCTCGGGCGCCTCGATCGGCTCGCTCAGCGTCAACTCGACCACGCTGAGCTTCGGTGCGACCGGCATCAGCAATAGCGCCAGCATCACCGCCACCGGCGCGGTCGGTCAGACGGCTGCTACCGCGCTGACCGTCGGCACCACCACCACCATCAGCGCAGCCGGACAGACTGTCGTGCTGGCCGAAACTGGCAATGATTTCAGCGGCACGGTCACGGCCAGCAGCGCGGCGATCACGTTGGCGGATGCCAACGGTTTGACCGCCGCCTTGACCGCCAGCGGCTCGGCCAGCCTGAGCAGCGTGGCCGGCGACGTCACCGCCAGCGGCACGGCGCTGAGCCTGAACGCCGGTGGCGTCAATGTCAGCAG
>JADMJQ010000259.1:0-539 GCA_018780415.1 Roseateles sp. | reverse complement strand
CTGAGCACCAGCGGCGGCGCGACCACGATCTCGGGCGCCTCGATCGGCTCGCTCAATGTCACTTCGACCACGCTGAGCCTGGGCGCGACCACGATCAGCGGCGGCTTGACCGTCAGCAGCGACGGCGATGTGAGCCAAACCGGGCCGATCAGCGTCGCCGGTGCAAGCGCCTTCACGCTGGTCGGCGCGAACCGGAATATTGCCTTGGCCAGCGCGGCCAATGACTTCCAGGGCGCGCTGAGCTTCGCCGGCTCGCCGCAAGACATTGCCGTTAGGAACACCAATGCCAGCGCCGCCGCTCCTACCCTGCCGGCCGGCTTGGGCAACCTCAATCTGCAATACGACAACGCGGCGATCGCCTTGCCCGCGTTCACGCTGAGCGGCAGCTTGAATCTGCTGGCCGGCGGCAGCGTGACGCAAAGCGGTGCCTGGTTCGTGGCACAAACCAGCGCCATCAATGCCGGCTCAAACGCGATCACGCTGACGCAAGCGAATGGATTTGGCGGCGCCGTCTCGCTGACCGGCGGGGCGACGCAAAT
>JADMJQ010000009.1:21749-43800 GCA_018780415.1 Roseateles sp. | reverse complement strand
TGAAGGCGCAGTCGACGCTGTCGCTGCTCAACACCGGCCAGCAGCTGATCATCGCCACCGCCCTGGTGCTGATGCTGTGGCGCGCCACCGTCGGCGTGGTGGCGGGGACGATGAGCCTGGGCGACCTGGTGATGGTCAACGCCTTCATGATCCAGCTCTACATCCCGTTGAACTTTCTTGGCGTGATTTACCGTGAGATCAAGCAAAGCCTGACCGATCTGGACAAGATGTTCAGTCTGCTGGAGCGCGAGCGCGAGGTCGCCGATGTACCTGGGGCTGCGGAGTTAGTGGTGCAAGGGGCGGCGGTGCACTTTGAGTCGGTCAGCTTCGCCTATGACAAGGCGCGGCCGATTCTGCATGAGGTCAGCTTTGAGATCCCGGCCGGCAAGAAGGTGGCCGTGGTCGGCCCCAGCGGCTCGGGCAAGAGCACGCTGGCGCGCTTGCTCTTTCGCTTCTACGACATCGACGCCGGCCGCATCACCATCGACGGCCAGGAGTTGCGCGCCGTCACGCAGAGCAGCTTGCGGCGCTCGATCGGCATCGTGCCGCAGGACACGGTGCTGTTCAATGACACGGTGGCCTACAACATCGCCTACGGCCGACCGGGCGCAAGCCAAGAAGAGATCGAGTCGGCGGCGCGGGCCGCGCATATCCATGCCTTTATCAGCGCCAGCCCAAAGGGCTACGAAACCATGGTGGGCGAGCGCGGGCTCAAGCTCAGCGGCGGCGAGAAGCAGCGCGTGGCGATTGCCCGCACGCTGTTGAAGAATCCGCCCTTGCTGATTTTTGATGAGGCGACCTCGGCGCTGGATTCGACCAATGAGCGGGCGATTCAGGCCGAACTGGAATCGGTGGCGCAGAACAAGACGGTGCTGGTGATCGCCCACCGCCTGTCCACCATCGTCGACGCGCATGAGATTCTGGTGCTGGAGGCCGGCCGCATCGTTGAGCGCGGTCATCATGAAGCGCTGCTGGCGCTGCAAGGCACCTATGCGCGGATGTGGCGGCTGCAGCAGAGTGGGGCGGACGCGCTACTGGTCTCGGCCCCTGCCCCCACCAACTGAACCCTCAGGCGGCGCGCCGCTTGCCGCGGCTCCAGGCCAGCGCACCCAGGGCGGCCAGGCTCAGCGCCACGCCACCGGGCTCGGGCACTTGGCCATTGTTTCGCTGGAACTTCAGGTCATCGAATATCAGCAGCGCATTGCTGCCTGTGAACCGGATCGAGTGGCCGACCTTGCCTTGCAAGCCAATCGTCGCGTCATTCCATTTGCAGATGTAGGCTGGGTTTTCACAACTGCCGGTGGCCGACAAGGCAAACTCGGCCACCGTCGCGCCGGCACCATTCAAGTCGCTGAAAATGTCGACCCTGCCGCCATTGAATAGCCCGGTGGCATAGCTCAAATCGACGCTGGTGTCGAAGCCTTCGGCCACATTGATCAGGAAGGAAAAGACACCTTGTCCTTGCCCGGATTTCCCGTCCCACAACACCAGTGCGCCGCGGTTGTCGGTCTTGCCGTCTGGCATCAAATCCCGGTAAAAGCTGCCGTCGCCAGGGTTGATGCGGGCTTTGTCGCTGACCGCGCTGTAGGCGTTGGCGCTGAAATTGATGCCCAAGGCACTGTAGGGGTTGCTAACGGCCAGCGCCGTGGTGACGTTCGAGACGCTCTCGAAGTCCAGCAGGGTGGTGCCGGCCGATACCGGCAAGGACATGGCGATTGCGGCGGCGGCAATCAGGGACTTTGCAGCAAGCATGGGTTGGCTCCGAGTGGGCGTGTGAATCATCGAGGTTCGGGTCGACTGTACGCAGCCGGGCACATGGCCGGGCTGGTTCGACCCCCTTCAATCGGGGGGTTAGCACCCCCTGCTCAGGGTATGCGCTAATCCGAACGGCAGGGCAGCTACACTGCCCGCGTGGAAACCAAATGGCTTGAAGATTTTGTGAGCTTGGCCGAGACGCGCAGCTTTTCGCGCTCCGCCCAAGTTCGGCATGTCACCCAACCGGCGTTCTCGCGCCGCATCCAGGCGCTGGAAGCTTGGGCCGGGGTGGACCTGGTGGATCGCTCCAGCTATCCCACCCGTTTGACCGGGGCCGGCGAGACCTTGTTGGGCCAGGCGGTCGAGATCTTGGGCAGCTTGCAGGCGACCCGCAATATGCTGCGCAGCCACCAGTCGGCCGGCCAGGACATGATCGAGTTCGCCGTGCCGCACTCGCTGGCCTTCAGCTTCTTCCCGCACTGGGCGATGGACTTGCGCCAGCGCTTTGGCGCACTCAAATGCCGGCTCAATGCCCTCAACGTGCATGATGCGATGCTGCAGTTGAGTGAAGGCAACTGCGATCTGCTGATCGTCTATCACCATGCCAGCCAGCCCTTGCAACTGGACCCGGAGCGCTATCAGATGGCCTCGCTGGGGCAGGAGACACTGGCCGCCTATGCCAAGGCCGACGCCAACGGCGAGCCGTTGTTCCGTCTGCCGGGGCGGCCGGGGCAGAAGATTCCCTTCCTCAGCTATGCCTCGGGCGCCTATCTGGGGCGTTTGGTCGAGCTGATCGCCAAGGCCTCGGCCGTGCCGCTGAATCTGGACGCTATCTACGAAACCGATATGGCCGAGGGCCTGAAGGCGATGGCCGTCGAGGGCCATGGCCTGACTTTTCTGCCGGCCAGCTCGGTCAAGAAGGAGTTGGCGGCCAAGAACCTGGTGCGTGCCGCCGCCATCGGCGAGTATGAGCTGACCATGGAGCTGCGCATTTACCGCGAGCGCCCCGAACTCTGCCGGCGCAACAAACCGGCCGCGCAGGCCTTGTGGAGCTTTTTGACCACTTGACCGGCGCTCCGAAAGTGTTGGCCCATGCGTGAAAACACGTATTCGACTTGGGCTGCAAGCATGGTCTGCTCTGCACTTAAGATCGCCGCTGTATCTGAAACCGAATTTGTGAATTGAAATTGGAGTTTTTATGACCAAGAAGACATTGCTCGTCCTCGCCCTTGCTGCCGTGGGTGGTTTAAACGCCGGCTTGGCTCAGGCCGACACCTTGAAGAAAATCAAGGACAGCGGCAGCGCCACCATGGGTGTGCGCGAGTCTTCCGGTGCGCTGTCCTACACGCTGGGCGATGGCAAGTTTGTGGGCTATCACGTCGAAATCTGCCAGAAGGTCTTGGCCGATGTGCAGAAGTCGCTGGGCCTGGCCAAGCTGGACATCAAGTACCAGCCGGTGACCTCGCAAAACCGCATTCCCTTGGTGCAGAACGGCACGGTCGACATCGAGTGCGGCTCCACCACCAACAACACGGCGCGTCAAAAAGACGTGGCGTTCGCGGTGACCACCTTTGTTGAAGAAGTGCGCATCGCCGTCAAGGCCAACTCCGGCATCACCAGCATTGCCCAGTTGAATGGCAAGAGCGTCGCCACCACCACCGGCACCACCTCGGTGCAGACCCTGCGCAAGAACGAACGCGCCACCGGCGTTGACTTCAAGGAAGTGTTCGGCAAGGACCATGCCGACAGCTTCTTGCTGCTGGAGTCGGGCCGCGCCGACGCCTTTGTGATGGACGGCGCCATCCTGGCCGGCAATATCGCCAAGGCCAAGAACCCGGCCGACTTCAAAATCGTCGGCGAAGTGCTGGCGGTTGAGCCTATCGCCATCATGATCCGCAAGGACGACCCGGCCTTCAAGAAGGCCGTCGATGACAGCATCATGGCCCAGATGAAGTCCGGCGACATCGCCAAGACCTGGAGCAAGTGGTTCGAGCAGCCGATCCCGCCCGCCAACGTCAAGGTCGGCATGCCGGTGAACGACAACACCAAGGCCGCCTGGGCCACGCCGAATGACAATCCGGCCGAGTCCTTCGTCAAGAAATAAGCCGCAGCATCGGACCTCGAGGCCGCCTGGTGGACAACCGGCGGCCTCAACTTTTTGATGGGAGATGATGGTGGCGAATTGGGATTGGCAGGTGTTCTGCAAGAACACGATCGATGGTGAGGTGATCACCAGCTGTTTCGGCAGCGGCGGTGACATCACCTATTTGGACTGGATGCTGTCCGCCTGGGGCTGGACGCTGAGCGTTTCTGCGTTGGCGCTGGCGGTGGCGCTCGCCATTGGCGTGCTGATGGGTATTTTGCGCACCACGCCGAACAAATGGCTGGTGTTGATCGGCGACGCCTGGACCGAGTTGTTCCGCAATGTGCCGCTCTTGGTCCAGGTTTTTCTCTGGTATCACGTGCTGCCTTCGATGTTCTTGTCGCTGCGTCAGGTGCCCAGCTTTGTGCTGGTGGTGTTGGCGCTGGGCTTCTTCACCTCGGCACGGATTGCCGAGCAGGTGCGCGCAGGCATCCAGAGCCTGCCCAAGGGCCAGAGCTATGCCGGTCTGGCGATGGGCTTCACTCTGCCGCAAACCTATCGGTTTGTGCTGTTGCCGATGGCTTTTCGCATCGTCATCCCGCCGCTCACCAGCGAGAGCATGAACATCATCAAGAACTCGTCGGTGGCCTTCGCGGTCAGCATCACCGAGCTGACCATGTTCGCCATGCAGGCGCAGGAAGAAACCTCGCGCGGCATTGAGGTCTATCTGGCCGTTACCGGGCTGTACTTTGCGTCGGCTTTCGCCGTCAATCGCCTCGCTCTGTTCATCGAGAACCGGGTGCAGGTGCCGGGCATGATGGGAGCCGGCAAATGAGCAATCTGCAACTTGATTTCGGCTTCCTGGACTGGAGCGTCATCTCCAGCTTCATCCTCAAGGGTTTGATCTTCTCGGTTCAGCTGACCTTGATCGCCACCCTGGGCGGCATTCTGCTGGGCACGCTGCTGGCGTTGATGCGCTTGTCGGGCAAAAAGTGGTTGGTGTTGCCGGCCGCGTTTTATGTCAACACGCTGCGCTCCATCCCCTTGGTGATGGTGATTCTGTGGTTCTTCTTGCTGATTCCGGCCGCGTTTTACGGCGCCGTCGGCGGCGAGTGGGGGGCCAATAACCGCACCGAGTTGTCGGCCATCATCACCTTCACGGTGTTTGAAGCCGCTTACTTTTCGGAGATCATGCGGGCCGGTATTCAGTCGGTGTCGCGCGGCCAGGTCAATGCCGGTTATGCGGTCGGCATGAGCTATGCCCAGACCATGCAGCTGGTGGTGTTGCCCCAGGCCTTCCGCAATATGTTGCCGGTGCTGATGACGCAAACCATCATCTTGTTCCAGGACACCTCGCTGGTCTATGCCATCGGTGCTTACGACCTGTTGAAGGGCTTCGAGGTCGCCGGCCGCAATTTCAACCGCCCGGTGGAAACCTATCTGGTGGCCGCTGTCGTCTACTTTGTCATCTGCTTCAGCATGTCCATGCTGGTGCGCCGACTGCAAAAGAAGATTGCCATCATCCGCTGATGCTGGAGAGGAGATTTTTCAAATGATAGCTATCAAAAACATTTCCAAATGGTACGGCGCCTTTCAGGTGCTTACCGACTGCACGACCGACATCAAAAAGGGCGAGGTCGTGTGGTGTGCGGGCCGTCCGGCTCGGGCAAGTCCACCCTGATCAAGACCGTCAATGCGCTCGAGCCGATCCAGAAGGGCGACATCATCGTCGATGGCATTTCGCTGGCCGACCCAAAGACCAACTTGCCCAAGCTGCGCTCGCGGGTCGGCATGGTGTTCCAGCATTTCGAGCTGTTCCCACATTTGAGCGTGACCGAGAACCTGACCATCGCCCAGATCAAGGTGCTGGGTCGCACGCCCGACGAGGCCAAGGTGCGCGGCCTGAAGATGCTGGACCGGGTCGGCCTGTCGGCGCACAAGGACAAGTTCCCCGGTCAGCTGTCGGGCGGCCAGCAGCAGCGGGTCGCGATTGCGCGGGCGCTGTCCATGGACCCGATCGTGATGTTGTTTGACGAGCCGACCTCGGCGCTCGACCCCGAAATGGTCGGCGAAGTGCTGGACGTGATGGTGAAGCTGGCCGAAGAGGGCATGACCATGATGTGCGTCACCCATGAGATGGGATTCGCCCGCAAGGTCAGCCACCGCGTCATCTTCATGGACGCCGGCAAGATCGTCGAGGACTGCAAGCGCGAAGAATTCTTCGGTAATCCCGAGCAGCGCTCGCCGCGCGCGCGCGAGTTTCTCGACAAGATTCTTCAGCACTGATTGATTGGCTGATTGATTGATTCACTGACTGCCTGACAAATTACCAGGATGGGGCTAGCCCGTCGCCGGGATGGCGACGGCTGCCGCTCCGCAGCCTTCGTGGTATTACGTTTGCGCCATGCAGCGCACACGGCTGAAATAACTAAGTCGTAAATGCTTGCAGAGGTGCCACGGTCGCCGGCCAAGTAGTTTGACGGCCACCAGTATTCAGCGCCCCACCGGTGCCTGAAACGGCACCGAAACGGTGCTGCTTCCCGATATGGGCGGTGTCCGCCCGCCGTATTTTCAAATAGTCCGTTTGACTCACGGGTAAACCCGATATTTTTGCGAAATCGGTATATTTCTATTAAATGCAACCCCGTGAATACGGTGTCTCGGCTTGTCATATTTTGGCGCTAGCATAGGGGCAACCTTGTCTTGACCCGCCGAAAAGGGTGGTGGCAAACGTTTGGCGCCGCCAAATTCCAGCGTCGCTGGCCGGAAATTTCGAGACTTGGGCTGGCTTGTTTCGGCTTGGCTCGCGCACAGCGGGTCTGGCAGAGCATGGCGTCGGAATGACGCAGGAGCGGTTTTGCTACTGAGTCTTGCTGGTTTGCTTCGTTGGTGTTTTTATATTCCCTCTTGGAGTCCGCATGAAATTGAAAACTCTTGTCAGCCTGTTGGCTGTCGCGTTTGCAGCCCCGGCCGTGATGGCGGCGAATGATGTTGTCATCAGCCAGGTATATGGCGGCGGCGGCAATAACGGCGCCACGTTAAAGAACGATTTCATCGAGTTATTCAATCGCGGTGCGGCACCCGTCAGCCTGAAGGGCTGGAGCGTGCAGTACGCCAGCGCCGCCGGCACCAGCTTTCAAGTCACGACCTTGCCCGATGTGAGTCTGCAGCCGGGTCAGTACCTGTTGGTGCAGCAAGCCGCCGGCACCGGCGGCACGGTCAGTTTGCCTACGCCCGACAAGATCGGCACCCTGGCGATGTCCGGCACCGCCGGCAAGGTGGTGTTGGCCAATATCGCCACGCCCGTGGCGGGTGCGACGGCAGTGACCGTGTTGGACCTGGTGGCCTACGGCACTACAGCCACGCCGTTTGAAGGTGCCGGCCCGACACCCGCGCCGTCCAACGCCTTGGCGGTCTTGCGCGCCCAAGGCGGCTGCGTCGATACCGACCAGAACCAGAGCGATTTTTCCGCCGCAGCACCGACGCCGCGCAACACCGCATCGGCTTTCAATGTCTGCGGTGGCGTGACGCCGCCACTTGACAAGCCCATCGTCCCGGTTTGCCCCGACACCACCGTCACCGCCGGCACCGCCGCACGCTTCAGCGTGACGGCCAGCGATGCCGACAGCATCGTCAACGCCGCGGCCATCAGCGGCAGCTGGCCAGCCGCTTTCACGCTGGGTGCGTTCACCGCTGCGACAGCCGACGGCGGTGTCGCTTCGCAAGAGATCGAGGTGGCCGGCAGCGTCACCGGTGGCAGCTACAGCTTGAGTCTGGCTTGGGCCAATAACGAAGCGCAAACCGCCAGCTGCACTATCAAGGTCAGCGCCGCCGGCTTCACCCCGATTTACGGCATCCAGGGCAGCGGCAATAGCAGCCCGATGGTCAATGCCACGGTCAGCACTGGCGGCATCGTCACCTACTTGGCGCCGACCGGTTTCTATCTGCAAGACCGCCTCGGCGATGGTGACTCGGCCACGTCGGACGGCATCTTTGTCTACACCGCCACCGCGCCCACGGTGGCGGTCGGGCAAGAAATCAAGCTGAGCGGCGTGGTGGCCGAATTTGTGTCCGGCAACAGCACGATCACACAGCTGAACAATGTCAGCGGTTTGACCACCCTCAGCAGCGGCCACGCGGTCACCCCGACCGTGGTCGACCTCAGCACCCTGGCCACCGGCGCATTGGAGGCATACGAAGGCATGCTGGTGACGCTGGCCGGCCCGGTGATGGTGCAGCAGAACTACTTCCTCGGCCGCTATGGACAGCTGACGCTGGCCGCCGGTGGCCGCTTGCTGAACCCGACCAATGTGATGCGCCCCGGCCCTGATGCACTGGCCATGGCCAAGAGCAATCTGGCCCGCGCCATCATTCTGGACGACAACAGCTCGGCGCAAAATCCCGCCGTTGTGCCCTTTATCGGCGAAGACATGACGGTACGCGCCGGTGACACGATCGCTTCGTTGACCGGCGTGATCGACTACGGCCTGGCCACGGCCAGCGCCACCGGTGCCTCGATGTACCGGCTGCAGCCGGTCGGCAATCCAAGCGGCATCGTGTTTGAGCGCAGCAACCCACGCAGCGCGCCACCCGCCGTGGGCGGCAATATCAGCATCGCCAGTGCCAATGTGCTGAATTACTTCACCACCTTCACCAATGGCCAGACCGCCAGCGGCCAGACCGGCCAGGGTTGCAGCTTGGGCGGCGCCAGCTCGGCCGCCAACTGCCGCGGCGCCAACAACGCCAATGAGTTCGGCCGCCAGCGCGCCAAGATCGTGGCCTCGCTGAGCGCCCTCAACGCCGATGTGGTCGGTTTGATGGAGATTCAGAACAACGGCAATGTGGCGCTATTGAACCTGGTCGAAGGCCTCAACGCGGTGTTGGGCGCGGGCACCTATGCCGCCACGCCGCTGCCGGCCGACACCGGTGATGACGCGATCCGGGTGGCGATGATTTACAAGCCGGCCAAGCTCAAGCTGGTCGGCAGCACGCTGTCCGACACCCATCCGGTCAACAACCGCCCAACCTATGCGCAAGGCTTCCAGGCCGCCAACGGTGAGCGCTTTGCCGTCGTGGTCAACCACCTGAAGTCCAAGAGCTGCAGCGGTGCGTCCGGTGTCAATGCAGATCAAGGTGATCTGCAAGGCTGCTACAACGCCAACCGCGTTTTGCAGGCGGCGCAACTGCGCAATTTCATGACCCAGGTGCAGGCCACGGCCGGCACGCAAGACGTGATCCTGCTCGGTGATTTCAACGCCTATGCGCAAGAAGATCCGGTGCATGAGCTGACCGCGGATGGCGGCATCAAAGACCTGGTGGGCATGTTCGACCCCGCGCATTACTCCTATGTGTTCGACGGCTTCGCCGGCCGCCTGGACCATGGTTTCGGCAGCGCCAGCATTGCGCCCAAGATCAGCCACGCGACCTCCTGGCATACCAACGCCGACGAGCCCTTGGTGCTGGACTACAACACCGAGTTCAACCCACCGGCCTACTACGCGCCCAACGCCTTCAAGTCCTCCGACCATGATCCGATGCTGCTGGGCTTGAATCTGTACAAGAAGCTCAAGGGTGGGGCCGGCCGTGACGTGATCACCGGCAGCGCCGGCGACGACATCATCGAAGGCGGCGCCGGCGCCGACGGCCTGACCGGCGGTGCGGGGCGTGATCAGTTTGTCTACACCAGCATGATCGATGCCGGCGACGTCATCACCGACTTCACGCCGGCCGACGATTTGCTGGACCTGGGTCAGCTGATGCGCAGCCTCGGTATCAGCAGTGCCAACCCGCTGGCTTCCGGCCATGTGGTCTGCACCAATGCCATCGGCGCGGCCGTGATCGGCATCAATGCCGCCGGCGGCAACTTGACGCGCAGCCGGCCGCTGGTTCAGCTGAAAGGTTTGAGCTGCGACAAGCTCAGCACAGCCAATTACAAATTCTGATTCACAGCCCCCATTTACAGAGTAAGACACGATGAACTTCAATCTCAAAACTCTCGCGCTTGCGGCCGCTCTGGCCCTGGCTTCGCAAGCGGCCTCGGCGGCCAGCTTCAACTTCAGCGGTGTGGTCGATTTCAGCGCCGCCACGCCCAGCTTGATCGGCCAGACCATCGAGGTGCAGTTCAGCTTTGATGACGCGGCCGCCGCCCTGGTGGGCCCGGACGGCACCGTCGCGCTGCAGAGTTTGCAGGTCAGCTTCCTGGGCCAGACCTACTTTTTGCCGCAGGCCGTCGACGCCTACGCGCAATTTGAAGGCGGCCTGCTGGTCGGCCCCAACGCCGGCTTCGCCAATGTGTCCGGTGGCGATCTGCAACTGCAATCCTTCTTCGGCAGCAGCGGTTTCGCCTACAGCCTGAACGGCGCCGACAGCGTCGGTGAGTTGAGCGTCAGCGCCGTGCCCGAGCCGTCAAGCTGGGCCTTGGGCCTGGCTGGCTTGGGCCTGGTATGCGGAGTCGCTCGCCGGCGTCGCCAGGCACGGTGAGCTGAGGCAGGCGGCCTGGCTGCCTGCGTTCAGTTCAGCTTGAAGCCGCTGATCACCTGGGCCAATTTGGCCGCTTGATCCTGCAAGCTCTCGGCGGCGGCTGCACTTTGCTCGACCAGGGCGGCGTTTTGTTGCGTCATATGGTCGAGCTGGCTGATCGAGCCGTTCATGCTGTTGATCCCGTCCGACTGTTCGGTCGAGGCCAGCGTGATCTCGCCGATGATGTCGGTCACTCTTTTGACCGAGCCGACCAGCTCTTGCATGGTGCTGCCGGCATCCGCCACCAAGCGGGTGCCGGACTCCACTTTCTCGACCGATGCGCCGATCAAGGACTTGATCTCGCGGGCGGCTTGCGCCGAACGGCCCGCCAAGCTGCGCACCTCGGTGGCGACGACGGCGAAGCCGCGCCCTTGCTCGCCGGCCCGAGCCGCTTCCACGGCAGCGTTCAGCGCCAGGATGTTGGTTTGAAAGGCAATGCCGTCGATGACCCCGATGATGTCGGAGATCTTGCGCGAGCTGGTGCTGATGTCTTCCATCGTGGCGACCACGCGGCCCACCACAATGCCGCCTCGCAGCGCGACCTCGGTGGCTGCAGTTGCCATTTTGTTGGCCTGTTTGGCGGCATCTGCCGATTGGCGCACGACCTGGGTCAAGGTTTCCATTTGCGCCGAAGCCTGCTGCAAATTGCTGGCTGATTCTTCCGTGCGATGGCTCAGGTCTAACGTTCCCGTGGCGATTTCAGTCGATGCAGTGCTGATGCTGTCGGTGGCATGGCGTACCTCGCTCACGACATGATGCAAGTGTGCTTGCATGGACGATAGTCCTTCGATCATGCGTCCGAGTTCATCCGTGCGGGCTTCGGGCAAACTGGCCGCGAGATCGCCCGCGGCAATAGAGCCCATCGACAGTTCTACCTCGGCCAGAGGCCGCAGCACAGCGCGCATGGTGTACCAAGCCAGCACCGCCAAGCCCAGCACGCACAAGAATCCGCCCAGCAAACCCGCGGTGACCAGCTTGCGGCTTTTCGTTTGGGCTTCCAGGTAGACAGTTTCTGATTTCTTTTGCGCCAAGGGGATCAGGGCTTGCAGGGGCTTGACGGCTTTCTTGTGCATCAGCGGCCACTCTTCTTCGAGCAAGCTGCCGAGTGCGTCTTTGTCCTTGGCCGTGTAGGCGGCCTCGAGTTTTGCCAAAGTGGCGTCGATGATGGGCCAGTTCTCCGCCAATTCCTTCAGAGAAGCTTGTGCTTGTTCTTCGGTGAATACCTTTGCGGCCAAGGGACTAAGGGCTTGCCAGCCTTGACTCAGGCTTTGGCGAACTTCTTTCAAGTGGTTCAGCGAACCCGGTATGGGCAGCTGGTCCAACAGCACACCAGCCGTGCGGAAACGCACCTCGAGCAGGCTGTTCTCCATGCGCATCAGGTGTACCAGCGTGCCGGTGTCTTCCTCATACAACTGGCCCAAGGCATCAATATTGATGCGATTGGACTGAACGGCCAGGCCCGCGACCAGACTGACCCCGAGCAGGGCCATGCCTGCGAGCGCCAACAAACGGCCCTTGATGCTGATTTTGATATTCATGGAATGTGATCGCCAAGCCAGTCGATAGTGAGCAAGACCAGGGTGAGCGCGGGCGCAGCAAATAGCCCGCTGTGAAGACTCACCCTGTCAATTGTTCGCCTTGCCTTATTGCGTGGGCAGGCCCTTGGCGACCCACTCAGGCATGCCGCCTCGGAACCAGTTGATCTTGGTGTAACCGGCTTTTTGGGCTGCGATCGAGGCCTTGTAGCTCTTCCAGCATTCCCCCGCATTGCAAAAGAACACGAGGGCGGCGGACTTGTCGGTCGGCAGCTTGCTCAGATCAAACTGATCTTTGCTGGCGTCAAAGCCGACGACTTTCTCGCTCTTTTCTTTGTAGGGCACGCTTTTGGCGCCCTTGATCGACTTTTCAGCGAACTCGGCCGCCACCCGGGTATCAATGACCGGTGCCCCAGAGTCCAACAGCTTCTTGGTTTCGTCGGCGCTGATGACCTTGACGCCGGTCAGGCTGGTGGGTGTTTCAGCGGCCCATGTGGCTTGAGTCAGGCTCAAGTTCAAGCTCAGACCCAGTGCGGCCAGCAGGCTCAGTTTGAGGCAATTGCGCTTTGTGTTCATGTCGGCGTTCTCCATGGATTGGGGTGGGCACAGAGAAGCCGCGCGCAACCCGGGCTAGGTGTCTAGCTCGAGCATTGCAAAAAACTGATTTGATTGACTGAAGGTCTGCTCTTTGGTGGCGCGACGCTTCTTCCCTGTGAGCGGTTATCGGAGTCGCTATGCGGAACTTAAGTCCCTGCTGGCGCTTGATTACCCACGCGATCGGGCGCGCGAAGCGAAGCGTTCAGCCCGTTTGGCGCAGCCATGGCGGTCAATTTCAGCCACAAACTGGCTCTGAGCAAGGCGGCCTCGTTCGCGGGCAGGCAGGGAATATCCAGCGCACGAGCCAGGCCGCTGCCGCTTGGCCCACCATGGGTGCTGGCCTGCAGATGCTGCAGGCCGAACACGCGGTCCAGGCCTGAGCTGTAAAGGCGCAGGCTTTGCAGCTTGGCGGTCGACACAATGACCCAGCGCTGCGTGAACACACCGCTGCGGTACAGCAGCAGGTCGCCGGACCTGGCATAGGCCGCAAAGCCCTGCCAGGCCCGCGCATGCAGCAGCATGGCGCCCAGCAGCAAGGCGCTGAACACGGCCATGGGCCAGAGCAGGACCGGCCAAGGCAGCGCGATGGCGTCGACTGCCAAGTTGCTCGCGATGGCAGCCAACCACAGCGGCGCCAACCAGCGCGCTTGGCCCAGCAGCCGCCTTCGCAATGTGGCCTCGGCCAAGGGCTGCCATGACAGCGTCTGCCAATCCAGCTGCGGCAGACACAGGCGCAGCAGCGCCTGCGCTTGCGCGGGCGTGGCCAGCGGCGCCAGCTCTTTGAAGCGGGCGAACTTTTCTTCCTCGTTCTTGTGATCGCCCTGGCCGGCCACCGTCACGCTGAGCTGGCAGCGATTAAGGCGTCGCTGCAGCCAGCTTGAGCTCAGCTCCCAGCGTTGCAGCCTGGGCAAACGCACGGCCGCCCGGGTCTGGGCGGTCAGGCCGGAGGTGCTCAGCAGGCGTTCGCCTTGCTGCTCAAGTTTGAAGTTATGAAACTTGACCAAAGCCATCGCCGCCGACAGCAGCTGCAAAATGACCAAGCTGAGCAGCAGCAAGCCCAGGCTCAGCGCCGCCAGATGCAGCCAGGCATGGCTTTGCAGATCGGCATTGAAGCTGCGGGTCAGCGCATCCACCGGCCCTTGCGACCACTGCATCGCTCGGGAGCGCAAGGCCTGACTTTGCATCACCGCGCCGAAGGCGGCCGCCACCATCAGCTTGCCGCGATTGCTGCTCAAGCCCAAGAGCAAGACCTCGCGCATCGGCATGGCGAGCAACAAGCGGGGGCGGGCGTCGGCCTCCTCATGGCCGTCCTGCGCATGGGCCCCGCCGCGCAGCAAGGCCTCCAGCTGCGCGGCCGCTGCCAAGCTCAATACCTTCATCACCGCCTCCGGTTTGCCACCGGCGGCCGAGGTCAAACGCAGTTCCGTGACGCCAAAGATCCGGTGCAAAAACTCCTGCCGCTGGGTGATGTTCTGAATGCGAGCCAGCGGAATATGGCGCAAGGAATGATCCAGCACGCCCTCGCGCACCAGCAATTCGCTGGCGGTCACGGTGTAGCGAAAAGCGCGTGCCCGCAGCACCGAGCGCAGGGTCAGCGCCAGCATCGCCGGCATGGCCCACAAGACCCATTGCGCATCTTTTTGCCCGAGTACCAGCATGGCGATCAAGGGCAGCAACATCTGCTTGAGCAGGCCGGCGACACCGAACAGCCAAGAGGCCGGGTGCAGCCGCAGCGGCCGCTGAAGCTGCTCCGGCTCACTCATGTTGCAGTGCCTGGCGCGGCAACAAGTGCTCTCGCAGTGCATGGGCCTCGGCCAAGGGCAGGCCATCGATGCGGGTGTGGTTGTCATGGCTGCCCGCCGTGTGCAGGCTCAAGGTGGCCATGCCCCAGCGTCTGTCCAAGGGACCTTGGCTGACATCCAGATGCTGCAGCCTCGCGGTCGGTACCCAGACCTCGCTGCGCCACCAAACGCCGCTGTAAAGCACCAGACCTTCGCCCTCATGCAACTCGGCGCGGTAGTGCGCGAAGCGCAGGCCGGCAAAATGTCGGCCCAGGGTCAATCCCAGCAGGGCCAAGGCGGCAGCAGGTGCCAGCGACCAAGGCAAGCTCAGCGCAAAGCCTAAAACGGCCAGAGCCAGGCCCGGCAAAGCGCCGGTCAGGCCATAGCGCCAGCGCCAATAGCGCAGCAATGCCGGCAGCCGGCCCAGCGCCCGTGCGGGTGCAGCGGAATCATTCATCGTCAACATCATCTGCGGGCTATCAATACGTGCGGCCGCCCTTGAACTGGGCGTGCTGGCGGCGTTGCAAGGTGGTGCTGCGGCTCATCGCCTCGAAGGACACGGCGGCATGGGCGTGCATGATAGCCAAGCCCAAGGCGTCGGCGGCGTCCTTGCCGGGCTCGCTGGGCAGGTTCAGCAGCCGCTGCACCATCGCCTGCACCTGCTCCTTGGCCGCGTGGCCGTGACCGACCACTGCCTTCTTCATCTGCAGCGCGGTGTACTCAGACACCGGCAAATTGTTCGACACCAGGGCGGTGATGGCGGCGCCGCGCGCCTGGCCGAGCAGCAGGGTGGACTGCGGGTTGACGTTGACAAAGACGATCTCGACGGTAGCGCAGTGCGGCTGGTAGCGGGCCGTCACCTCGCGCACGCCGTCGAAGATGATTTTGAGGCGAGCCGGCAGGTCACCGGTCGCCACGGCGCTGGTCTTGATGGTGCCGCTGGCGACATAGCTGAGGCGGGGGCCGTCGGCGTCGATGACGCCGAATCCTGTTGTTTGCAGACCGGGGTCGATGCCAAGAATTCTCATGGCTGGGAGTGTCGCAGCTCACGAGGCGATATTGGATCACAGCGGACAAGCTTTGGTTTTCCGCCAAGCGGGCGCCCAGTGAATCTAGGGGGCCGACGCGCTGGTTTTTTGGGCTACTTGGCCCTAATCTTCGCCGCTGCACTTGCCAGTCGCTCGCTGACTGACAGGCACCTGCCGGCCAATCCGGCTTCAACCAGGAGATAGCATGAAGACCGATCGACTGCTGCGACTTGCCGTGTTGAGCGGCGCCCTGCTGGGCACGATGACGATAACGACAACCGTCCGGGCCGTGCCGGTGTTCACGACCTTCGAGTCGGCCGGCGCCAACGCGGCGGCGATCACGGCGACGCGCGATGCCTTCCGTGCCGCTGTCGGCGGCGGCAGCGTGGCCGGGGCTAACGGCTCGTTCGGCGGGCTGCGGCGCGAGATCAACTGGGACGGCGTACCCGCCGGCAGCGCCGACCCGAATGCCCTCGCTGCCGATTTTTCAATGTCAATTCGCCGCGCGGTGTGGTCTTCAGCACGCCTGGCACGGGCTTCCTGGTCAGCGCCAATGGCGGCGGGGCCACGCCGGCCCTGTTCGGTTTTGGCAATGACTTTCAGGCCTTCAGTGCCCAAAAGCTGTTTACCGCGACCGGCAGCAACATCACCGATGTGAGTTTCTTCGTGCCAGGCACGGCGCAGGCGGCCACGTCGACGGCCTTTGGCCTGGTCTTTGTGGATGTGGAGGTCGGGGGCTTGAGCCGGCTGGAGTTCTTTGACGCCGGCAATGCCTTGATCTACTCGCGCGATGTGCTGGTGGCCGGCAACCAGGGCCTGAGCTTCCTCGGCGCCACGGTCAGCGGCGGCACTATCAGCCGCGTGCGCATCACCGCCGGCCTGAACACCATCGTCGCCAACGGGGTGCTCGGCAATCCGAACGACGATGTGGTGGTGATGGACGATTTTCTCTACGCCGAACCGCTGGCGGCCGTGCCCGAGCCGTCGATGGCGTTGCTGGCCGCGGCCGGCCTCATCTTGCTGGTCGGTCTGGCCAAGCTCAGATCTTGATTTCGAGGCGCAGCGACCACTGCGTGTAGCTCGGGCCGCCCGAGCTGGTGGTGATCTGGTTGTCCGGCGTCAGCGTCAGGCTGGCGTTGGTGTAGTCCGGCGGCGCCAGATTGCTGGCGGACAGGCGCAGCGAGGTGTCCGGGTTGATGTTCCACAGCGCGAAGGCGTCGGCGACGATCTTGCGGCTGTTGCTGGCCTCGGTGATCAGGGTTTGCTGGACGGTGTTGGATGGCGTCCAGTTGACGCTGGCGCCGATGCTCAAGGGCAGGCTGCGCAGCCGGTAGTCGGCGCCGAGGTTGGCGGTGGCGCTCGGTTGCTGATCGAGCTTGTTGTTAGGGCCGGGGATGCCGTCCACCGAGGAGCGGAACAAGCTCAAGTTGCTGCGCATCTGTACCGGCCAAGCGTCGGGGATGAATTCGTCGAGCCGGAACTTGGCCTCCAGCTCCACGCCATAGGTGGTTGCCTTGCCGATGTTCTGCGGCTGCGAGATCCAACGCGGCACATCGGCCCAAGCGACGGTCTGCAGCGTCGTGACATTGCGCATCAGGTCGCTGATGCGGCGTACAAAGGCATTGACGCTGAGGATACCGCCCTTGCTCAGGTAGTTTTCGTACGCCAGATCGATGCCGGTCGCCAGTTCGGGCTTGAGATTCGGGTTGCCGGAGCGGTCGGCGTGGTCGACGGTGTTCGGTCCGCAGGGCTGGTTGTCGGGGCAGGGGTATTGGGCGTTGATGGCCGGCTGGGCGATCAGGTCTTGCAGATTGGGTGAGCGATAGCTGCGCGTCAGGCTGGCGCGGATCTGGTCGCGGCTTTTCTCATCAAACTTCCAAACGCCGTGCAGCAGCGGTGTCCAGACGCTGGAGCGGTTGCTGACCGCGTAGGCGGCCGACGCGCTCTTGGTCAGAATAGTCTCGCCGCGCAGGCCGGCATAGAAGGACAGCTGCTTGCCCACACTCCATTCGTCCTGCACATAGGCGGCGATGCGCTGGGTGCTGGCCGACAGTTCGTCGCCGAACTCCAACTGGCTGCGGCAACTCAGGCCGTCTTGCAAGCAGGTCTTGGTCTGGTCACGCTGCGTGCCTTCGCCCTCCAGGCCGCCGACCAGGCTGTGCTCGTTCTCCAGCTGGTGCGAATACTTGCCGTTGAGGCTCCAGCTGCTGTCGCGGCCGTCGCTGTGATCCTCTTGCGTGCGCACGGCCTGGCTGCTCGCGTTGAGAAACTGCTGCTGGGTGGTGTCGCCCTTGCTATGCGCCTGGCCCAGGCCGGCGCGTAGGTCGATGCGGCTGCTCTCGTCCAGTTGTTTCTGCCACTGCGTGTTCAGGCGCAGCATCTCCATGCTGCTGTCGCTTTTGGACTGTGAGCGCTCGTAGAAGTAGCGCCCATCGGTCGGCAGCGGCTCGTAGGTCAGATTCGCCGTGCGCTCGTTCTCATTGCGCGAGATCACCGCAAACGGCTGCAGATTGAAGGTCTCGCCCTCGCCCAGCCGCCATTGCAGGCGGGCGTTCATGTTCAGCGCCTGGCGCTGGCCGCGGCTTTGCGACTGCGTCTGCAGGCGGCTCTCTTCCAGCGTGTGCAGGTCGCGGGTGACGTTGATGCTGTTCGAGTCATCCAGTGTGTCGGCCTGCTGCAGATTGACGCTGAGGTTGTAGGCGCCGTCGCTGTCGCCGAGCTTGTCGCTGCGGCTCCAGCCGATATTCGGCCGCAGCTGGCCGCGCTCCGAGGACAGGCCCAGGCGCAGATCATTGAGCCGTTTGACCAGGGCTTCGCGCAGCACCACATTGATGGTGCCGGCCACCGCGCGGGCGCCGAACTCGGCGGTCGGCGCACGCATCACCTCGATGCGCTCGACCTGATCGGGCGGCAGCTGGTCGAGCGAGAAGCCCGGCGCCATCCGTTCGCCGTTGACCAGGATCTGGGTGTAGCCGCCGCCCATGCCGCGCATGCGCACATCGCCGCCGCGCCCGGGCCGCCCGCCGGTGGTCACGCCGGGCAGGCGCTTGAGCACCTCGCCGACGGTGGAGTCACCAAAGCGCTCGATCTCCTCGCGGCCGATGATGATCTTGGACGCGCTGGACGCACGCCGTGCGACTTCGTCGTTAGCCGTGCCGCTCAGTTCGACCCGCTCCAGCTTTTGCTCGACCTTGTCGCTGCTGAGGGCCGCGCTTGCTGCGGCAGCTGGTGCTACTGCGCTGGTGGGGCCGCTTGCCTGTGCCATCGCCAGCCCCGGGCTCAGCAATGATGGCAATAGATAGGCAAGTCGACGAGAGAGGCGAAACTTTGGGCTGAACATGGGCAGGCAGGAGAAATGAAAGCGCGGCTGGGTTGCAAGGGCGCCAGCATCGCATGCCGGCAAGGCGATTCAGGCACTAGCGCCTTTGGTTATCACTTCTTTACCCTGCGGCGCCTGCCCTGTCAGCCGGTCAAGCCTCAGCCACCGCGTTTGGCGCGCGCCGCGGCATTGCCTATGCGCCCCCACATCTTGCGAACAGCCAGTTGTTCGCGTTTGTCCTGGTGGGTCATTTGGTCGCGTGCCGCCTCGCGTTGCAGCTTCTGAAAGCTCTTCAGTCGGGCCGGGCTGATGGCGCCCTGCACCGCGCAGCCGGGCTCGCCCTGATGGCTGCAGTTTCTGAACCTGCATTCGGCGGCCAGCTCGCCGACGTCGTCAAAGGCTTGGCGGAGCGCGCCGACATCGGCATCCAGCTGCAGGCTGCGCAGACCCGGCGTGTCGATGATGCAGGCCCCGCTGGCGCAGCGTTTCAGGCTGCGCGCCGTGGTGGTGTGGCGGCCGCGGCTGTCGTCCGCGCGCACAGCACCCACGGCTTGCGGCCCGGTCGCCGACGCGGCTTGGCAAAGCGTGTTGGTCAAGGTCGATTTGCCCGCACCACTGGAGCCCAGCAGCACCAAGGTTTGGCCTAGGCCCAGCCAGGGCGAGAGCTGTTCGCGGGCGCTGTCGGCATTGCCGTCAACGGCCAGGATGTCGAGCAGGCCGCCGCGGCTGCGACCTAGATGGGCCCGCAGCTCGGCGATCCGGGCCGGCGCGTCGGGGCAGAGATCGGCCTTGCTCAAAACGACCAGGGCCGGCACGCCGGCGGCATGCGTCAGCACCAGATAGCGGTCAAGGCGGGCGAGTTTGAAGTCATGGTCCAGGCCCATGACCAGCACCGCAAGGTCAATATTGCTGACCAAGGCTTGGCGCCTGCCCTCGGGGTCGCGCCGGGTCAAGGTGTTCAGCGGTGCGGCGCGGGCATGGATCCAATGCTCGCCAAAATCGTTGCGCCTTGTCAGCACCCAGTCACCGACGCACAGGTTTTCGCCCTTGGCGTGCAGCGATTGAGTGAGGGCGGGCAAGGCGCGAGCCTGGGTGGGCGGGGCCTCGGCCGACTGCAGTCCGAAGGCATCGCGATGCGCCTCGGTCAGGCGCCAGAGCTGAGCGTCAGCGCTCCAGTCCAGCGCTTCAAGTGCGGGGCCTAAGTTGGAAAAGTTGAGTCCGAGTGAGCGTAGTTTTGCCAGTGATGGTGCAGCTGAATTGAGCATTTTGGTTTGAAGACGAACGTATCCAGCCTGTCTGCATGCAACGATGAATCAGACAGGCGATGACCGCTGACCGAGGTCGGGCGGGGCAGGGGATGCGAAGCGTTGGCCGCAGGCGAGGGGGCGTGCGGATAGTGCGCAAGCTCAGGCTTGCAGGGTCAGGGCTTGAAGCTGCGGCACAGGTCAATCAAGCCGTGCCGATCAAACTGTCAGGCAATGACCAAACCCGTATGCAGCAGCGCGGCGGCCGACGACGAGAGGGCAATATCGAATTTAGCCATGCTGTGCTCCTTGTGAAGTTGTGGGGTGAGGGGAGGCAGTGTGCCCGCGCGACGCGGCCCCGGTCAAGTGCCTGCGGTCAGAACGTTAGCAGTCCGCCACAGCGGCCGAGGGAATTGCGCGCCACAAAAGCAAAGGGCCACGACCTTGCGGTTGGTGGCCCTTCTGACTTCCGGACATCCTCAAGGAGGATGACGGTTTTCTTGGCACTGGTGACGGGTTCCAGCACTCTGCCCAATCTGCAGCCGGTTGTTGTTGCCTTGAATGAACGTTATTGTGACTAGCGTTTGTGACAGTGCTTTGACGAAAAGCAAACAAAAAGCAGGGCTGTTCCAAATCGTTCAGGGCGGGCAGTTGGGCGACTCGATTCACAATCGGGTCAAACATCTGGAGACCCAGCCATGCCGCATCCCTTCAATTGGAGCAAGAGCTACGCCAGCGTGCGCAGCCCACTGTTTGCCCGCAACATCGTCTCGACCTCGCACCCGCTGGCGGCGCAAGCGGGTCTTCGTATGCTGGCGCAGGGCGGCAATGCGGTCGACGCGGCGATTGCCACGGCGGCTTGCATGACCTTGGTTGAGCCCTGCAGCAACGGCCTGGGCTCGGATGCGTTTTGTATCTTGTGGGACGGCAAGGAGTTGCACGGCTTGAATGCCTCCGGCACCGCGCCGGCGGCCTGGACGCCCGAGCATTTTTTCAAGACCTATGGCGCTGACTGCAAGACCCCGCCCAAGCGCGGCTGGGGCGGGGTGACGGTGCCGGGTGCGGTGGCCGGTTGGGTGGCTCTGAGCGAGCGCTTCGGCAAGCTGCCCTTTGCCGACTTGATGGCACCGGCCATCGCCATCGCCGAGCGAGGCTATGCGGTGCCGGTGATCGTGCAGAGCAAATGGGCGATGGCGGCGGCCTTGCCCGATCTGACTCAGCAGCCGGGTTTTGCGCAGGCGTTTTTGCCGCGCGGGCGGGCGCCCGAGGTGGGCGAATTGTTCAAGTTCCCGGACGCCGCGCGCACGCTGCGCCTGATCGCCCAGACCAAGGGCGAGGCCTTTTACCGCGGTGAGGTGGCCGAGGCGGTGCAAAAGTTCGCCCGTGAAACCGGTGGGGCGATCACGGCGGCCGATTTCGCGGACTACCGGCCCGAATGGGTCACACCGATCTCGCAAAGCTACGCCGGCCATGAGCTGCATGAGATCCCGCCCAATGGCCAGGGCATTGCGGCCTTGATCGCGCTGGGCATACTCAAGCATCTGGATCTGCCCTCGCAAGCCGTGGACGGCGTGGCAGCGCAACATATGCAGATTGAGGCCATGAAGCTGGCATTCGCCGACGTATACCGTTATGTCAGCGATTCCCGGTCCATGCAAGTGACGGCGGCCGAGATGCTGGACCCCGGCTATTTGGCCCAGCGTGCCAAGCTGGTGGACATGGGCCGGGCGCAGGATTTCAAGTGCGGCAACCCGGTCAAGGGCGGCACCATCTATCTCACCACGGCCGACGAGAGCGGCATGATGGTCAGCTTCATTCAGAGCAATTACATGGGCTTTGGCTCAGGGCTGGTGGTGCCTGGCTACGGTGTGTCGTTGCAGAACCGCGGCCATTGCTTCACGCTGGAAGCTGGTCACCCCAACCAAGTGGCGCCGGGCAAACGCCCCTTCCACACCATCATCCCGGCCTTCTTAACTCGCGATGGACTGCCGGTGATGAGTTACGGCGTGATGGGCGGCAATATGCAGCCGCAAGGCCATATGCAGACCCTGGTGCGCATGCTGGACTTCGGCCAAAACCCGCAAGCCGCTTGCGACGCGCCGCGCTGGCGCTTCAACGAGGGGCTGTCGCTGAATGTTGAGCCGCATATGCCGGCAGCCACCGTCGCCGGCCTGCGCGCGCTGGGGCATC
>JADMJQ010000009.1:3645-21739 GCA_018780415.1 Roseateles sp. | reverse complement strand
CAGTTTATTTGGCGCCTTTGTGACCCTTAATCTGCGGGTTATGTGGCGGCCAGCGATCCGCGGCGCGACGGCGCAGCCGTCGGCTATTAGCGCTTGCGAGGCTGCATGGCTATTCGCCCGGCAATGCCATTTCTCACATGGTCAAGGCGCTGCCGGGCTGCTACGATGTGGCTTCATTTGATTGATATCAAACTCACATGACCAAGCTCCTAGACCGCACCAGACGCAGCAGGCCCCGTGCCGCTGGCGTGCGCGCTCGCGTGAGCAAGGCTGGTCTGGCCGCTCCGGCGATCTCGCGTTGACGGCTTGAACCCTGCCTAGCGCGTGAAGACTGGCCGCGCCACCCTCCCCAAGGCCGCGTTGATTGATTGATAGCAACGCCGGACCCAGAAATTTGGAGACATTCCCATGCAACAAACCTTGCTGAGCACATGGTTTGACCGAATACGGCTTGCGCTGACGCTGCCGTCCACCGACCTCTTGCGCGACGCCGTCTACCGCCGCCTGTGGTCATCCATCCTGATCAGTTCGCTGGGCGGCCAGGTCACCATGTTGGCGCTGCCGCTGACCGCGGCCGTGCTACTCAATGCCAGCCCGACCCAGATGGGTCTGTTGACGACGATGGAGATCTTGCCCTTTGTGCTGTTCTCGCTGCCGTCCGGTGTTTGGCTGGACCGGGTGCGCAAGCTGCCGGTCTATGTTTGGGGCGAGACCTTGCTGGCGGTCGCCGTCGCGACCGTACCGCTGGCTGCCGTGATGGGCTGGTTGACGATGACCTGGCTTTATGTGGTCGGCTTTGTGCTGGGCACGGTCTACACCACGGCCGGCAGCGCCGCGCAAATCGTCTTGACCCAGGTGGTCAGCCGCGACCGCCTGGTCGAGGCGCATGCCAAGAACGCGCTGGCCTCCTCGGGGGCCGAAGTGGCGGGGCCAGGTCTTGCCGGCATGTTGATCAAGCTGATGGGCGCACCGATGGCGCTGGCCGTTGACGCGGTGCTGGTCTTGATCTCGGCGCTGATTCTGCGCGGCATCAAGGTCGATGAAGTGCTGCACAAGGGCGATGGCGCGGCGTTCTGGCGCGACCTGAAGGCGGGTGTGCGTTTTGTACGTGAACGTGCGCTGCTGATCGGCCTGGCTTGTGCGGTGGGCGGCTGGCAGCTGTTCAATAACGCCGCCCAGGTGGTGCAGATTTTGTTCGCCACCCGCACGCTGGGCCTGAGCGCGCAGCAGGTGGGCCTGAGCTATGTGGCGCTGGGCGCGGGCACGGTCCTGACCAGCATTTTGGGGCACCGCATCAGCCGCCGGCTCGGCCCCGGCCCCTGCCTGGTATTGGGCATTGCAGTGACGGGGCTGGGTTGGTTGCTGCTGGCGCTGGTGCCGTCCAATACTTTCGGCGTCGCCGCCTTTGCCTTTATGTTGTTCAGCTTTGGCGTCGGCGCGGTGCTGATCTTCATCAACTTCTTGTCGCTGCGCCAGGCGGTTACGCCGGCGCCCATGTTGGGCCGCATGACCAGCACCATGCGCTGGCTGATCCTGATTCCGGCCGGCCCCGGCGCCTTGGCCGGTGGCTGGTTGGGCGAGCATATGGGGCTACGTTCGGCGCTGCTGTTCGCCGGCGTCGGTACCTTGGTGCTGAGTCTGATCGCCTGGCGCCACCCGGTGCTGCGGGCGGTGCGTGAGCTGCCTACGCCGGATGAGGATGAGCCGGCGCTTGGCGCCGAGGCCATGCCGGGCCGGGCCGCCGAGCCGGTCCAGCCTTCGCGCGACTTGCTACCCAACCAATGAAGCCCATCGCCGCAAGACCTGACCCCATCCTGATCGACTTGCCGGAGACGATTGAGACCGAGCGGCTGTTGCTTGCCGCACCGCGCCCCGGCATCGGCCCGGCGCTCGCCGTCGCGATTGCCGAGTCGATTGGGCATTTGAGCCCCTGGATGCCCTGGGCCCAACAGGCGCCCAGCTTCGAGGACAGCGAGGCGGTGGCGCGCCGCCTCTGTGCGGATTTCATCGCCCGGCGTGACCTGGCCTATCAAATCTATGACCTGGCGCCGCAGGGGCGCCGTCTGCTGGGCGGCACCGGTCTGCACCGCCTGGACTGGGAGGTGCGCCGCTTTGAGATCGGCTACTGGATTCGCGCCAGCGCCGAAGGTCAGGGTTATGTCTCCGAGGCGGTGATGGCCTTGACCCGCATGGCGTTTGAGCATTTGCAGGCACGCCGGGTTGAGATCCGCATGGACGATGTCAATCTGCGCAGCCGTGCGGTGGCCGAACGATGCGGTTTTGAGTTGGAGGGGGTGCTGCGGCGCGACAGCCTGACGCCGGCCGGCGAGCCCCGGAACACCTGTGTGTACGCCAGGATTGGGTTGTGATCATCGCGGGCTAAGGGAAACCAGGCCAGCGTGACTTCCGCCGCGCAATCGGCTGGCTGAGCCCGGCACAGGGCGCGCAGCCTCCCTATCATCGCGGCACCAGCATGTGCTGGTCGCCGAACGGAGCCCCAGCCATGAGCCAGCAGCCTAGCCAGACCCCTCAAACCTCGCATGCCTTGGTGGCATCTGGCCGTGAGGCGACTGCGGCTCCAAAGGTCCGCACCGAGGTGCTGTCTTTTCACCTTGGCAAAGAGGAGTACGGCATCGCGTTGAGCTGTGTGCAGGAAATCCGCTCTTTTCAGGCGCCGACGCGTTTGGCCGGCGCGAGTGCCGAGGTCCTCGGTGTGCTGGATCTGCGCGGCGAAATGTTGCCGGTGATTGATTTGCGCAGGTGTTTCCAGATGCCGGCCGCCGCCGTGACCGCCGCCACCGTCACCATCGTCGTCAACCTCAGCCACCGCAGTGTTGGCATCGTGGTGGACAACGTCAACGAGGTGGTTGAACTGTCTGCTGAGCAGCAGCGCAGCATGCCGGCCATGAACGGCATGGCCAATGATGGGCACATCTCGGGCATTGGTTCGGTCGGCGCGCGCATGTTGCTGCTCTTGGATATCAATCGTTTGCTGGATGGCCGCGATCTGTGTGCCGCAACTGCTGATATCGAGATGGCGCGGGAAGTAGAAGACTGTCTGGCTTGAGTGGCCGGCGCGCCCGCAGGCGCGATACTGCAGCGCCTGCCCGGATGTCTATGAAACTGATTCTTTTCAACAAACCCTTTCAAGTCATGAGCCAGTTCTCGCCGCAAGAAGGCCGCGAGACCCTGGCAAACTATCTGCAGATCCCCGATATCTACCCGGCCGGCCGACTCGATGCCGACAGCGAGGGCCTGATGCTGCTGACCGATGACGGCCGCCTGCAGCACCAGATCAGCCATCCCAAGCACAAAGAGGCCAAGACCTATACCGTGCAGGTCGAAGGCGTGCCTGACGAGCAGGCCTTGCTGCGCCTGAGCGAGCCGCTGGATCTGCGCGACTTTGTGACCCAGCCCTGCCGGGTCGAACAAATTGAGGAGCCGGCCTGGTTGTGGCCGCGCGACCCGCCGGTGCGCAAGCGCCTGAGCATCCCGACCAGCTGGCTCGCCATCACCCTCAAGGAAGGCAAAAACCGCCAGGTGCGGCGCATGACGGCAGCGGTGGGCTTCCCGACCTTGCGCCTGATCCGCAGCGCGATCGGCCCCTGCTCGCTCAGCAGCCACCCGCTGCGGCCGGGCGAGTGGGTACAGCTGCCGACGTGAATCTGCCGCGAAAGTGCTGGTGTTGCAAGCCAGCAGCAAGCCGGACGGCCTAGGATGCTAGCCAAGCATCATCAATAGGCACCCCATGTCGCATCAAGATTTGTACCGCAAGAAACTGGCCACTTGTGAGGACGCCCTGGGCCTGCTGCGCGACGGCGACTTCATCATCATCCCGACCGGCGTCGGTGAGCCGCCGACGCTGCTGACCGCTTTGTCCGATGCACGCCGGCGTTTCCACGACATCAAGCTGGGGCAGATTCTGGCGGTGCGCAAGTACGGCTACTTTGACCCCGAAACCGTGGAACATGTGCGGCATGTGTCGTTCTTCTACGGCGCGGCTTCGCGCCCCGGTGGGCAGGCCGGCTGGGTGGATTTCATCCCCAGCTACTTCTCCGAGATGCCCGCGCTGATCGAGCGCAAGCTGATCCCGGCCGATGTGGTGTTCAGCATGGCGTCGCCGATGGATCAGCATGGCTATTTCTCGCTCAGCCTGGGCGCGGACTACACGATGGCGGCGCTCAAACAAGCGCGTGCCATCGTGCTGGAGGTCAACCCCCATGTGCCGTTTGCGAACGGCAACTGCCTGATTCACATCTCGCAAGTGACGGCCTTGATCGAGAGCAGCGAACCGGTCACCGAGGTCGGGCTGCCCAAAATCGGCCCGGTGCAAGAGGCGATCGGCAAATATGTGGCCGACATGATCGAGGACGGCTCGACGCTGCAAATCGGCTATGGCGGCATCCCCGACGCGGTGGTGATGCAGCTCAGCGCCAAGCATGATCTGGGCGTGCACACCGAGATGATCGGCGACGGCATTCTGAGCTTGGTCGAATGCGGCGCGGTCACCAACCGGCGCAAGAACTATCTGCCGGGCAAGATGGTGGCGACGTTTGCACTCGGCTCGCAAAAGCTCTACCGCTTTATGGATCGCAATCCGGGCCTGGAGATGCATCCGGTCGATTTCACCAATGACCCCTATCTGGCCGGCCAGAACGACAAGTTGTGCGCCATCAACGCGACGCTGCAGATCGATCTTTTGGGTCAGTGCGGTTCGGAGTCGCTGGGCCCCACGCCCTATTCAGGCACCGGTGGGCAGAGCGACTTTGTGCGCGCCGCCAACCGCTCCAAAGGCGGCAAGGCCTTCATCGTCTTGCCGTCCACCGCCAAAGGCGACAGCATCAGCCGCATCGTGCCGACGCTGACGCCGGGCACCCATATGAGCACCAGCAAGAACGACATCAACTATGTGGTCAGCGAGTTCGGCGTGGCCCAGCTGCGCGGCAAGTCGGCCAAGCAGCGGGCGCAGGAACTGATCGCGATTGCGCATCCGGACTTCCGCGCTGAGCTGCGCGAGGCGGCAAGGGCGATCAATCTGCTGTAGCGCTAGCCCTCAATTCAGGCGGTAGTTCAACTCGTAGAAATGCGCACCGCCTTCAATGCGCAGCAGCAGCTCGCCGCTGATGCCGGCCAGCTCGCCGAGGCCCGAGCCCGGCACGATGGCAATGCGCAGGTCTTGTTTGCCACCGCTCATCAGCCCCAGGTGAGCCATTGCAAAGCTGCCCTTGCGGCCTTGCAACTGGCCGACAAATGACTCCAGCGCGGTATAGGCCGCTTCACCGACTTGCGGTTGGCCGGCGAATTGCATCTCGCCAATGGCGCTGCCCGTCAGGTCGCCGCTGTACTGCTTGCTCATGCTGCGCTTGAACAGCGACGCCCCATCGGCCGGGCTGCTCAACGCCTGCGGCGGTTCAATCTTGACCTCGAAGCTGCCCTTGGCTGTGGCTGTGGCGGTGGTGGCGGGAGGGCTTGCCACCGGGGCGGTGGCTTGGGCGCTTGCATTCATTGATTGACTCCATATTGTGAGTAGGCTGCCGAGGCTGGCCAGCAGGGTGCGACGTTGGACAGTGCTCTTGTGCATCATCATCATCATTGTTTTTCAGGTGATTCCCCATCATCGATGCTGCATGGCGCAGCGGCCCGTGCGGGGCCAATAAATATCTCGCCTTTGGCCATTTCACCGGGCAAACCCTGGCGAAGTAGCGACAAATGGCGGGCACCTAGCGTTGAGAATGAGCAGGGGGTAAATTGGTTTTGGCCCGTTGGCGGTGCAGTGCTGCACCTGCATCGAAGAACTGAAGGGGAGGCTCAGCCTTGCTTGATCTGCGGCGAATATTCTGCATCTGCCTGGGACTGCTGCTGTGCAGCCTGGCCTGGGCGCAAGCACCGGCAGTGGCGGCTGCATCCAACGGCGGGGTGCCGCTGGATGCAGCTCAGCGTGCCTGGATTTCCGCGCACAAAGAGCGGCAGTTCAGCGTCGGCTTCGATCCCGTCGCGGGCCTCGATAGCTTCGAGTTTCAGGGCCGCCGGATTGGGCTCTTGCCGGCCCTGCTGAGCGATATGCAGGTGCAGCTGGGCCTGCGCCTGGTCGCCGCCGATGTGAAGAACTGGGACGATGCTTACAGCCGCTTCTTGGCCGGCAAGATCGACCTGCTCTATGGCGCTAACCCGACGCCTGAGCGTGAGAAGGTCATGCACTTCACCCAGGCGGCGCAAAAATACCCCTATGTGGTGTTTGCCCGCAAGGACTCGCTGGTGCAGACCCTGGGTGATCTGGACGGCAAGAGAGTTGGCTTTCTGGCCAATGATTTCGTGATCCAGCAGTTGCCTACGGAGTTCCCCAATATCCATTTGCAAGTGGCGAGCTTTGATGACCAGCGCGCGGGGCTGAAGGCCTTGGCGGCCGGCGAGGTGGACGGCTTTGTGACGGCCGGAGGCGGCCTCGAGTATGAATTCTTGAGCGACTTCCCCGATCTGACCCTGGTGGCGGAGCTGAAGGCAATCACCTCGGACATGACCTTCGCGGTGGCCAAAGACCGCGCCATCTTGGCCCAGATCATCGACCGCTATCTGGGCCATCGCCGGCTCATCATCCAGACCCTGGCTCGTGATGCCCGACGCAGCTATAACCGCAAGGTCTTGCGATTCAGCGATGCCGAGCTGAGCTGGCTGACGCAAAACGGCGAGGCGGTCGTGGGGGTGGCCGAAGACTATCTGCCCTTCGATTACTTCGACAAAGGTGAGTACAAGGGCATTGCCGGCGTGACGCTGGACCGCATCGGTGAGTTGATCGGCATACGCTTCAAGGTCGTCAGCGGCTCGTTCGCCAAGATGCTGGAGCGCGCGCAGTCGGGCGAGGTCCATGTGCTCAATCTGGCCAAGACCGATGACCGGCAAAAGCATTTTCTTTTTCCGCGCCCCATCAGCACCGAGCGCGACATCATCATTGGGCTCAAAAGCAGCCCGCCGGTGCAGGATGTTTACGGTCTCGATGGCCGGCGGGTGGCCGTTATCGACGGTTTTTGGCATGAGGAGTATCTGCGCAAGAACTTGAAGAGCCCCGACATCGTCAAGACCGCCGACATCATGGAATCACTGCGCTTGCTGCGTGCCGGCAAGGTCGACTATCTGATCGAAAACCCCACCGTGGTCGAGTTCTATATCAACGGCCTTGGCTACACCGACCTGGTCAAGCGTGGCAGCACCTCGAAGGATTCCTTCATCTACTTTGGTGTCAGCCGCCAGCAGCCGGAGCTGGCCGCCATTCTGGACAAGGTCATCCCCTTGGTCCAGTTTGAGGAGATGAAGTACCTGTGTATGCAGACGGTGCCGACCTTACGCAACGAGGCCAATCGGCAGTTGACGATGTTGTTGGCGGCATTGGCCCTCGCCTTGCTGCTGATCTTGGTCGTGACCGTGCGCACGGTGCGCAAGCTGGCGGAGCAAAGGGCCAAGACACAGTTTTTGCGGGAACGCGAACATTTGCTTTACACCGACAGCCTGACAGGCTTTCACAATCGCAACTATTTCAGCGAAAAGGCAGAGGCAGCGGTGAGCGGGTCGTTCCCGCAGGCGGTCGTGGTGGCCGATATGAATTTGCTCAAGCATGTCAACGACAGCCATGGCCATGCGGCGGGCGATGCTTTGATCAAGGCGTTTGCCGATGCAGCGCGGGTGCAGTGGCCGCTGGCGGACTGCTATCGAATCGGCGGCGATGAGTTTTTGTTCGTCTTGCCGGATTGCAGCGAAGACAGGGTGGTGGCCGAGCTGGAGGCGCTGCGGCAGCGCTGCCGGCAAGCTCGGTTCGAGGTGGCGCCCGAGGTCTGGGTCAGTCCAAGTGCTGCATTAGGTTATGCGATGAGAGCCGATGCGCAGACACCGCTGCAGGCCTGTATTGCGCAGGCCGATCAACGCATGTATGCCGCTAAGGCAGGCATGAAGAAACGCAGCACCGACGGAGCTTGACTCACAAAAAAGGGTGACGCCCTCGGCGGGGCGTTCAGTATGAGCGTTCGACCGACTGCGCAGCAAAGTCCAGCAAGGACTCGCGCCACTTTGACGGTGGCAGCAGGCTCAGGCAGTCACGTGCCAGCTTGGCCTCGGCGCGAGCGGCATCGCGCGTGGCCTCGAGCGCACCCGTCGAGCGGACGATGTCGACGATCTCATTCAATCGCTCTTGCTCGCCATGTTCGACGGCGTGCCGCAACAGTGCTCGTTGTTCGCTATTGCTGCGCTCCATAGCGATCAGCAGTGGCAGCGTGGTCTTGCCTTCGCGCAAATCGTCGCCGACGTTCTTGCCCAATGACTGGCTGTCGCCCTCGTAGTCCAGCACATCGTCTATCAGTTGGAATGCAGTGCCGAGCGCACGTCCGTAGCCGGCGCAAGCTTCTTCAATCTCCGGCGTGCCATCGGCCAACACCGCGCCGAGGCGTGCGCTGGCCTCGAACAGCTTGGCGGTCTTGAAACGGATGACGCGCAAGTAACTCTCTACGCTGATGTCCGGGTCATGCATATTCATCAGTTGCAGCACTTCACCCTCGGCGATCACATTGGTCGCTTCGGCAAGCACTTCCAGCACACGCATGCGGTTCACCGACACCATCATCTGGAACGCCCGTGAGTAAAGGAAGTCACCGACCAAGACGCTTGCGGCATTGCCGAACAAGGCGTTGGCGGTTTGTTTGCCACGCCGCATCGAGGACTCGTCGACTACATCGTCATGCAGCAACGTCGCTGTGTGAATGAACTCCACCACGGCGGCCAACTCGAAACGCTGGGGGCCATCGAAGCCCAAGGCATTGGCAAACAGCAGCACCAGCTTTGGTCGCATGCGCTTGCCGCCCGCGTGAACGATATAGCCGGCGATTTGATTGATCAGCGCAACTTCGGAGCCCAGGCGATCGGCGATGACGGCATCGACCTTGAGCATTTCGGCTGCCAATGTGGCCAGCGCTTCGCTAGTTGCGGGGCGTGTTGAAGGGGTCGAAACAGACGCAGCGTGCACGCTCGGATCTCATTGGAACGAAGCTTGGATTATAGGGAGCCGCCCAGCTGGGGGCGGCCGTGCTCGGGGGTGGATTGTGCGCCAGAGTCAACGCAGGCAACGCTTTGCGCACACGTCTTGGCGAAATTCTCAAGGCGTGCTAAACTCATCGGCTCTGCGCTTTTCAAGGGCTGCGGAGTAATGCTGGGTTTAGGCCTGTGGGCTGTCTTGACTGCTTCGGTGGCGAGGCTCAAGCTTTACGGGTGGTTTAATTGAAAGGGCTGATATGTACGCGGTCATAAAAACCGGCGGTAAGCAATATAAAGTTGCTGCCGGCGAAAAGATCAAAATAGAACAGATTGCTGCGGATGTTGGCCAAGAGATTGTGATCGACCAAGTTCTCGCCGTTGGTAGCGGCGCGGATCTGAAGGTTGGCACTCCCTTGGTTGCTGGCGCAAGCGTCAATGCCACTGTTGTGGCTCACGGTAAGCACGACAAAGTGCGCATCTTCAAGATGCGTCGTCGTAAGCACTACAAGAAGAGTCAAGGCCATCGCCAGACGTATACCGAGCTGTTGATCAGCACGGTGAACGGCTGATCGAGAGCTGACTTTTTAGCCAACAGTTCAAGGAGATAATCCATGGCACAGAAAAAGGGCGGCGGTTCAACACGAAACGGCCGCGACTCCAAACCTAAGATGCTCGGTGTGAAGGCCTTCGGCGGCCAGACCATCTCGGCAGGTTCCATCATCGTGCGTCAGCGCGGCACCAAGTTCCATCCCGGCACCAATGTCGGTATCGGCAAGGACCACACGCTGTTTGCCTTGATCGACGGCCAAGTGTCGTTCGCCATCAAGGGTGAGAAAAGCCGTCAAACGGTTTTCGTCACCGCTATCTAAATCAGATAGCCGATGAGCACCGCAAGCGGAGGGCAGCAGCCGACCGCTTGCAACAGGTGACGCAAAAGCCCCGCCTTGTCGGGGCTTTTGCTTTTTGAGGCTGCAGCAGGGCCGTGTCTGTCCGATGGGATGGCTGCCGCTTTGCCTTAACATCAGCCTCAAAGGGCGCAAAGCAATATGAAGTTCATAGACGAAGCCACCATCGACATCGTGGCCGGCAATGGTGGGGCCGGTTGTGCGAGCTTTCGGCGCGAGAAGTTCATCCCGTTCGGCGGGCCGGACGGCGGCGATGGCGGTCGAGGCGGCAGCGTCTTTGCCGTGGCCGATAGCAATCTCAACACGCTGATCGATTACCGCTACGCGCGCCGCCACGAGGCCCGTAACGGCGAAGCCGGTCGGGGTTCCGACCAGTACGGCGCGGCATCCGACGACATCATCCTGCGTATGCCGGTCGGCACTATCGTCAAGGATCTGGAAACCGACACCGTGATCGCCGAGCTGATCGAGCCGGGCGAGAAAATCTTGCTGGCCAAGGGCGGCGACGGCGGATTTGGCAACCTGCATTTCAAGACCAGCACCAACCGCGCTCCGCGTCAAAAGACGGCCGGCTGGCCCGGCGAAGCCAAAAAGGTCAAGCTGGAGCTGCGCGTGCTGGCTGATGTCGGCCTGCTGGGTCAGCCCAACGCGGGTAAGTCCACGCTGATCACCGCGGTCTCGAATGCCCGCCCCAAGATCGCCGACTACCCGTTCACGACCCTGTACCCGAATCTGGGTGTGGTGCGCGTGGGGCCGGAGAAGAGTTTTGTCGTCGCCGACATCCCCGGTCTGATCGAGGGTGCCTCCGAGGGCGCCGGCCTGGGTCATCAGTTCCTGCGCCATTTGCAGCGCACACGCTTGCTGCTACATGTGGTCGATCTGGCCCCGTTTGATCCAGCGGTTGACCCGGTCGCCGAGGCCAAGGCCATCGTCAATGAGCTGAAAAAGTATGACGAGGAGCTGTTCAACAAGCCGCGCTGGCTGGTGCTGAACAAGCTCGATATGGTGCCTGAGGAAGAGCGCGCCAAGCGCGTCAAAGACTTCGTCAAGCGTTATAAGTGGAAGGGCCCGGTGTTCGAGATTTCGGCCCTGACGCGCGAAGGCTGCCAGCCCCTGATCCACGCCATCTACGACCATGTGGCGACGGCGCAGCGGGTGATCGTCGAAGTTGATCCACGTTTCCCTGAAGGGAAGCCCGACTCCGCGGCAGCCGCCGACGCGGCGGAATGAGTCGCGCGCTCGCGGGCGCTCGCCGCATCGTCGTCAAGGTCGGCTCCAGCTTGGTGACCAATGAGGGTCGCGGCGTCGATGCCGACGCGATCGGCAATTGGTGCCGTCAGCTGGCGGCGTTAGCGAGCGACGGCCGCGAGTTGGTGATGGTGTCCAGCGGCGCCATCGCCGAGGGCATGAAGCGACTGGGTTGGGTGGTGCGCCCGAAAGAGCTGCACGAGCTGCAAGCCGCGGCGGCGGTCGGACAGATGGGCCTGGTCCAAATGTACGAGAGCAAGCTGCGCGAGCATGGCATGGGCAGCGCTCAGGTGCTGCTGACGCATGCCGACTTGGCCGACCGCGAGCGCTATCTGAATGCGCGCTCGACCCTGTTGACCCTGCTGCAGCACCGCGTGCTGCCGGTCATCAACGAGAACGATACCGTCGTCAATGACGAGATCAAGTTCGGCGACAACGACACGCTGGGCGCCCTGGTGGCCAATCTGATCGAGGCCGATGCCTTGATCATCCTGACCGATCAAAAAGGCCTGTACTCGGCCGACCCCCGACGCGACCCGCAGGCCCGCTTTATCGCCGAGGCGGTGGCGGGCACGCCTGAGTTGGAGCAGATGGCTGGTGGCGCCGGCTCCAGCTTGGGCCGCGGCGGCATGATAACCAAAATTCTGGCCGCCAAGCGTGCGGCCGGCAGCGGCGCCAACACGGTGATCGCCTGGGGTCGCGAGCCCGATGTGCTGATACGCCTGCTGGCAGGCGAGGCGATAGGCACCGCTCTGCTGGCGTCGACGCCGAAGCTGGCAGCGCGCAAACAGTGGATGGTTGACCACCTGCAAATGCGCGGCGCGGTCGGCATCGATGCGGGTGCGGTGGCCAAGCTGCAGGGCGAGGGCAAAAGCCTGCTGCCGATCGGCGTGCTGGAGGTGCAGGGCGACTTCCACCGCGGCGACGTGATCGCGGTGCGTGACCAATCCGGGCGCGAGCTGGCCCGGGGCCTAACGAATTACTCCAGCGCAGAGGCGCGCCTGATCGCACGCAAACCGTCGAGCGAGTTCGAGCGGGTGCTCGGCTATACGGCCGAGCCCGAGCTGATCCACCGGGACAATATGGTCTTGCTCGGCTGATCAGCTGGGCCGCTCAGGTGTTTTCCGGGGGCTCGCCTGAGCCTGCAGCTTGCCGCTGTTCTTGCGCGGGCTCGATTTGCGCCTGCGCTGTCGCCTCGGCCTGCTGGCCATGATCGCTGCGATGCGATTGCGGCCGCATACCGCCGCGCAGATAGCGGTTGTGGTGGTTGATGCGCGGCAGGTAGCGCGCCAGCTCGGTCAAGGCGTTCTCGTAGACCCCACGCTTGAACTCGATCACCGCCTCCAGCGGCACCCAGTAGTCGTTCCAACGCCAGGCGTCGAACTCGGGGTGGTTGGTGGCGCGCAGATTCATATCGCTGTCGCGGCCCATCAGCTGCAGCAAGAACCAGATCTGTTTTTGACCGCGGTAATGCCCGCGGGCATCTCGCCTGATGAAGTGATCGGGCACCTCATAGCGCAGCCAATCGCGCGTGCGCGCGATGATTTGCACATGGTCAGGAACAAGCCCCACTTCTTCATGGAGCTCACGGAACATCGCCTGCTCGGGCGTTTCACCATAGTTAATGCCCCCTTGCGGGAACTGCCAGGAATGGGTGCGAATACGCTTGCCCCAAAACACTTCATTCCTGTGGTTGAGCAGGATGATGCCGACGTTGGGGCGGAAGCCGTCACGGTCGAGCATAATCAACCTCGAATCTTTAGTTGGTTCAATTATTGCATTGGGATGCCCTCTCGGCCCTCTCATCGCTAACCCTCACACACCGAACCCTGCTTGGCCTTAGCGGCCGAGCCTTGCCAAGCGCCATGAAAGCCAGTCAGTTTTTTGTCTCCACGCTCAAGGAAGCGCCCGCCGATGCAGAAGTTGTCAGCCATAAGCTGATGATGCGGGCCGGCATGATCAAACGCATTGGCGCCGGCATCTACAACTACATGCCGATGGGCCTGCGCGTTATCCGCAAGGTCGAGGCCATCATCCGCGAAGAAATGACGCGCGCCGGTGCGGTCGAGTTGCTGATGCCGGTGGTGCAGCCGGCCGAGCTGTGGCAGGAAACGGGTCGTTTCGACAAGATGGGCCCGGAGCTGATGCGTGTGAAGGACCGCCATGGCCGTGACTTCATCATCCAGCCCACGTCCGAGGAGGTGATGACCGACATCGCCCGCCAAGAGCTGCGCAGCTACAAGCAGCTGCCGAAGAATTTCTATCACATCCAGACCAAGTTCCGCGATGAGCGCCGGCCGCGCTTCGGCATCATGCGCGGGCGCGAATTCACGATGAAGGACGCCTACTCCTTCGACCGCGATGTCGCCGCTGCGACCATCAGCTATCAAGGCATGTTCGCAGCCTACCAGCGCATCTTTGACCGCTTTGGCTTGCAGTACCGCGCAGTGGCGGCCGACACCGGCGCCATCGGCGGCGAGTTGTCACACGAGTTCCAAGTGATAGCCGATACCGGCGAAGACGCCATCGTCTATTGCCCGACCAGCGACTACGCCGCCAATATCGAGTTGGCCGAAGGCGTGGCGTTGTTGCCTGAGCGCGCTGCTGCCGCCCAGACCTTGACTAAGACCGCCACGCCGGGCAAGAGCACTTGCGAAGACGTCGCCGCCTTGCTGGCTTTACCTTTGGCGCAAACGGTCAAGTCCTTGGTCCTGGCCAGCGATGAGCTGAACGACAAGGGCGAGATCATCAAGTCCACCGTTTGGCTCTTGCTGCTGCGCGGCGATCACGACTTGAACGAGGTCAAGGCCGGCAAGGTCGAAGGGCTCAAACAAGGCTTCCGCTTCGCCACGGTGGGCGAGATCGAGGATCATTTCGACTGCAAGCCCGGCTATCTGGGCCCCATCGGTTTGCTCAAGCCGGTCAAGGTCGTCGCCGACCGCACCGTTGCCTTGATGAGCGACTTTGTCTGCGGTGCCAACGAAGCGGACTTCCACTTCACCGGCGCTAACTGGGGCCGTGATCTGCCCGAGCCAGATCTGGTTGCCGACCTGCGCAATGTGGTGGCCGGCGACCCGTCGCCGGACGGCCAGGGCGTGCTGGCGATTCAGCGCGGCATCGAGGTGGGCCATGTGTTTCTGCTCGGCACCAAGTACTCGGCCGATATGAAGGCAACCTTCTTGGACGAGAACGGCAAGCCGCAGCTGATGGTGATGGGCTGCTATGGCATCGGCGTCACACGCATTCTGGGTGCGGCGATCGAGCAAAGCCATGACGAGCGCGGCATCATTTGGCCCGACGCGATTGCGCCGTTCAGCGTGGTGGTCTGCCCCATCGGCATGGACCGCAGCGACGAGGTCAAGGCGGCCGCCCACAAGCTGCACGACGACTTGCAAGCACTCGGCATCGACGTGCTGCTGGATGACCGCGGCGAGCGCCCCGGCGCGATGTTTGCTGACTGGGAATTGATCGGCGTGCCGCACCGCGTGGTGATCTCCGACCGGGGCCTGAAAGAGGGTCAGGTCGAGTATCAAGGCCGCCGCGATGCCGAAGCCGCCAAGCTCTCCCTGGACGACGTGCTTGCCCTGCTAAAGGGCAAGCTGAAGCCTTGAAGACCGTGCAGGTACAGCAGCGGCGCAGCCTGCTTGGCGGCGCTGCGCTGGCGCTGGCAGGGCTCGGTTTGCCGCGCCTCAGTTTCGCCGGCACTCAGGCCGAGGAGCCGCTGGCCGACGCCGTGCGCTCGGCGCTGACGGCAGCGGTTGCCTATGGCGCGCCACCCAAGCCGCGTTTCGACAATGTCGAAGCGCGGCTGGCTTACTTACGCTGGCTGGGCGCCGCCAGCGAGAAGCTCAAGCCGCGCAAGAGCGAGGTGCAAACCCGCATCGAGTTTTTGGAGTCGGTTTGGTACGAAGCCAAGCGGGCCGGCTTGGACCCCAGCCTGATGCTGGGCCTGGTGCAGGTGGAAAGTGGCTTCCGCAAGTACGCGATCAGCAGCGCCGGCGCACGCGGCTACACCCAGGTGATGCCATTCTGGGCCAATTTGATCGGGGACGGCCAGGCCTCGCGGCTGTTCCATATGCAGACCAATCTGCGCTTCGGCTGCGTGATCTTGCGTCACTACCTGGACCGCGAAAAAGGCGATATGTATCTGGCTCTGGGCCGCTACAACGGCAGCAGGGGCCGGCCGGAATACCCAAATGCGGTGTTTGGCGCCAGGCGGCAGTGGCTGGCACCTGGTGAGGCCTGAAATCAGCTTTTGCTGTTCAGGCCACCCCAGGCCTGCGGCCGCGCACCGACCACGCCGGCCAGCTCCAGCACCCGCTCGGCACTCTCGTTGACCAATTCTTCGATGGACTTCGGGTGGTGATAAAAAGCCGGCAGCGGCGGGAAGATGATGGCGCCCATCTCGGTGGCGGCCACCATATTGCGTAGATGGGCCAAATTGAATGGCGTCTCGCGCACCATCAAGATCAGCCGGCGGCGCTCTTTCAGCGTGACGTCGGCCGCGCGCGTCAGCAGGTTGTCGCCAAAGCCATGGGCGACCGAGGCCAAGGTCTTCATCGAGCAGGGCGCGATCACCATTGCTGCGGTTGCAAAGCTGCCGCTGGCGATGCAGGCCCCGACGTCACCCGGCGCGTAACAAAAGCTTGCCTCGCCCTCCAACTCGGTGCGGCTCAGGCCGAGCTCATGGTGAGCGTTCAACACGCCGGCCGGGGTGACGATCAAGTGCGTCTCCAACCCCAGTTCACGGCCCCGGCGCAGCAGCCGCAGCGCATAGGCCGCGCCGGTGGCGCCAGTGATGCCGACGACCAGCCTTTGGGCTGCGCTGCTCACGGGCAGCTTACTTCGCGTCCAGCGTTTGCTGCAACTCGCCCGATTCGTACATTTCCATCATGATGTCCGAGCCGCCGACGAACTCGCCGTTGATATACAGCTGGGGGATGGTCGGCCAGTTGGCGTAGTCCTTGATGCCTTGGCGCACTTCGGCGTCGTCGAGCACATTGAAGGTCTTCAGATCGGTGGCGCCGCAGGCCTTCAGGATCTGGATCGCGCGGCCGGAGAAGCCGCACATCGGGAACTGGGATGAGCCCTTCATGAAGAGCATCACGCGGTTGTTCTTCACCAAGTCATCAATACGTTGCTGCACGTCGCTCATAGGTCATCTCGCCAAAAAGTGGAATCTTGGGCGTGATTATCGACGAGCCGGGCCGAGCCGGGCAGCGGCGGCTCGAAAGGACTCAGTAACTGTAGGAAAGACCGAGTTGCAGCACCGGCCGATAGCGCATATCGCGCAGCAGGTCTTCCATGCCTTGCGACTTGCTGGCGCCCAGGCGCAAGCCGCTGGTGGCGCTGCCGTTGACCAGGCCCAGGTCGGCGCTGAAGCCCCAGCCGCCGCGCAGCGATTGGCCGGTATAGCCTATGCCCAAATAGGACATCGAGCCGTAGGGGTCAGTGGCGTCGGCCAGTGGTGTGAGTAAGCTGATATGGCGCTGGCCTACCGACCAAGGTTGGCCGCCCGTGCTGGCGCCCAGCGCCAAGCCGGCGCTGCTTTGCGAAAGCGAGCCCAGCATCAAGCCGCCGGTGGCGCGCAGGCCACCCTGCACGTCGCCGAAGCCGGAGCCGGTCAAGTAATAGTCGCCCAACAGATTGGCGCTGAGCAGGCGGGGCCCGCTATAGCTCTGGGCCTCATAGCTGCCGGCAAGGGCCGGCTCCAGCGTGCTCAGCTGCAGTCTGGCCTGCCAGCTGGGCGTGGCCACAAGCTTGGCTTTGGCGATGTCGGCCGCCCAACTGCCGAGCGTCATGCCTGCCAGCAGGGCAAAAGCGGCTGCACTTTGAGTCAAGCGGGCGAGGTTCATGGCGTTCTCCTGCGGCGGTGGGGCTTGGGCTGATGCTACGCCCGCTGCAGACCGCTGTGGAGACAAAAAAGCCCAGCGATTCAGTTTCTGTTGCTTAGATCAGATGGGCCAGCGGCCGGCGCTGACGCGGGGCTGGCCGCCCAGGTCATGACGCAGGGCCACGTCGACGAAACCTCTTGCATGCAAGGCCGCAGCCACCGCTGCGGCCTGGTCATAACCATGTTCCAGCAGCAGCCAGCCGCCGGGCGCTAGGTGGGCAGGCGCGCCGGCTATCAAGATCAGCAGATCCGACAAACCGTCGCCGCCTGGCGTCAGCGCGCCAATCGGTTCATGCCTGAGCGCCGGCAGATGTGGGTCACCGCCGGCAATATAGGGCGGGTTGCTGACGATGATCTCGAACCGTTGTCCGGTCAGCGGCTGCCACCAGTCGCCTCGGAGGAATTGCACGTCCAGGCCCAGCCGCTGGGCATTGCCCTGGGCCACGGTCAAGGCGGCCGCGCTGAGGTCGACCGCACTGACGTTGGCCTTCGGGCAACCGGCCTTGATCGCCAGCGCAATCGCGCCGCTGCCGGTGCCCAGATCAACCAGACTTGGCGTGCTGCCCATTCCGATCAGCAGCTCCAGCGTCCAGTCGACCAAGGTTTCGGTATCGGGCCGGGGCACCAGGGTATCCGGCGTCACCGTCAGCCGCAGGCCGTGGAATTCCTGTTCGCCGAGCAAATAGGCCAGCGGCATGCCGGCCGCGCGCTGCGCCATCTGCTCGCTCAAGTTCGCCGCCAGCGCCGGCTCCAACAGCGCGTCGTCATGGCTGATCAGCCAGGCACGGTTCTGCTTGAGGGCGGCGGCCAACAGCAGTTGCGCGTCCAGCCGGTCCAGCCCCAGCGAGTGCGCATGGCTAAGCGCCGCGCGCACGTCGGTGAGAGCTGTCATGCCCGGCCTTCCTCCAGCAAGGCCAGTTGCTCGGCGGCCTGGGCCGCCTGCAGGCCGGCGGCCACATCGTCGAGGTCGCCGTCCATGATGGCATCCAGCTTGTACAGCGTCAGATTGATGCGGTGATCGGTCAGGCGGCCCTGC
>JADMJQ010000009.1:0-3635 GCA_018780415.1 Roseateles sp. | reverse complement strand
GTTGTAGGTGCGGATGCGGTCGCTGCGGTCGCCGGTGCCGATCAGGCTCTTGCGGTTGGCGGCGTCTTGCGCCTCACGGGCGACGCGGTCCTTGTCGCGCACGCGGGCGGCCAGCACCAACATCGCCTTGGCTTTGTTGCGGTGCTGACTGCGGTCGTCCTGGCATTCGGCCACCAGGCCGGTCGGCACATGGGTGATGCGCACGGCGCTGTCGGTCTTGTTGATGTGCTGGCCGCCGGCGCCGCTGGCGCGGTAGGTGTCGATGCGCAGATCGGCCGGGTTCAGTGTGATCTCTTCGGTCTCGTCCGGCTCGGCAATCACCGCCACCGTGCAGGCGCTGGTATGGATGCGGCCCTGCGACTCGGTCGCCGGCACGCGCTGCACGCGGTGGCCGCCGGACTCGAACTTGAGCCGCCCATAGACGCGCTCGCCCTCGATGCGTACGACCAGCTCCTTGTAGCCGCCCAGGTCCGAGTCGCTGCTGGACAGAATCTCGCATTTCCAGCCCATCCGCTCGGCATAGCGCAGATACATGCGGGCCAGGTCGGCGGCGAACAGTGCCGACTCGTCGCCGCCGGCGCCGGCTCGGATTTCCAGGAAGGCGGATCTTTCGTCATCAGGATCGCGCGGCACCAGAGCGAGCTGCAGCGCGGCATGCAGGCGCGCCAGGTCGGCCTCGGCCGCCTTGATTTCCTCGGCCGCCATCTCGGCCATTTCTGGGTCGTCCAGCAGTTGCCGGGCCTCGGCCAAGTCGGCCTCGCGCTGCACATACTGGCGGTACTGCGAGTCCAGCGCGGCGACCTCGGATTGCTCCTTGGTCAGCGCACGATAGCGCTTCATATCGGCGGCCACGCTGCCGTCGCTCAAAATGGTGTCGAGCTCGCTGAGGCGATAGCCGAGGCGGTCAAACTGCTGGCGCAGTGAATCTTTCATGGGGGTCGTCTTAACGCAAAAGCAAGGGGCCGGCTACGGGGTAGCTACGGGCCGGGAGCACTGAACCTTGCGGCGCCGCTAATGATCGCTGGGCGTTTCGGCCGGATTGCGGCTGCTGCTGCGCAAAAACAGCCGCGAGACGGTCTGCGCCAATTGCACGCGCTGCTCGCCGTCGCTGGCATGCAGCTCGGCCAGGGTGCCGTGCAGCATCTTCTGCGTCAGGCCGCGAGACAGCGCTTCCAGCACCTCGTCGACATTGGCGCCGCGCGCCAACAATTTGCGCGCCCGTGCCACTTCCAGCTCGCGCCAGTCGTCGGCCTGCGCATTCAGGGCTTGAATCAGGGGCACGGTATTGCGCTGGCCCAGCCAGTGCACAAAGCTCTGCACGCCGGTTTCGATGATGGCCTCGGCTTGCGCGACGGCGGCCTGGCGTTTCTCGCCGGCCGACTGCACTAAGCCGGCCAATTCATCGACGGTGTAGAGATAGACGTCATCAAGCTGTCCGACCTCAGGCTCGATATCGCGCGGCACGGCCAAGTCGACCATGAACATTGGCCGGTGCTTGCGCGTCTTCAATGCCCGTTCAACAGCGCCTAGGCCGATCAAGGGCAGGCTGCTGGCGGTGCAGGAGATCACCGCATCAAACTCGTGCAGGCGCAGCGGTAGATCGGCCAGGCGGATCGCCTCGGCGCCCAAGCGCCCGGCCAGCCTTTCGCCGCGCTCCAGCGTTCGGTTGGCAACCGCCATCGCCTTCGGCGTTTTGGCGGCAAAGTGGGTGGCGACCAGCTCAATCATCTCGCCGGCGCCGACGAACAGCACCTTGATCTGGCTCAGGTCCTCGAACAGCTGGGCGGCCAGACGCACCGAGGCGGCCGCCATGCTAATCGAATGGGCGCCGATCTCGGTCGAGCTGCGCACTTCCTTGGCGACCGAAAAGCCGCGCTGAAACAGCTGATGCAAGGTCGAGCCGACGGTGCCGGCCTGCGTTGCTTCGCGTACCGCCTGCTTCATTTGGCCGAGGATTTGCGGCTCGCCCAAGACCATCGAATCAAGCCCGCTGGCGACTCGGAACGCATGGCGCGCCGCTGCGCTACCCTCGCGCACATAGGCATGATCCATCAGCGCGGCGCTGCTGACGCCGCCGACGCGGGCCAGCCAGTCAACGGCTGGCTGCACCATGGCCTGGTTGCCGGCGACATAGAGTTCGGTGCGATTGCAGGTCGACAGAATGGCCGCCTCGGGGCCTGACTTGCCGGCCTTGCCTGGCTTGCCGGTCAAGAGCTGGTCGCGAAAGCCCTGCAGGGTTGGCGCCAACTGGTCCAGCGAGAATGCAAACCGCCCGCGCAGATCCAGCGGCGCGGAGTTGTGATTCAAGCCAAGGGCAAACACTGTCATGGGTGGATTATAAAATTGAGTTTCAAACAGCGCGGCGCTGGATTGATTTTTGCCCAAAGGCCGAACTTGATTTGCATCAAGTACTCGGCGATTCCTCTCGTTTCCATGCAGCCCAGCCCCATATGAACCCGCTCGACGCCTTCTGGCACCTCGCCAACTTCTTCGCCCCGGCCTGGTTTGTGGCCGCCTTGCTGGCGCTGTTTTCCAAGCTGTTGTGGCGCCAAGCTTTGCGCGGCATAACTTGGCGGCGCTTGGCGCTGTGGGGCGGCATCGGCGGCAGCCTTGGCCTGCTGGCCGCCTTGGTGCTGCTGGGCCGCGACGGCAAGATGCTTGGCTATGGCCTGCTGCTTGTGGGCGTCGCGCTGCCGCAATGGGGTCTGCAGCTCAAACAGGCTAAATAGCCGCTTCCTCAACGGTCAACACCTCGGCGCGCAGCGAATGCGCGAACGCGGCGGTGATATTGACGTCCACCAACTGGTTCATCAGGCGCGGGTGGCCCTTGAAGTTGACGATGCGGTTGCATTCGGTGCGGCCCATCAGCTCGGTCGCGTCCTTGCGTGCATTGCCGGTCACCAAGATACGCTGGGTCTTGCCGACCATGGTCTGGCTGATCGCCAAGGTATTGGCCTCGATGACGGCCTGCAGCTCCTGCAGGCGGCGCAGCTTGACCTGGTACGTCACCAGGTCCTCCAAGTTCGCCGCCGGCGTGCCCGGACGCTGGCTGTAGATGAAGCTGAAGGACGCGTCGAAGCCGACCTCGTCGACCAACTTCATCAGCTTGGCGTGGTCGTCCTCGGTCTCGCCGGGGAAGCCGATGATGAAGTCGCTGGCGATGCGGATGTCCGGGCGGATCGCCCGCAGCTTGCGTATCGTGCTCTTGAATTCCAGCCCGGTATAGCCGCGTTTCATCGCCATCAGGATGCGGTCGCTGCCATGCTGGACCGGCAAATGCAGATGGTTGACCAGCTGCGGGATCTTGGCGTAGGCATCCACCAGGCGCTGGCTGAACTCGTTCGGGTGGCTGGTCGTGAAGCGCAGGCGCTGGATGCCGGGGATCTCGGCCGCGTATTCCAGCAGCAAGGCCAGATCGGCATATTCACCCGAGTCGCCCATCTTGCCCCGGTAGGCATTGACGTTCTGGCCCAGCAGATTGATTTCCAGCACGCCCTGGTCGGCCAGGCCGGCGATCTCGGTCAACACATCATCAAACGGCCGCGACACTTCCTCGCCGCGCGTGTAGGGCACGACGCAGTAGGAGCAGTACTTGGAGCAGCCTTCCATGATGGAGACATAGGCCGAGGCGCCCT
>JADMJQ010000123.1:28146-43850 GCA_018780415.1 Roseateles sp. | reverse complement strand
GCACGGCGGCGGGCCGAGTCAACGAAGCGCGGAAAAGCGACTGGCGAATCGCTGCTATGGGCACCTTGCAGCCCTTCCGAAATCTGTTCTGAATGGCCCCGAGCCAAGGGACCAAGCGGCTTGTAAGCTGCTGAGCGACGCTAACTTCGGCTCACCGTCCTGGCCCGCCACGGCGATACCGACCCAGCGCCCCGCCTGATCGAACACCGGCCAGCCGCGCGGTGCCGCCGGTAGCTCGACGCCCAAGGCTTGCTGACTGCTGGCGGCGCTCAGGCGCCCCAGAAAGCCCCGGTGCATGGCCGGCCAGGCGGTTTGTGCCGAGGGCGTGGACAGATAGCCGAAGGCGGTTGCCGGGCTGCCGGCGAAGGCGTCGTGCGGCGCTCGCTTCAAGCTCAAGACGCAGGACAAGATAGGCGTGCCAAGCTGATACAGAGGGTCTGTCCTGAGCCCCCATTTGAGCGTATGCCTGCGCGGGAAAACATGGGGGCGGGCGCGGTCGGAACTGGCAATACTTCACACTCATGGCGCTGATTCCGGCGCCAGCCTATTTCCCAAACCGAGTGTGGAGTCAGCTTGAAAACATCAGCAAAAACCATCGCCGCGGCCGCCTTCAGCCTGGCCACCGGCCTGTCGCAAGCGGCCAGTTTCGACTTTTCCGGCAGCCTGGCCTTCGACAATAGCGTCGCCAAGATAGCGTTCAATGTCGACGCTACGGTGTCGGCCGTGACACTGTGGACCGACTCCTTCGGCGATGGCAGCAACTTCGATCCGGTGATCCAGCTGTGGGCGATGAGCGGCCCGACCAGCGGCAGCCTGCTGGGCGAGAACGATGACTTTTCCGGTGTCGCGATCGCCGGCCAGACCAGCGCCGACTCGACGTTGAGCTTCGCCGCCCTGGTGCCGGGCAGCTATTTGCTGACGATTGTGGCCAACCCCAATTTCGCGCTGTCCACCAGCTATGCCGACGGCTTCAGCCTCGGCGCGGCCGCCCCCGGCGCCCTGGTCGGCGCGCCCGGCTACAGCGCCCATCTGAGCGCCAGCGGCGACGGCATCACTGTCAGCGCCGTGCCCGAGCCGGCCAGCTGGGCCCTGATGTTGCTGGGCGCCGCCGGCGTGTTGCTGGCCGCCGGCAAGCGTCGCGCCGCCTGATTCCGTCACCATTCAGCTCAAAGGATTTCCATGATCTCCACTTTCAGCAAGCGTGGCGTGCTCGGCGCCAGCATCACCGCCGCACTGTGCAGCAGCGCCTTCGCCGCGCCTCAAGCAAACGGCAATCTCGGCCTGGGTCTGCGCGAGATGGTCGCCGCCCAGAGCGGCCGCGCCATCAAGCCGCAGGCCATGAAGGGCTTGACGCCCGAGCAAGCCGCCTACAGCTTTGACGCCAGCAACCGGGTGCGCGTCAAGGTGGTCTTGAATGGCAGCCAGAGCCTGGCCGCCGTGCGGGCCCAGGCCGAGGCGCTGGGCGCCCAGGTGACGGCGGCGTCGGACAAATACCGCAAGGGCGTGTTCAGTGCCTTTGTGCCGGTCGACGCCCTGACGGCCCTGGCCCAGTCGGGCGGCGTCAGCGCGGTGATGCTGGCCATTCGCCCCGAGACCAATGTCGGCCTGACCACCTCGCAGGGCGCGCCGACGATGAAGACCGACCAAGTCAACGCCCAGGGCTATACCGGTGCCGGCATCACGGTGGGCGTGATGTCGGACAGCTATGACACCAAGACCACCGGCCTGCATGCCGCCAACGATGTGCTCAGCGGCGACCTGCCCGGCGCCGGCAACCCGCTGGGCAATAGCCAGCCGGTGGTGGTGCTGGTGGATCAGGCCGGCGGCAGCGATGAGGGCCGCGCGATGGCGCAGATCGTCCATGACCTGGCACCGGGCGCCAAGCTCTGCTTCGCTACGGCCTACAACACGCCGGTCGAGTTCGCCAACAATATCCGCGCCCTGGCCGACAAGACCGGTGCCTGCAAGGCCAATGTGATCGTCGACGACATCATTTATCTGGACGAACCGTTTTTCTCCGACGGCATCATTGCCCAGGCCGCCGATGAAGTGGTGGCCGCGGGCGTGCCTTACTTTTCGTCGGCCGGCAATCGCAGCGCCAGCCAGGGCTATCTGTCCGACTGGCGCCCGGTCAGTAAGGCGGCCGCCGTCGCCGCCGCGCAGACGGTCAATCTGGCCTTGATCCCCGACGCCGTCAGCACCGGTGGTTTCCATAACTTCAACGCCGGTGCCGGCGCGGCCGATGTGTCGCAGACCATCCGCACGAATGGCAACAATAACCTCGTATTTCAGTGGAATGACCCGTTCGACGCGCATGCCGTGACGACCGACTACGACGTCTACATCTATAACCAGGCCGGCACCGCCATCGTCTACTCCTCGGCCGATGACAATGCCGCCACCGACCAGCCGCTGGAATACATCAGCATGCCGGCGGCCGGCACCTACCAGATGGTCTTGGTGCGCCACGCCAATGCGCCGGCCGTGCCGGTGGCCAGCAAGATCCGTTATGTGATGTTCGGCACCGTCATCAATGCCGAATATGTGGACTACAACACGCCGGTCACCTTCGGCCACAACTCGGCCCGCGGCGCCATGGGTACGGCGGCCATCCCCTGGTACCAGACCTACCAGCCCGAGACCTTCACCTCGCCCGGCACCGTGACCATGTACTTCGACGCGGCCGGCCAGCGCCTGGCCGAGCCCGAGGTGCGCATGAAGCCCGATATCGCCGCGATCGACGGCGTCAACACCACCTTCTTCAGCTCCGATTCGGCCGAAGATACGGACAGCTTCCCGAACTTCTTCGGCACCAGCGCGGCCGCACCGCATGCCGCCGCGGTGGCCGCCCTGGTGATGCAAAAGGCCGGTGGCCCCAACTTCATCACGCCGGCGCAGATGCGCTCGGTGCTGCAGGCCACCGCCAACCCGCATGTGCTGCAGCCGAATGCGGTTGATGCGGTGGCGATCAGCGGCGCTGCCAAGATCACCGTCACGGCGGTCGGCAATGGCGACACGCCGAGCTCGTTCAACCCGAATGCCTTCCGCATCTCGATGATCGCGCAGGCCGGCTACACGCTGCAAAACGTCACGCTGGACATGCGCACGGCCAATGCCGCCCGCGTCCGGCTCGGCGCCGCCCAGCCCGGCATCTTGTTTGACCCGCGCGCCATCACCACCGGCTTCCCGCTGACCCTGGGTGCCCTGAAGAACATCGCGCCGGCGCAAGTTAGCTTCGTCAAGGCCGGTGTGCTTGCCAATACCCAGTTCGATCGCCTGACGCTGAACTTTGCCGGCGACGCCTTCGGCAACAAGAGCAGCGTCGGCTTCGGCGTCGACCGCGACGAAACCGCCAGCGGTGGTGGCGGCAACGCGGCCGAGCTGTTGATAGGCGGCACCGTCACCGGCATGGTCAAGGTGCCCGGCGGCGCGCTGATCCCGTTCAGCACCAGCTTCCAGCCGCGCGCCTTCGGCAAGGGCTATTCGGCGCTGGACGGCTATGGCTTGGTCGACGCGCTCAGCGCCGTCAACGCCACCTCCGCGCCACCGACAGCCACGGCCGCCACACCGGCGACCAAGCGTTGAGAATGATGATCAGGGCCGCTGCCCGCTGACCCGCAGCAACTGCAGGGTCAAGGGCAGCGCCTGTTCGTACTGCTGATCGAGCGCCAGCGGCAGGCCTTGCGGCTGGATAGGGACGGCCTCGAACCAGGGGCCGAGGGCGGCTTGCAGCGTGCTCAGGTTTACCAGCTTGGGCTCGCCGTCTTGAGCGGCCACGCTGACGCCGACCCAGCGCCCCGCCTGATCGAACACCGGCCCGCCGCGCGGCGCGACCGGTAGTTCGACGCCCAAGGTTTGTTGATTGCTGGCGGCGCTCAGGCGCCCCAGAAAGCCTCGGTGCATGGCCGGCCAGGTGGCTTGCGCCGACGGTGCGGCCAGATAAGCGAAGGCGGTTGCCGGGCTGCCGGCGAAGGCGTCGCGCGGCGCGCGCGCCAGCGTCGATTGCGCCGTGGGCAATGGCGTGTCCAGGCTCAATAGGGCCAGCCCCAGGCTGTCAAACGTTTGAACCAAGCGGGCCGCACTGGTGTGGCCCAAGCCGCTGCGCACCCAGAGTTGGGCTGCTGCTTGGCTCGGCGCCAGCGGCACCAAGGCATGGCGACCCCCGTCGAGCAAAAGCCCGCTGCCCAGCGCCTGCGCATGCGCGGGAACCGGCGTTCCAATGGCCAGCGGGCCGGGGCGAATGGCGGCCGCTTGACGGTCGGTCTCGGCCTTAGCCGCCGGCTCCGCAAGAGGCAGTTGCCGGTGCATGGCCAGCAGCAAGGCGTTTTCGGGCAGGCGCTTCAAGCCGGCGTCCAGCAGGCGGCGGGCCTCCACGCGTTGTTCACCCAGGGCCAGCATCCAGACATAGAGCGCCAAGGCCTCGGGGTCATGGATATGCGCGCCGGCTGTATGCGAGGCGAACATCAGCGCGCCCCGGTAGTCGCCGGCCTGCATTTGCGCTTGCAATGCCAGCAGCTCGGTGTCGGCGGCATGGCTGATCATGGCGGCCGCATCGAGCCGGCTCAGCGCGGTGTCGCTGTCGCCGGCCGCCAGCGCCGTGCGGGCGGCCTGCAGCAGCGCCAGCCGTTCGGATTCTGCCTTGGGCGAGGCCTGCTGATGAACGTGGCCATGATGATGCTTGTGGCCTTGGGCAAGGGCGCCGCCGCACGCAAGCGTGGCCAGGCTGAAGAACAGCCCGGCCACTTTTGCTTGTTGCCATGTCGGCACCGCCCGCTTGCCATCAAGCTGGGGGCGGCTCTCGCTCATCATCAGGGGGTCTGGGTGATGCGCGGCTTGTTGAGCACGGCATTGCTCGGGTCATAGGCCGCGGCCGGCGCCTTGTAGCCGGCCAGATAGGCGATCAGCGCATCGATGTCTTGCGCGCCGCCCAAGACATTGCTGCCGCCCAAGAGCGTGGTGAAGCCGTCGCCGCCGGTGGCCATGAAGTTGTTGACCGTCACGCGATAGGTCTTGGCCGGGTTTTGCACCACGCCGTTGATGACGATGTGATCGGCTGCACCCGTCGCGACCGGAGGGTAGACCGTCAGGTCGGTCGGCGTCAGCGTGACGTTCTGGATCTTGGCGCAGGCAGGTGCCGCCGCGTTCCAGCTGTACTTCAGGCCGTTGCTGATTTGCAGGATGCGGTTGGCGTTCTGGCCCTTGCAGCCATTGAACTGCTGCTCCAGCAGGTCCTTCAGCTGCAAGGCGCTCAGCGTCATCGTCACCAGGCTGTTGCCGAACGGTTGCACGGTGAAGGCGTCGGCATAGGTCAGTGCATAGGGATAGGTCGCGGCGGCGGGCTTGACGAAGCCGGGGCTGCGCACGCCACCGGCATTCATGAAGGCCATCACGGCGCCGCCCAAGGCGGCCGGTTGGGTCGCTTGCAGCTGGGCGTCGGCGATCAGATCACCGGCTTCCATCTCACCGGCGCTGTTGGCGCTATTGCTCATGCCGGCGGTGATGCTGCCCACCACCTGGCCGGCGATCGGTGCGACGGCGCCCTTGTAGGCGGCGACCACGTTCTTCACCTCTGGGTTGTTGCTGATGGCGGCGTTGATGGCGGCATCGCTGCGGTCCACCAAGCGGTTGTTGACGCTGACGTCGGTGACGTTGCGGGTCAGCGAATCAATCGTCAGATTGACCTCGGTCAGCGCGCGGCCAAACGCGCTGGAACTGGTGACCGGGATCAGTCGGCCGGTCTTGTTAGGCAGGCCGGTCGGGCGGGCGGTGCTGACGGCGTTGGCCGCCGTGGTGCCGGTCACGTCGACGGTGTTCTTCGAGCAGTTGTAGGCGGCATGGGTGTGGCCGCTGATGACCAGGTCGACCGCGTTGTCAAAACGGGCCACCACCTTGGCAATCTCGCTGGCGCTGCCGTCCGGGTTCTTCAGATCATTCAAGCAACCATTGATGTCGCTGGCATTGCTCAGGCCGCTGCCGGCTGCGGCGTTCTGGAAGCCGCCTTGGTGAATCAGCACCACGATGGATTCGATGCCCTGGGCGCGCAGACGCGGGACCAGCGCATTGACCGTGTCGGCTTCGTCCTTGAACTCCAGGCCGGCTACGCCGGTGGGAGTGACGATGCCGGGTGTGCCCTTCAGCGTCATGCCGATGAAGGCGACCTTGACGCCCCCGAAGCTCTTGACGCCATAGGCGGGGAGCAGCGAGCGGCCGGTGGCGGTCTCGATCACATTGGCCGACAGCCATTTGAACTTGGCGCCGTCAAAGGTGCCTGGTGCCGAAGAGCCGAAGCCCTTGCAGCTATTGGCTTCCTTGACGCCGCCGGCGTCCAGCTTGCAGCCGCCGTTTTGCAGGCGGCGCAGCTCGTCCTTGCCCTTGTCGAATTCGTGGTTGCCGACCGACGAGAAATCAACGCCGATCTTGTTCAGCGTCTCGACCGCCGGCTCGTCGAAGAACAGCGCCGAGATCAGCGGCGAGGCGCCGATGAAGTCGCCCGCGCCGACCACCACGGTGTTGGGGTTGCTGGCCTTCATCTGCGCCACATAGGCGGTCAGGTACTCGGCGCCGCCGACGGCCGGGCGCAAGTTGGCGGGGACGGTGGTGTTCTTGCCAAAGGTGCCGGGCGACTCCAGCGTGCCGTGGTAGTCATTGAAGCCGATGATCTTGACGCTGATGGGGGCGGCTTGGGCGATGCTCAGACCGAAGGCGGCCGTCAGGGCCAGCAGCAGGGGGAGTTTGTTCAACATGATGATGAGGGTTCCGAAAGCTGGGGGAGGGGTTTACTTGGCGCTGCTGATGCTTTTGCGGCGCATGGCCAGCAAAGCCAGTCCGGCCAGCAGGCTGGCGACGGTGGCCGGCTCGGGCACGGCCGAGACGGTCAGCTGCACGCCGCCGGTGGTCGAATTCATCGGGCTGCCGTCCTGCAGCACCGACTTGGACAAGTAGCCGCTGATGTCATAACTTCCAGCTTGAAGGGAGTAGACAGCGCGGCTGTAATTGAGATCGGCCAAGGCGGCGTCGAAATCGACAATGGCGGCGCCGTTCAGCCCGAGGTCGACACCGACGCTGGTTTCTTGGCCGAGTGCGCTGCCATGGTTTCGGACGATGAAGCGGTCGCCGGAGAAACCGGTGTCCACCACGGTCAAGGTACCGACTTTGCCGGCTTCGATCGTGAAGGTGTAATGCGCCAGGCTGTTGTCGTCGTAGCTGGCCAGCCAGTCGAGGCTACCGCTGGGCTCTTGGAGGGCGTCGACATGGAATTCGGTCCAGCTGCCGTCGGCGGCCAAGTCAGCGGCCTGGGCCGAGCTGAAGGCCGCAGCCAGCGTCAAGGTGGCCAGCGCGGCGGCGCGGAAAATGGGGACGAATTTCATCATGATCGAGTCCTGGTTGGAGTGGCGGGCCGCCGTCAGTTGCAACAACAACAACGGCATGCCGTGATCCTGCCCGCCGGCGGTGACCGGGGCGTGAACCAGGCTCGTAGGATCTAGGACAAACGGCTCATGGCCTTGGCTTGTTCAACAACAGCGCCGACGGCACAAAGCTGCTGGGCCGCTCGGCGTTGACCAACAAGGTCAGCCGCCGCTTGGCGCGCGTGGCGGCGACATAGAACAGATTGCGCTCGCCGGCCGCGGCGGCCTCGGCGTCCGGGAACACGCCCTGGGTCAGATAGGGCAAGAGCACATGCTCGAACTCCAGGCCCTTGACGTGCGCGGCGCTGGCCAGCGTGATGGCGGGCCTGGCCTTGTTGGAGCGCACCTTGCCCTCGGCGTGCGCCGCCAGTCGCTGTGCCTGCGACTCATCCTGCGCCTGCAGCGACTTGAAAAAGTCCAGCACGCTGGCGTAGTCATTGGAGGCCGCTAGCAGGCCTTGCATATGGCGGGCGAGTTCGTCGCGGCGCTCTTTTTCAACGAACACATCGCGGCCGAGGCGTGCCATCTGCAGCGCCGCCAGAAAGGCCGCGAAGTCGCCGCCGTCCCGTACCACTTGCAGCGCTTGTTGTAGCCGCTGTTTCACCTGGGGCGGCGCCCAGTCGAGGATGTGCTGGTTGAAGATGGAGGCGACCACCTGCTCGCTGTCGGCCGCTGCCGCGCGCGCCTCGCGTAAAAAGGCCTCGACCGATTGGAAATCGGGATCGTCGGCCTTCAGCGGCGGGGTCTGCGTCATCTCGAACAAGGCGTCGGGGATCAGGCGGCGGGTCTTGGGGCCGCCCAGCGTGTCGAGCCGGCCGCTGGCGATCGCATAGACGCTGCGCACAAACAGCACCTCGGGTCGGTGCAAATAACTGACAAATCCCATGCACTGATACGGGATGTCCTGCGCGTGCAAGGCGTTCTCCAGCAGCACCGACTGCGACTCGCGCCGCAGCAGCACCGCGCAGTCGCTGTAAACATCGTTGCTGCGCTGTTCGCTGCGCCAGGCCTGCAGGGCAGCGACCACGGCGGCCGCGGTGGTCGGCCCACCGGCGGCGTCGCAGGCGACGGCCTGCAACTCGGTGTCGCACTGGCGCCGCGCCGCAATTGGCTTGGCGCTGAGCTTGGCCATCCAGCCGGCCAGCGCCGGCCCATAGCGAAAGCTCAAGCTCAGCGGCAGCCGCTGCAGCTTGCGGCCCAGCTCGGCGTCGAGGGCGCGGCTCATGAAGCGCGCGTCGGCGCCGAAATGCTGGTGGATCACCTGATCGCGGTCGCCCACACCGCAGAAGTACACCGTGGGCTTGTGCAGCAAGGCCTTCAGCAACGTGAACATCGCCTCATTGCAGTCATGCATCTCGTCAACGAAGATGCCGTCGAACTGGCCCAGCGGCAGTTCGGCTGGGCTGTTGATGCTGTCTGAGCGCAAGAGCCGGGCGAGGTCATAGGTGGCGTCCAGCGGCATGCGGAAGTTCGCTTGCTCGTAGCCCGAGTCCAGGCGCAGATGCTCATAGGCGCGCAACACGCGCAAGAGGCTGTAGTCCAGGCGCAGCTCGTCGGCCGCGTAGTCGGGGCTATCACCCTGCTCGGGCGGATTCAGCTCCAGAACTAAACGCCCCTTGATGCTTTGCGTGCGGCGCAGGAACTCGCCCACATAGGACTCGGCGCCATGCGAGGGCAGGTTGAGTTCATCGGAAAAACGCTCTGCGGCGTTGTCGGCCACCGCATCGACGGCGCCCCAGACATAGGCCCGAGCCTGCTCGGCGCTGTGCAACTGGCGCACCGGCAGCGCGGGTAAATCGCCGCTGACTTGTTCGACCTGCTTGAGCACGCCGGCCGCATAGGCGTCGAAGGTCTCGATGCGAATTTGCCGGTGCGGCAGGCTGTCGCCGGCCAAGAATTGCAGGGCGCGGCGCAGCGCCAGGCAGGCGGTGTCGGTGAAGGTCAGCGCCAGCATGCGGCGCGGTGTGGCGCCACGCGCCAGCACCTCGCAAATGCGCAGCGCCAGCGAAGTCGTCTTGGCGGTGCCGGCGGCCGCTTCGATCAGGAGGGAGCGCTCGCCCGAGGCCTGAATTTCTTCCTGTTCGGCGGTGATGGGGATGGCTTGGGTGCTGAAGCGCAGTGCGCCGGGAGCTGACATTGAGGGTGGCCTAGTGGGGAGCAAGCAGAACTGGGCATTCTGCTTTACTTGGCTGCCGGTATTCGCCAATGTTTGATATCGAACAGACTCACGCCATTACAAGCGGGCACAGTGGCGCCTCATGCAAACCGACAACGCCCAGCCAACAGCAGCCGCCGGGCCAGCCCAAGGCCCAGCCATCTTTGTCGCCACGGCGCTGGCCAAGACCTACCAAATGGGCGAAGTGATGGTGACGGCCCTGGTGGATGTCGATCTGACGATTTACAAGGGCGAGTTCATTGTCTTGCTGGGCCCCTCGGGCAGTGGCAAATCGACCTTGTTGAATATTCTCGGTGGGCTGGACAGCCCCAGCAGCGGCAAGGCCCAGTTTGGCGAGCAGGATTTGACGGCGGCGAGCGAGGCCGAGCTGACCCGCTACCGGCGCGAACATGTCGGCTTTGTGTTTCAGTTCTACAACCTGATTCCCAGCCTGACGGTGCGCGAGAACGTCGAGCTGGTGACCGATATCGCCAGCAATCCAATGCCAGCCCTGGAGGCGCTGGCGCTGGTGGGGCTGGCGGAGCGGGTCGATCACTTTCCGTCCCAACTTTCGGGCGGCGAGCAGCAGCGGGTGGCGATTGCCCGCGCCATCGTCAAGCGCCCCGATGTGCTGCTGTGCGATGAGCCGACCGGCGCGCTCGACTATCTGACCGGCAAGCTGGTGTTGGAGGTGATTGCCAATATCAACCGCGACCTGGGCACCACCGCCATCGTCATCACGCATAACGCCGCGATTGCGGGCATGGCGGACCGGGTGCTGTACCTGGGCGAGGGGCGGGTGCAGCGGATTGAAGTCAATGCCCACAAGCTGCAGCCGTCCGAGCTGACCTGGTGACGCTGGCATGAAGAAGCTCGCATGAAGACGCTGGACAAAAAGCTGCTGCGCGACTTGAAGCTGATGTGGAGCCAGGCGCTCACCATTGCGCTGGTGGTGGCCAGCGGTGTGGCCGGCTTCATCACCAGCTTCAGCGCCTATGACGCCTTGTCCTGGTCGCGCGATTTGTACTACGCCGACGCGCGCTTTGCCGATGTGTTCGCCACGCTCAAGCGCGCCCCGTTGTCGCTGGAGCCGCAGTTGCAGGCCATGGCCGGCGCGGCGCATGTGGAAACCTCGCAGGCGCAGGTCGTGCCGGTCAGCATTGCCAATGTGGCGGACCCCATCGTCGGCCTGCTGCTGGGGCTGGACCCGCTGGCACCACCCCGGCTCAACAAGGTCAATCTGCGCAGCGGGCGCATGCTCAGCCCCGCCCGCAGTGGTAGCGGCATAGGCGCGATGGAAGCGCTGGTGTCGGAAGGCTTTGCCCAGGCGCGCGGGCTCAAACCCGGCGACTCGGTCACGGCGCTGATCAACGGCACCCGCGAGCAGTTGCTGGTCGTTGGCATCGCGCTGTCGCCGGAGTATATTTTTGCCGGCTTAGGCGGCTCGCCGGATCAGCGCGGCTTTGGTGTCTTTTGGGTCGACAAGAAAACGCTGGCGGCCGCCTACAACATGGAGGGCGCCTTCAACCAGGTGGCCGTGCGCTTGGGGCCCGGCGCCAGCGAAGGTGCGGTGATTGACCAGCTCGACCGCCTGCTGGCGCGTTACGGCGCCAGCAATGCGCATGGCCGTGATTTGCAGATGTCGCATGCGATGCTGAGCTCTGAGATCAGCCAGCAGCGGGTGATGGGCACGGTGCTGCCCAGCATCTTTTTGGCGGTCGCGGCCTTCTTGCTCAATGTGGTGCTGGGGCGGCAGATCGCCACGCAGCGTGAGCAGGTCGCCGCGCTGAAAGCGCTGGGTTATGACAATCTGGCGATTGGCCTGCACTATCTGAAGCTGCTGCTGCTGATCGTTGCGCTGGGCGTGGTGCTGGGCCTGGCCCTGGGCGCCGTGTTGGGGCAGCTTTTTGTCGGCGTCTACGCGGAGTCTTTTCGCTTTCCGGACATGCGCTTTAGGCTGCGGCCCGATCTGGTGCTGGTGGCCGTGTTCGTGACGTTGGGCGCGGCGGTTCTGGCTACCGTCAGCGCCATCCGCGCAACCGTGCAGTTAGCCCCGGCCGAGGCGATGCGCGCGCCTTCGCCCGGCATTTACAAACCCATGTTGATTGAGCGGTGGGGTTTGCAAAAGAGTCTGTCGCCGGCGCTGCGCATGGTGTTGCGTACGATGGCGCGCCGGCCTTTGCGTAGCAGCCTCACCGTGTTTGGTGTGGCGCTTTCGATGGCGATCGTGATCACCGGGGCCTTTATGCGTGACTCGGTGGCGGTGCTGATGGACACGCAGTTCAGCCAGGTGCTGCGCGGCGACGTGGTGGCGGCCTTGCTGGAGGCCACGCCTGCCGAGGTCTTGTATGAGGCCGCCAAGCTGCCCCATGTCACCGCAGTGGAAGGCATGCGCAGCGTGCCGGTGCGGCTGGTCAATGGCCAGCACCATTGGCGCGGCACCCTGTCTGGCAAAGCGCCGCAGCCCGATCTGAGCCGGATTGTGGACATGAAGGGCCACGCTTACGCGGCTCCGCACGACGGGCTCTTGCTGACGGATCGCCTGGCCGCCAAGCTGCAGGTGCAAGTGGGCGACTTGCTGCGGGTGGAAATGCAGGAGGGTCGGCGCGAAGTGCTGGAGCTGCCGGTCAGCGGCACCGTGCATGAAATGCTGGGGCTCAACGCCTATATGCAGCGGGCAAGCCTCAACAAGCTCTTGCGCGAGGGCGACGTGGTGAACAGCTTCACCTTGGCCGTGGCGCGTGATGTCGGTGCTGAAGCCACCTTGCTCGGTCGCCTCAAGGACTTGCCCCGCGTGGGCCTGGTCATCAGCAAATCGACGATGGCCAAGAATATCGAAGACGTGACCGTCGGCAATCTGCTGATGGTCAGCTCGGTGCTGACCGCCTTTGCCATCGTGATCGCCGTTGGCGTGGTCTATAACAATGCTCGCATTGCGTTGGCGGAGCGCGGCTGGGAGCTGGCCAGCTTGCGCGTGCTGGGCTTTACGCGCGGCGAAGTCTCGGCCATTTTGCTGGGCGAGTTGGCGATTGAAATCGCGCTGGCCATGCCGCTGGGCATGTTGCTGGGCTATTTGCTGGCGGGCGGCATCGTCACAGCGATTCAAACCGACGAGTTTTATTTCCCCTTTGTAATCACGCCCGCTACCTATGCGTTTTCGGCCCTGTGCGTGCTGCTGGCCGGTGCGGTCAGCGCCTTCATCGTGCGCCGGCGCGTTGATGCACTGGACCTGGTTGCGGTGCTGAAGACGCGCGAATGAAACTGCCACTTTTGGAATCAAGATGAGCAATAGCCCCAAGGATCCCGCCACGCCCGCGCCGTCAGCGCCCAAGTCAAAGTTGAAGCGCAATCTGTTGCTGGGCGTTGCGGGCCTGCTGCTGGCGGCGCTGCTGCTGTGGGCCTTCATGCCAAGACCGGCCACGGTAGAAGTGGCCGCTGTAACCCTGGGCCGTTTCGAGCGCGCCGTGCAGGACTACGGCAAGACCCGCGTGCGCGACCGCTTCATCGTCTCAGCGCCGCTGGCCGGGCGGGTCGGCCGGGTGCTGCTGAAGCAGGGTGACGAGGTCGCTCAAGGTGCGACCGTCGCCCTGCTGTGGCCGATGGCGCCGGGCCTGCTGGATGAACGCACTCGCGCCGAGCAAGTGGCGCGCGTCGGCACCATGACGGCCGCGCTGGCCCGCGCCCAAGCCAATGTGGGGCGCGCCAAGGCTGCGATGGATCAAGCGCAGGTGGAGCTGCGGCGCAGCGAAGCGCTGGCTCTGCAGGGTTTCATCTCTCCCACCCAAAACGAGACCGGCCGGCTCGCTCTGCGCCAACGCGTGCAAGAGCTGGAAAGCGTGCGCCAAGAAGAGAACGCCGCCCGCCATGAGCTGGAACAGGCCTTGGCCGCGCGCCAGCAATACGCCCAAGCGCCACTGGGCGGCGCGCAACCCAGCTTTGCCGTCAAGGCCCCCGTCAGTGGCAAGGTGCTGAAGGTCTTGCAGCAGAGCGAAGCCAGCGTGTCGGCGGGCACCGGCCTGGTCGAGCTGGGCGACCCAAGCCAACTGGAGGTGGTGGTGGACATCCTGACCGAAGACGCCACCCAGGTGCGGCCCGGTGCTGCGGTGGAGCTGTTGAACTGGGGCGGCACCCAGTCGCCCAGTCAGGCACTCAGCGGCCGCGTGCGCTGGGTTGAGCCGGCCGCGTTCACCAAGGTGTCGGCGCTGGGCGTGGAAGAGCAGCGCGTCAATGTGGTGGTCGACATCACGGCGCCGGCCGCGCAATGGCAGGCCTTGGGCGACGGCTTCAAGGTCGATGTGCGCCTGCTGGTGCAAGTGCAGGAGAACGCGGTGATGGTGCCGGTCAGCGCGCTCTTTCCCATCGGCTCACGAGTCGGGGTCTTCGTGGTGGAAAAAGACCGCGCTCATCTGAAGGAAATCAGCGTGCAGGCCCGCAACGGCGTCAGCGCCTGGGTCAAGGAAGGGCTCACGGTTGGCACGCAAGTGATTGTTTACCCGGACAGCAAGCTCGCAGACAAGGCCAAGGTGAAGCTTCGCTGAGTTGGCCCTGCAAGCGTCTAGACCAACCAGCGATTCCAGTCACCATATCGTTCGACGATAGGCCCACGCCGCATGCTCAGCAGCATCAAGGCGAGCCCCAGGCCGACGCTGGTGGCGACGCTCAGCTTGTTGCCATCAAGCAGCAGCGGCATCAGCATGAGGCCGAGGCCGAGCACCCCATTCAGCATCCTTGCCGGTCTGGCCATTTCGGCCGCCGCGATGGCGCAGATGGTCAGCACCAGGCAGCCGATGATGTGATGCGCATCGGCCATCGCCCCTTCGGCGCCGAGGGCAGGGCGGGTGAACAGCAGGGCCAGGCCGATCAGGCCCGCCAGCCCCAAGTTCCAGGGCAGGCTGACACCGCCGCCCAGCATGTTCTTCAGCACCTGGCCCGGTGGACGGTTGAACTCATCGTCGTCATTGACCTTGGCATTCGCAGCGGTGGGCAGCTCATCGGTGTCGCCCAGCAAAAGCACCAGCAGCCAGGACTTTCCCGCGCGCACGCGCCGGCGCAAGAACTGGCAGGTGGCCAGCAACTCGTCCAGCGAATAGGGAATCTGGACCAGCACCGCCGCGCCGCCGACCAAGGCCAGCGTGCTCCAGGTGCCCAGCACGACGGGCTGGATGACGATGAATAGAATCGTCGTCAGCCCCAAGGGAACGATCATCAGGCCGAACAAGAGCACCAGCCAGGGGGCGGTGCGCCAGCGTCGCTGCGAGCCGACCAGGCCGGTGAGGATTTCCAGCAAATAGGTGTAGCCGCCCAGCGCCGCATCCGACACCGGCAAGGCCTTGGAGACCCAGGAGGTGACGATCTCCTCGGTGCCGTTACGCGGGTCGGCGGTCGAGCCGACGAAGAACGGGTCCCATATGCCCGGCAGATGACCGAGCTGATAGCCGGCCAGATAACGCGATATATACAGGCCCAGCAGTGCCAGCACGATGATGGGGATGCGCTGGCTCCATTCGGATGGGTTGTAGCTCCAGCCGGGCGGCACGGAGGGGCCCGTCAAGGCCGCGCTGGCCGACGAGCCGGGCTCGGGCTTGCCGCACACGGCCAGGCCGAAGATCAGCGCGCCGACGAGCGTGTCCGAGAGATAGGCCGCGGCGTTGGCGGTGGACCAGACAAAGGGCAGGGCCATCACTACCGCGCCTATGACCGCACACAGCCAGCGCGCCCATACCGCGCGCCAAGATAGCGCCAAGCTGGCGCAAGCCATCAGCAGCAAGCCCATGGCCATCTCGCCGGCTGCCAGCCCGGCCTCTTGAACGCCGACCAGCAGTGGCTGCGTCAACAACCAGCTGCCCAGGCCGATGTTGACAAAGTGCGCCCAGCGCCAGGACGCATGCTCGGCTTTGCGTTGCGCCTCGTGGCGTGTGCGCAGCAGATCGGGGTTGTCGGCCGCCACCGGTGGATTTGCGGCTTTGTCGGCCGCTTTTTCTATCCAGCTTGGCGCGACCACGCCATTCGCGGCATACCAAGCCGCCGGGTCGGCCTTCAGCTCGGCCACCAAGTTTGGCAATTCATCCGCCAAGTCATGCCGGGGCTCCCAGTCCAACAATTGGCGCGCACGCCGGATGTCGAGCGCGTAGTGGTCGTCGGCC
>JADMJQ010000123.1:7124-28136 GCA_018780415.1 Roseateles sp. | reverse complement strand
CCATAAAGGGGCGGATGAAGGGTGGCTTGCCGCCGTAGATCGCGTCCGGCACCAAGGGCTCCAGCAGGACCTGCACCCAGGCGCCGGCCGCGGCGATCGGCTTGCTCAGTTGAATGGTGGGCCAGTCGCCCTCGCCATGCATCAGCTGGCCCAGCCGGTCTTGCAGCACACCGTAGCCGATGGCCTGCGCCTCGCCGATCAGGATCTCGGTGCCGCTGGGCAGCTGGCCGCGCCGATCGATGGTGCGCCGCAGCGCGTCCAGCATGTCCTCACGGTGCAATGCCGACTGGCCCACCAGCATGCTGCCGGCATAGAGATGGCTTTGCAGGTCGCGCTCGTAGATGCGGGCCATTTGTTGCGCCATGGTGGGCACCATGGTGTGGCTGTCGTAAACGCCCGCCAGGCGCAGTACCACGCAGGCGATGTGGCCATGCTCCGCTCGCAGCTCTTCCTCGGCCGCCGCTTTTGACTTTGGATAGGCCCAGGCCGGTGCAATGGGCTGCGCTTCATTGATGAGTTCACCCGGGCGGCAGGGCGCGTGGACCAGCATGGTGCTGGGGTACAAGAACTGCGCCACCTCAAAGCCCTGCAGCGCGCGCAAGAGTCGCCGCGTCCCGTCCACATTGACCGTTTGATAGAGCGGGTTGTCCTCGCCGGTGAAATCGAAATAGGCGGCCAGGTGCACGACGCTGGCAATGCGCGCACCGTGGGCGGACCGAAAGGCCTGCAGCGCCGCCAGCACCGAGTCATCCGCGCTGAGGTCGACCGCCAGGACGGGGAAATCGACGTATTCCTTGTCGTCGCCGCTGCCCGGCTTGGCTTCATGCGCCTCCTTGTCCAGGCCGACGATCTGGTAGTGCGCGCTCAAGGCCTTGGCGACCGAGCGGCCGAGATTGCCGCTCGCGCCGGTGATCAGGACGATGGGCCTGGGCGTGCTGCTATTCATCGCCATCATCTGGCGAGTGCCGCCTCAAGCTGCGCCTTGTTCATCGCCGAACGCCCTTTGAGACCGCGTTGCCTGGCCTCATTGCGCAGTTGCAGCAAGGTGCGCCCGCCGGCGCCTTGGTGCGAGCGCAGGCCGCCGCGCCGACCGGCCGATATGTCATTGAGCGACGATGCGCTGGCAGTTGCCGATTCTCCTTGTTGCGCCCGCTCTTTGTTGACCACCCGCGCGGCGATCTCCTCGGCCAAGGCCTCCGGCTTGCCGCCTTCAAGCAAGCTGGTCTTGATATGGGCGTATTGACGTTCGCGCTTGGCGCTCCAGGCTTTTTGCGGCATGAGGGCTCCTATGAGTTTGCAATGTGTGCAGCAGACTGGTCAGTCTGACCTGCAAAGATCGGACGGGTCTGTTGCGCAGCGCACCTAGCCGCTGCGGTCACCGCGTGCGCTAACGCACTGAATCGCCAGATGGCTCGGCCTATATTGCTTGCTATTCAAGCTGGTCAAGCGACAGAGGATTCACGACCATGACGACACGCAGACAGTTTTCCATCGCAGCACCCGGTCTGCTGGTGGCGGCCCTGGCGACGAGTGGATGCACGCCGGACTCCGCAGCGGACGGCTATGAGGCGCTGGCTGCCCGAACTTGGCGGCTGGGTCCATTGAGTGGGTTCGACAGCGCGGCCCTTGGCAGGGAGTTGGTCCGTTGCGCGACGCTGGCACCCTCCAGCCACAACACCCAGTGCTGGAAATTCAGCATCGAGCAAGCAACAGCCATCACCATCCTGCCGGACTTGGCGCGGCGCTGCCCGGCCGTGGACCCGGACGATCACCACCTGTTCGTATCCCTGGGTTGCGCCGCCGAGAACCTTGCGCAGGCCGCGCTGGCCCACGGCCTGCACGCCGAGGCCAGCTTCGATGCCTCGCGCGATGCCGTGCAGTTGTCATTGGCGAAGACAGCCGCCCAGGTCGGCCCCATGTTCAAGGCAATGGCTGCACGCCAATGCACCCGGGGCGATTACGACGCCAAGCCGCTGTCCGCCGCCGAGCTGAACTTGCTCGAAACTGCGGGCAACTCCAGCAGCGTGCGCATGCTGCTGCTGACCGAGCGTGCCGCCATCGAGCGCGTGCTGGAACAGGTGATCGCCGCCAACAGCGCCCAAATGGCCGACCCGGCCTTCGTCAAGGAACTCAAGGCCTGGATCCGCTTCAATGGCGCGGCTGCCGTGCGCAGCGGCGACGGTTTGTTCAGCGCCTGCACCGGCAACCCGACCCTGCCGACCTGGCTGGGCGACATGGCTTTCGACGGCTTCTTCAGGGCCAAGAGCGAGAACGACAAATACGTTCGGCAGATTCGCAGCTCTGCCGGCATCGCCGTGTTTGTCGGCCACGTCGCCGACAAACATAACTGGGTCGAGGTGGGGCGCAGTTATGAGCGTTTTGCGCTGCAAGCCACAGCGCTGGGCATCCGCAACGCTTTCATCAACCAAGCGATCGAGGTCGCCGCGAGCAGGCCGCAGTTCGCGTCTGGGCTGGGATTGGCTGGCCAACGGCCCGATCTGATCGTGCGCTTTGGTCGCGGCGCGGCGATGCCGCGCTCACTGCGCCGGCCGCTTGCCGCTGTGCTGGTCTGAAGCGATGGGTGCGCTCGAAGTCGGCCAATCGGTGAGCTGGATGACCTGGGCTGCCCTGCTTCTCGGCGCCTTGCTCGCCGCGCTTGTTGGTTTGGGCCAGTGCGGGCGTTCCCGCTGGGCTGCCGCGACGCAGGCGCTATGGAGCCAGCTGGAGGCGAGCCGCCTGCCCGCCATCAGCTTGCGTTACGACGCCGAAGAAATCCAAGGCCTGCCGGCACCGGTGCAGCGCTATTTCCGCGCCGTCCTCCAGGATGGGCAGCCCATCGTCACGGCTGCCACCGTGCGGCACAACGGCACGTTCAGCGTGACGGCGCTGAGTCACTGGGCCATGTGGTTTCCCTTCACTTCGGAGCAAAGGGTTGTGACGCGCCGGCCGGGCTTTGTGTGGAATGCGCGCATGGCGCTGCTGCCCGGCATCGCCGTCCATGTTCACGATGCCTATGTGGCGGGTGTGGGCAGCCTGCATGCGGCCGCTTTGGGGCTTTTTACGCTGGGTCGCCAACAGGGCAGGGCAGAGTTTGCGCGCGGCGAGTTGATGCGCTACATGATGGAGGCGACCTGGTACCCGACAGCCCTGCTGCCCAGCCAGGGCACCGCTTGGGTCGCGGTGGATGAGACTTCAGCCGATGCCACCATGGTAGACGGCGAGCTCAGCCTGACGATGCGCTACAGCTTCGACGCCGACGGTCTGGTCACCCGCATCGTGGCGGCAGCCCGTGGCGCCTTGGTGGGCGGCAAGCTGCTGATGCTGCCGTGGGAGGGGCTCATGTCGAACTACCAGGAGCGCCATGGCATGCGCGTGCCTCTGAGTGGAGAAGCCGCTTGGTTGACGCTTGACGGGCGCAAACCCTATTGGCGCGGGACCATCACGTCGGCGGTCTACGAGTTTTCGTGCTGACAAGCGAGGCCGCGTGAGGCGCCCACTCAGGTCATTCAGGCCGCCGTGATGCCCTGCGCCTGCTTGAACAAACCTTGCGGATCGAACTTGGCCTTGATCTGCTTGAGTCGCGCCAAATTGCTGCCGTAATAGGCCTGCTCGGGGTCGGCGATCAAGGCGTCGAGATAGTTTTGGTAGGCGCGGCCGCTGCTCCAGGGGCGCATCAATTGGCGCATGCCATGTGCCCATAGCTCGCCTTCGCTGAGCTCGGCGGCTGCGGTGCTGGGGCTGTACTCGACGTAATACTGAGCGCTGAACAAGGCCTGGCGGTGCACAAACGCGCTCGCGTCCGGCGCCACGCGGCCGACCGCGCCGCCCATCAGATTCATGATGACCGTGCCGGGGCTGCCGGCGCTGCGACGCGCCAGTACGGCCGTGCTCAGCGCGGCGGCCATGCCTTGTGGATCGGCCAGGCTGTCGAAGAAGTCGGAGCTGGCGGCCATCGCGACTCGGCCCAGCAGCCCTGCAGGATTCTGGCCCGGCAGGTGACATTGTGCGGTTCTCAGGCTGGCGCAAGCGCCCAGCATCACCTCGCGGTAGCTGCGCGCTTGGACGGTATTGTTCAAGGCAGTGCGGCCGATATGGGCCAGCAAGGTCTGCCAATGCGGCTGCAAGACTGCCGCGTCCCCGATGCCGAAGCCCCACAGATGGCAGCCGACGGACGAAACGACGAGTTGCGACCAAATCTGATCCGGCATGGTCTTGGGCCATTGGCTCCAGGCCGCCAGCACCGCCGGTAGATCGGCCAAGCCGAAGTCGGCCGCGAACTGCTGCAAGGGCGTCACGGCATGGGTTTGAAACGTGAACTCGCTGACGATCCCAAAGTTGCCTCCGCCGCCGCCGCGCAGCGCCCAGAACAGGTCGGCGTTCTGGCTCTCGCTGCAGAGCAGTTCGGCGCCATCGGAGGTGATCACGCGCGCGCTGCGCAGCACGTCGCAAGTCAGGCCGTAGGCCCGGTCGATCACACCGAAGCCGCCGCCCAGGGTGATGCCGGCGATGCCGACCGTCACGCAACTGCCGGACGGGATGCAGCGGCCTTGCGAGATCAAGCCCTCGTACACATCGGCCAGCTTGGCGCCGGCGCCGACGCTGGCTAACTCGCCGTCCAGACGCACGCTGTCCATTGCGCCGACGTCGATGACGAGGCCCGTGCCGGTCGAGTTGCCGATATAGCTGTGGCCGCCGCCGCGCGGCACGACGGCCAGTTTGAGGCGGTTGGCAAAGGCCAGACCGGCCTGGATGTCGGCTGTGCCGGCGCAGCGGATCAGCGCTTGCGGCAACAGCGCATCAAAGCGCGCATTGGCGGGTCGGCGCAGGCGCTCATAGTCGGCATGGCCGGGGCGGACCAGCTGGCCCTTGAGTTGGGCGCTCAACGCCTCCCATTCGCTGGCGGACGGGCCGCCGCCGGGCGGGAGAGGAGTCGGAGCGGGCGTGGGCGTCGGCGTCGGGCCAGGACCGTCCACCGAGCCGCCTCCGCCGCAAGCGGCCAAGAGGGCCGCCATGGGCGCGGCGGTGCCATAGTGGAGAAAGCGCCGCCGGTCCATGGGCTTGTCTAGTTCGTGGGCCTGGTTCGCGGACTGGCTAGATCGGCGCAATCAGGGCCGGCACGGCCTCGCGCAACTCCGTCTCTAACATCCGCTCCAGGGTGCTGATCTTGTCCTCCGGGCTCAACGTTTGCCAGGGGTCAAAGCCATCTTCGCTGCGCGCCGAGCCTATGGTCCGGGAGCTGCTGATCGACTGCTGCTGCAGGATCTGCAAGTTGGACAAGCCAACCAAGGACAGTTGCAAATAGGTATAGGGCGCCAGAAAACCCTGGCTGCTTTCCTGTGTTTTGCTGTCCCGCACATACATCTGACGGTCAATGTAGAAGCCAATGCCTTCCAGCCGGCCGCTGCCCACCGAGCCGTTGATCATCTGCAGCTGGGCGCCCTGACGGTTGCGCGTCAGCAGCAATAAATGGCTGGCGCCGTCCTTCTTCATCGCCGCGACCAAGTCTGGCGGCAAGCGCAATGTGCTGCCCTCGAACAGCCCCCATGGGTCACCGAACAGCTCAATCGACGGTGATCGGTACAGCAAGACCTCGCCCGGCCCCTTCAGCGCCTTGATGCTGGCCTGTACGGCCCGCAGCGCGGTGACGTCGAAAGGGGCATCTGGAATGGCGGCCGACTGCTTGATATTGCGGTCCATTTTGCTGTTGACCGTCGGCTGAAAGGTCACGACATTGATCCTGTCGCCGATCAGGGACAGCACGGCGAACTTGGGCTCGGGCTCGGCCGCCAGGGCGCCGGGGCTGCTCAAACCGGCGCTCAGCGCTGTCGCGGCCAGCGCGCACAACAAAACCCTGCGTTGCATCGAATCCCCCTGCTGTTCATTGTTTTGATGGTTTGACGTCGTGCGTTGACCGCTGACGTTAGGTGGGATTGTTTCCTAAGAAGCGCTGCATTTCGGGCAGGGAATGCCCTCAGGTCTGCGGCGCGCACGCTTGATGCTTTGCGACCCGGCGCAGCTGAGACAATCCGGCCATGACTGTTTTCGAAGCGATGTGCTTGGCGGCCTTGGGCCTGCTGATGCTGGGCATTTTTTTGCTCTGGTTGCAAATGCGCCGGACGGCGAGCGAGGGCAGAGCAGATGCCAATTTGCTGCCCACCCTGCAGCAAGCCAATGAGCGGCTGGAGCGCGAACTGCGCGATGAGCTTACCCGCAGCGCCGGTGCGACCCGTCAGGAGCTATCGCAAAGCCTGGCGCGCTTTCAGCAGGCCCTGAGCAGCGGCTTGGCCGGCAGCAGCCAAGCGCAGACCGCCCAGGCGCTGGCCTCGCGCGAGGCGCAGGACCTGGCCGCGCAGCGCCAAACGCAGACCCTCAGCGAGAGCTTGCGAGCACTCGCCCAGACGGTCGAGCAGCGCCTCAGCCTGATCCAGCAGGACAACGAAAAAAAGCTCGAGCAAATGCGCGCCACCGTCGACGAGAAGTTGCATGCGACGCTGGAACAGCGCCTGGGCGAGAGCTTCAAGCAGGTGGCCGAGCGGCTGGAGCAGGTGCACAAGGGCCTGGGCGAGATGCAGGGCCTGGCCCGTGATGTGGGCAGCCTGAGCCGGGTGCTGACGAATGTGAAAACACGCGGCATCTTCGGTGAGGTGCAGTTGCAGGGCTTGCTGGAGCAGGTCTTCACCGCCGAGCAGTACGCCGCCAATGTGGTGACCGTGCCGGGCAGCAATGAACGGGTCGAGTTCGCCATCAAACTGCCGGGCCAGCGGGCCGACGGCGCACCGCTGTGGCTGCCCATCGACGCCAAGTTCCCGCGTGAAGACTATGAGCGCTTGCTCGATGCGCAGGAGCGCGCCGATGCGCTGGGCGTCGAGCAGTCCAGCAAGGCGATCGAAACGCGCCTGCGCGCCGAAGCCAAGACCATTCGCGACAAATACATCGCCCCGCCTCACACCACCGACTTCGGCATGCTGTTTGTGCCGACCGAGGGCCTGTATGCCGAGGCGCTGCGCCGGCCCGGTTTGCTGGAGTCTCTGCAGCGGGAATTCAAGGTGATGCTGGTCGGCCCGACCACCTTGCTGGCCACCCTGACCAGCTTGCAGATGGGTTTCAGGACACTCGCGCTGGAGCAGCGCTCGGCCGAGGTCTGGGAGGTGCTGGGTGCTGTCAAGACCGAGTTCGGCAAGTTCGGCGAGGTCTTGGCCAAGACCAAGAAGAAGCTCGACGAGGCCAGCAACAGCATTGATCTGGCCGAGACGCGCACGCGGGCGATGACGAGACGGCTCAAGGACGTCGAGGCGTTGCCCGACGACGCGGCGCAGGCGCTGCTGAAGCTGGCAGCGGCAGACGGTGTTGATGACGCTGCCGACGAGGCCAAGTCTTGAGCCCCGGCAGCCCGGCCGCCGAGTTGCGCCGCGCCTTCCCCTGGCTGGTTGGATCCTTGATTGCGATTCATGCCTGCATGGCGGTGACGCGCATGGCGGCCAGCTTGTGGGTGTTGCACCAAGGTCATGGCGAATGGGCGGTCGGGCTCTTGCTCAGCCTGTTCGCGGTCACGCCGATGTTGCTGGCGATGTGGGCGGGGCGGCAAGCCGACCGTTTTGGCCTGCACCGGCCGGTCGGCATCGCCGTGCTGATGGGCCTTGGCGGTGCGCTGGTGGCTCTGGCCGGCCAGGGCCTGTGGACGATAGGCCTGAGTTGCCTGCTCAGCGGCGGCGCGCTCAGTGTGGCGGCGGTGGCGATTCAGCGCGAGGCCGGCCAGATGGCCGACGAGCCGTCCGAGCTCAAGCGTGTGTTCGGTTGGATGGCCTTGGGGCCGGCCCTGTCGAATGCCTTGGCGCCGGTGGCGGCGGGCTTGTTGATCGACTATGTCAGCTTCCGCGCTGCCTTCGCCTTGGCTGTGTTGCTGCCGATGCTGGCCTGGGGCCTGGCCCTCAAGGTGCCGCGCCACACCCCGAAGCCGCAGCGCGCGGGTGGCCGCGCCAAGCCGGCCTGGGAGCTGTTGCGGCTGCCGGCTCTGCGCTATTTGTTGCTGCTCAATGTGGTGCTGGCCTCGGCCTGGGACGCACACAGCTTTGTGGTGCCGGTGATCGGCCATGCCAAGGGCTTGAGTGCGTCGAATATCGGCCTGGTGCTGGCCGCGTTCGCGGTCGCCGCCATCGTGGTGCGCCTGGCCATCATCCGCTGGGCCGAACGTTTGGACGAGATCGTCGCACTGCGAGTGGCGATGTTGATGGCCGCCGCCACCTTGGCTGCCTATGCCTGGTTGCCCGGCACGCCGGGGCTGATGCTGGGCTCGGCCCTGTTGGGCCTGGCGCTGGGTTCGGTACAGCCCATGGTGATGGCGATGCTGCACCAGGTCACGCCCGCCGACCGGCAGGGCCAAGCCCTGGGCCTGCGCATGGTGGCCACCAACGGCGCGACGGTGGCGATGCCGGTCGGCTTTGGCCTGCTCGCAGCGGCCAGCGTCAGCGCCGCGCCGCTGTGGTTGATGGCGGCAGTTTTGCTGTTGGCGCAATGGCCGGCTCGCATGCTCAGCAGTGAGCATCAGTTGTTGAATGGGCGGCCAGCCGATAGTGACGCCAACAAAACAGGTACGCACTGACGCAGCCTCATGAATACCGGTCCTCGGGCCGTGGCTGGGCCTGTACGACGCGCCGGGGGCCTATCCCAAGGAGGGCGAGCGCACAGTGTTGGCTGAGCCCTTGCGCCATGATGGCGTTCATGTGCCCCGTTATCAAGCGATTACCTGATGCTCAACTGCCCTGAAATTGACCCCGCCGCGTCCCTGCAATTCGTCATCAACGCAGCGGCGGGCAGCAATGACGCGAGCACCAAGCGCGAAGTCATTGAAACCGCTCTGCGCGCAGCCGGGCGGCGCGGGGACCTGTTGTTCAGCCCCGCTGCTGAATTGGCAGGCGTGGCGCAGCGGGCGGCTGCACAGGCCAAGGCCACAGGCACGGCGGTGGTCGCTGTGGGTGGCGATGGCACCATCAACACCGTTGCACAAGCTGCGCATGCCATCGGCTGCCCCATGGGGGTGGTGCCCCAGGGCACCTTCAACTACTTCGCCCGCACCCACGGTATTGCGGCCGACCCGGCGCAGGCTGTCGAGCTGCTGTTGAACTGCGCGCCCCATCCTGTGCAAGTCGCGGCCGTCAATGAGCGGGTATTCCTGGTCAACGCCAGCCTGGGCCTGTACCCCGAACTGCTGGAAGAACGCGAGGCCTACAAGGCACGTTTTGGGCGCAGCCGTTGGGTGGCGTTCTGGGCGGCCAGTGCCACGCTGCTGCGCGCTCAAAGAAAGCTGCGCCTGACCATTGAGCAGGGCGCCCAAGTCCGTGAGGTGCGAACGCTGACGCTGTTCGTCGGCAACAACCGCTTGCAGCTGGAGCAATTGGGCGTACGCGCACCCGCCAGCCCGCTGCAGGCAGCTGACGCGGGCTTTCTGACCGCCGTCATGCTGAAGCCCATAGGCACGCTGGCCATGCTCAGGCTGATGCTGCGCGGTGCCATGGGCACGCTGGGCGATGCGCAAAGCGTGGAGCATTTCGAGTTTGAACGCTTGCGGGTGAAACCTACGCTTGCAGCCGGCCGTCGCGGGGTGAAGGTGGCTTTTGATGGCGAGGTGGCGCGGATGCGCGCGCCGCTCCACTTCAGGGTGCTGGCGCAACCCTTGTTTTTGCTGAAGCCCCGCCCGGAAGAACCCGCGGCGGTTGCCGCATCGGGCAAGTCACCCGGCCCCGCAGCTGACACCCAAGGGAGCGGCGGATGAGCGTGGTGATGCAAGTCTCTGACCCGCATTTCGGCACCGAGCAGACACAGGTGGTGGAAGCGCTGGCGGCGTTGGCCCAGCAGCAGCGACCCGATCTGTTGCTGCTCTCGGGCGACATCACGCAGCGCGCCCGACCCGCGCAATTCCGTGCGGCGCGTGCCTTCGTGGACCGCCTCGGTGTGCCGGTCTTGGCCATTCCAGGCAATCACGGCATTCCACTTTTTGATCTGTGGACGCGCTGGCGCCACCCCTATGCCCACCACCTTGCGGCCTTCGGGCCTGATCTGGAGCCGGTGCTCAACACCGCCGACCTGAGGGTGGTGTGTGTGAACACCACCCGGCCCTGGCGGCACAAGCATGGCGAGGTGTCTGCATCCCAAATCGACCGGGTGGCGCGTGCCTTTGCGGGTGCGGGGGCAGCGCAGTTGCGTCTGGTGGTGGTGCACCAGCCAGTGGCCGTGAAACGGGCCGAAGATGCGGTCAACCTGTTGCGTGGGGCTGCAAACGCACTGCCACGTTGGGCCGACGCCGGGGTAGACCTGGTGCTGGGCGGGCACATCCACCTGCCCTATGTGCTGCCGCTGCACGGCCTAGCCCGGCCCATGTGGGCAGTGCAGGCAGGCACAGCGGTGTCGTCGCGGGTGCGTAGAGAGGCACCCAACTCGGTCAATTTGCTGCGCTGGGGCACGGCGTCAGCCCCGGGTTGTTGCCGCATAGAACAATGGGACTACTCGGCCGACCGGCAGGCGTTTGCCCAAGTTGCGGTGACCGAGCTGGTGCCCGCCCGGGGCTCAAGTGCTGGTTGAGACGCTTACGTCAAGCGGACCCCGGCCGCCGCGTCTTCGTCCTGTCAATGCGACATCAGCACCGGCACCGTCATCGAGTGCAGCATCGAACGCGTAACGCCGCCCAACACCAGCTCCCAGAGACGCGTCTGGCCGTAGCCGCCCATCACGATCAGGTCGCTGTCGCTGTCGGCGGCATGCGAGAGCAAGGCCTCGGCGACCGTGGCGTCGGGCATGAAGGAGGACATCAGGCGCTCGCCCAGCGAAGGCTCGCGCTGGTGCAAGACCTTCAGCGTGCACTCGACGCCATGCTGGCGCAGATAGGCTTGCGGGCGCAGCAAGGGCTCGGGGCCCAATTCGGCCACTTCGGCGAAGCGCACCAGCTCGATATGTTTCGCTCGCTGCAAAAAGGGCAGGGCGTCGCGCAGCGCGCGTGCGCTCTCGCGTTTGTCACACCAAGCCACCAGCACGCGCTCGCCGCAGCGCGCAAGCGGCGTGTCATTGACATAAGGGACGAACAGAATCGGGCAGCCGCCCGAGACCAGCAAACGGCCGATCAGGCCAGCGGCCGAACCGTCCGGCACCTGCGGGTCTTGTTGGCTCATCACCAATAGATCGCAGTTGCGCGCGATCTGCACCATCGCCTCGGTGGAGTCGCCCATCTCGCTGCTGAAGCCGATCTGGCCGCCCGCCGCCTTGACCAGCTCGGCCGCGCGCTGCATCCGGCGTTGGTCTTCGCCGTTGTGCAGGTCCAGCGCCAAACTGGCGGCTTCCGGCGACAGATACGCGCCGGTGTTGCTGGGTGCCACCGCGTGTACCGCCGCCAAGCTGGCGTCCAGGGCCTCGGCAAAGCGCCTGGCCAAGGCCAGCACTTGGGCCGAACGTGGCTGGTCATTGATATGGACCACCATAGACTTGATCTTGCTCGATGCCATCACATCCTCCGTCAATAGGGCCGGTTAGAAGGGGTCAAGCCGCTAGGGATCTAGGGCGCGAGGCTCAGAGCGAGCTTGGCGCACGCACCACATGGCGCAACTTGGCGCCGACCGCCTTGCCGACCGGCAGCATGAACGCCGCTACCGCCTGCACTTGGTCATTCGCCATCGACTTCAAACTCATGGCGGCGGCGGCCATCTGCTCGACCAAGGCGGCATTCTGCTGCGTCAGATGATCGATCTGCGAGACCGCCTCGCCCACTTCCTGCACGCCTTGCGCTTGCTCCGAGCTGGCGGCGTTGATCTCGGCCATGATGTCGGTCACGCGCTGAATCGAGCTCACCACCTCGGTCATGGTGTGGCCGGCCTGGTCGACCAACTGGCTGCCTTGCTCGACCCGCTCGACGCTGGCGTTGATGAGGTTTTTGATCTCCTTGGCCGCCTCGGCCGAACGCCCGGCCAGACTGCGCACCTCGCTGGCCACCACCGCAAAGCCGCGCCCTTGCTCGCCCGCCCGCGCGGCCTCGACGGCGGCGTTCAGCGCCAGGATATTGGTCTGAAAGGCGATCCCGTCGATCACGCTGATGATGTCGGAAATCTTCTTGGACGACTCGTTGATGCCCTTCATCGTCTGCACCACTTGGTTGACGACGTCGCCGCCCTTGATGGCCACCGCGCTGGCGTTCATGGCGAGTTGATTGGCTTGTTGGGCGCTGTCGGCGTTTTGCCGCACCGTGGTGCTGAGCTCGGCCATCGAGGCGGCCGCTTGCTCGAGCGCGGCGGCCTGCTGCTCGGTGCGTGCGCTGAGGTCGTTATTGCCCAAGGCGATTTCGGAGCTGGCGGTGGCCACGCCGTCCGAGCCCTCGCGCACGCTAGCCACCACATTGACCAGGCCGCTTTGCATCTGGCTCAAGGAACGCAACAGGTCGCCGACCTCGTTCTTGCCGGCATCATGGACAGCGCCGGTCAAGTCGCCCGAGGCGATGCTGTGTGACAAGCTGCCGGCCTGCTGCAGAGCGGCCCCGATGCTGCGCAGCAGCCTGAAGCCGAACCAGACCGCCAGTGCCAGGCCAAGCAAAATCGCGACGATGGCGCTGCTGCGGATCAGCGCATACCGCTTGACGGCGGCGTTGTATTCGAGCCGCGCTTCGTCGAGCTGAATCTGCACCAGCTGGGCCATGCGCTCGCGACTCGGCTCGTACAGGGCCGGCACTCGGCTGAGCATGATGTCGATGGCGGCTTTTTGGTCACCGGCCTGCAGCGCGGCCAAGGTGGGTTTGATGCCTTGCTCTTGAAACTTGGCCCGGTACTCGATAAATTCCTTGGCCGCTTTGGCCTCGTCCACGGTCAGGGTGGTGGCCATATAGGCGGTCCAGACCTTGTCGGCCTCGGCCCGGACGCTGTCAATCTCGGCCGTTCTTTGGGCCAGGTTCTCGGGTGTCGGCACCAGCATGGCGGCCGCGATGCTGATCTGGTTGCGCAACTGCGCTTGCTGCACCGTGGCAAGCTGACCCAGCGGCACGGTGCGGTCGTCATAGACGGTTCGCAGTGCGGCATTGGCGGCGGCAATACCGTACAGACCGATGCCGCCAACGCCGGTCAGCAAGAGCGCCATGAACGCAATCAACACCGCCAGGCGGGTGGAAATCTTGAAGTCCTTGAAGCTCATCTGAATCTCCTCGACTGAAATTTCTACAAGCTCCCCAGCGATGGCTCACTATAGATTGTAAAAATTACCTAAACGAGCAAATTTAGCAAGCCAGAGCTCCGGCTACTGCTGCATGCGCAGCCGTCGTGCCGCGTCTTCATCGCGGGCATCGTCGATCTCGCGCAGCACGCCGCGCAGATCGACCGGGCGATTTTGATGCACGAAGCGGCCCGTCAGCTTGGCGTCCGGCGTCAGCCCGCCGCGCTCAAACAGGGCCCAGATCTCGTGGCCGAAGTCGCTTTGCAGCAGCTCGGGCGCGAACTGGCCGAAGAAGTTGCGCAGGTTCTCAACGTCACGCAAGAGCATCCGTTTGGCGTGGTTGTTGCCGGCCGCGTCGACTGCCTGCGGCAGGTCGATGATGACCGGGCCGTCGGCCGCCAGCAGGATATTGAACTCGGACAGATCACCGTGCACGATGCCGGCGCAGAGCATGCGCACGACCTCCTGCACGAGTGTGGCGTGATGGGCCCAGGCCTGCTGCGGCGTGAACTGCACATCATTGAGGCGGGGCGCGGCGGAGCCGTCGGCGTCCATCACCAGCTCCATCAAGAGCACGCCCTCGAAGAAGTTGAAGGGCTTGGGTACCCGCACGCCGGCACCGGCCAGGCGGTACAAGGCATCGACCTCGGCACTTTGCCAGGCTTCTTCTTGCTTCTCGCGGCCGAACTTGCTGCCCTTGGCCACCGCTCTGGCCTCGCGGCTGTTCTTGACCTTGCGGTTTTCGGTGTAGTCCACCGCTTGGCGGAAGCTGCGCTGGGTGGCCTCTTTGTAGACCTTGGCGCAGCGGGTCTCGCCGCCGCACTGGACCACAAACACTTGCGCCTCTTTGCCACTCATCAATTGGCGCGAGACGCCGTCAATCAGGCCTTCGTCGAGCAGGGACTGCAATCTTTTCGGTGTCTTCATATCTTGGCTATTGTCGGTGCGCTGTGCCTGCACAAAATTCAGCCCGTATTCTTGCCGCAGAATGCGCCAGTTTGATGGACCCCCTGCTTGGAGTTGGCTGCGTATGTCGCGTGTTCCGTTTCGATTTTCTGGGCTGTTGTTGGCGCTGGTCCTGGCCAACGCACTGGCGCCGCCCGCCGTTGAGGCCAAGCCGGCGCCCGCTGCGGCCGTCGTTCAGCAGCACTCAGCCGTTTTCGTGCGCGAACTCGGCGGCATCCACGAGTACCGCCTGCCCAATGGCCTGCAGATCCTGCTGTTTCCGGACGAGGCGCAGAGCACCACCACGGTCAATATCACCTACCGCGTCGGCAGCCGCCATGAGTCGCAGGGCGAATACGGCATGGCGCATTTGCTGGAGCATCTGGTCTTCAAGGGCACGCCCACGCACCGCGACATCCCCGGCGCTTTCGCGGCCAAGGGCATTCGTTTCAATGGCACGACCACCAATGACCGCACCAATTACTTTGCAAGCTTCAACGCCAATCCGGACACCTTGAACTTTGCGTTAGCGCTGGAAGCCGACCGCATGGTCAACAGCTTCATCGCGCGCGCCGACCTGGACAAGGAGATGAGCGTCGTGCGCAATGAGTTCGAGCGCGGCGAGAACGAGCCTATGCAGGTGCTGCACCAGCGCGTGCAGGCGGTCGCCTATGACTGGCACCCCTATGGCAATGCGACGATTGGTGCGCGCAGCGATATCGAGCATGTGCCGATTGAACGGCTGCAGGCTTTTTACAAGCGTCATTACCGGCCCGATAACGCGACCATTCTGGTGGCCGGGCGCTTTGATCAAGCCGCCACGCTGGCCCAGATCGCCGCCCATTTCGGGCCCTTGAAGAAGCCCACAGAGCCCTTGGCACAGACCTATACGCAGGAGCCGGCGCAAGACGGCGAGCGCACGGTGGTGGTGCGGCGCGTTGGCGGCCAGCCCGCGCTGTTGGCCCACTACCATGTGCCGGCGATCGCGCATGCCGATTCGGCGCCGCTGCTGGTGCTGAGCCTGTTGATGTCGATGCCGCCGAGCGGCCAGTTGTACAAGGAGCTGGTCGAAACCAAGCTGGCCCTGCACGCGGGCCTGGGCGGACTGGGTGGCCAGGCGCCCGGTGGCATCACGGCGCTGGCGATTCCGCCCACGCAAGCCGACGCCGACAAGGTCGAGAAGCTCTTGCTTGATTTGGTCGAAGGCCGCGCCGGCAAACCCTTTACCGAAGACGAATTGCGGCGCGTGCGCGAGCTGGCGCTGAACTCCTACCGCGAGCAGATGAAGAACCCGGAAGCGCTGATTCAGCAGATCTCCGGCCTGCTCGGTGCCGGCGATTGGCGCCTGCTGTTCCAGCTGATGGAGGACCTGCCGCGGGTCACGCTGGCCGATGTGGAGCGGGTGAGGAGGGCCTATCTGCAGCCGGCCAATCGCACGCTGGGCCGCTACGTGCCGGCCGCGGCGGTGACGCGAGTGGCGATTCCGGTCGCGCCGCCGCTGGACGAACGCCTGGCCGCCTTGAAGGGCCCGCCCAAGATCGAGGAGGGCGAGCGCTTCGACCCCACGCCGGCCAGATTGCAGGAGCGCACCGTCAGCAAGGTGCTACCCGGTGGGATTGGGCTGCAGACCCTGGCCAAGCAAACGCGCGGCAACACGGTGCAATTGCAGATGCAGCTGCGCTGGGGTGAACGTGATGCGACGTTCGCGCGCCGCGGCACCGGCTGGGTGGGTGAGTTGATGATGGAAGGCAGCGCGGGCCTGAGCAAGCAGGCGCTGCAAGATGCCTTGATCCGACTCAAGGCGGATCTGCGCATACAGGGCGGTGACCAGGGTGCCAGCGTCAGCATCACCGCGGAGCGAGATTCATTGCTGGAGGTCTTGCAACTGGCCGCCACCGTGATGCAAACGCCTAGCCTGCCGGCCGCGGCCTTTGATCGCATCAAGCAGGCCCAGCTGGCCGGTATGCAGTCATCGCGTCAGGAGCTGGAGGTCTTGCGGCGCGAGGCGGTGCGCGGGCATTACAACCGCGCCATGGGACTTCAACTTGGGGCACCCGACTACCAGATGAGTCTGGACGAGCAGATCGCGCAGCTACAGGCGACCGAGCTTGGTGACGTGCAGGCTTTTCACGCCGACTATTGGTCGGCCAATGAGGCGCAGGTGGCGGTGGTCGGCGCCTTGCCGGCCGGGCTGGACGAGGCGCTAGAGCGGCTTTTTGGCGACTGGAAGAAACCGGCCGCGACCCGCTTTGTTCGGCACCAGCCCGCCCATGTGGCCATACCGTCGGCGCGCTTTGATGTGGTGGCGCGCGACAAGGCCAATGCAGCGCTGCGCATGCGGCTGGACTTCAAGCTCAGCGAGGCGGACGCCGACTTTGTGCCCTTGACCTTGGCCACGCAGGTGTTCGGTGCCGGCGGCATGGAGAGTCGCTTGTCGGCGCGTGTGCGTCAGCAAGAAGGCCTCAGCTATGGCATCGGCGCCGGCTTGAGCGCGCCGTTCTGGGGCAGCGACGCGAATCTGGTCATTGGCGGCAGCTTTGCGCCGGAGAACCGCGACGCGGTGATTGCCTTGGTGCAGGACGAGCTGCGCCGCATGAATGAGGTCGGCATCAGCGAGGCCGAATTGCAGCGCGCCAAGAAGGACCTTGCCGAAGCGCGCCTGCAGTCACGCGCAAACGAGGCGCAATTGGCCGGCACGCTCAATCTGCTGGCCGACCGCAGCAAGGATTGGGCCTATGTGGCGGCCCGCGATGCGTTGATTCAAGCGGCGACGCTGGCCGAGGTCAACGCGGCCTGGCGGCGCCACATCCGGCCTGACGGTTTTGTGATCTCGACCGTGGGGGACTTCAAGGACAAGCCCTGAAGCGGCTGAGTCATTGCGGCCGGATGGGCCGAGCGGTCGTTTGTGGCGGCTTGACGCCCTGGGTCGGGCTGGGCTCGTGCGTGCCACCGGCCGCGGTGACGTGGAACTTCTCCACGATGGACTTGAAGGCGCGCTGCCCACGCAACTGCTGCAACGCCTGCTCAAGCTCGCTCAGCAGAGCCGCGGCGCCCGGCCGGCCCGGCACGATGCCAAAGGTCAGGGGAATACTGACCAACGCCGGTGCCTGCCAAACGATGGTGCGCGCCAATTCGCCCCCAGCGCTCTGGGCCAGCTGGTGCTCGCCGGTGGCGCGCTCAAGCGCCACATAGTCGAACCGTTTGGCGGCCAGCTTCTTCAGATTGTTAAGGTCGCTGATGGCCTCGTCCAAGACCGCGCCGGTCTGGCGCAATTGATCCGGGTAGTTGTAGCCGCGCACCACGCCCACGGTCTGGCCCTTCAACTGCTGCCAATTCATGCCCTCGGCGCGCCAGTGCGCGCGCCTTACAAAGAAACCCAGCTGGCTGACGAACACCGGCTGTGTGGGCAGCAAGCCCAGCTCCGTCACATCCGTGGGCCACAGCAACATCACGCCGTCCACCTGCCCTTGATCGATTTCACGCGATACCCGTGCCCAGGGCACGGCCTGGATATGCACCACATAGCCGCGCGGTTCAAGTGCGGCCCGCAACACCCATTCCATCGCGCCCCCACGCTCCAATGTGGCCGATGAGTAGGGCGGGTACTCGGTGGTCAAAAAACGCAGTTCCGGCGCCGCAGCGGCCACCTGCAACTGAACGATGGCGCCAACCAAGAGCCCTGATAGCAGCCGCCATCGATGCCGGCGCACCCGCGCGCGCGCTGTGCCGTCGCGGCTTGCTTGAGAACTCAATGGGTCGCTCCTGCTCAATCTGAAGTTGGCGGAGTTTCAGCGAATTCCCACGCAAGCTCAAGCGCGGTCGTCAATAGTCGGGCAGGCGGGGTGCCAGATATGAGGGTTCAGTGGTCTTCGGGCGCGCTTGTGCTACGCAGGCCAACACAGGTCCAGCCATCACGGTGGCTCAGGCGCAGCTGCAAGCCGTGGCGTTCGGCCAAGCGGCGCACGATGGACAGGCCCAGGCCCAAGCCGGCGCTGGCCTCGCCCTTGACGCCATGGAGCCGCCCGGCGGCGCCCGATCCCAGCAGGGCCGGTGGCGGCGACGCGCTGGGGTTGCACAGCCGCAGTTCATCGGCGTCGGCGCTGATGCGGATGCTGCCGCCCTCACCATGGGCGAGCGCATTGGCCAGCAGATTTGTTAGCAAGAGCTGGGTCAGGGCCGGCGGCCAGTCGCGGCTCAAGCTTGGCGACACGTCGACGACCAAGCTGATCTGCTGCTCATCCAATAGTGGCGCGAGCGCCAGCACCGCCTGTTCGACCTGCGGCAGCAGCGGGCGCTGCGGGTCCGCCTGGGCCGGCGCTTGCCGCGCCAGCGCCAGCAGCAACTCAACCGTCTGCTGCAACTGCCAGATCGCCGCGCGCAGCGTCGCGATCTCGGGCAGGGCCGCCGTGCCAGGCCGTGCTTGCAGGCGCTCGCAGCTCAGGCTCAGCACGGCCAGCGGCGTGCGCAACTCGTGGCTGGCGTCGCGGGTGAAGGCCTGCTCGCGCGCTATCAAGGCGGCAACCCGCTGGTTCAGCCCGTCCAAGTAACGGGCCAGTTGCCCGACTTCATCGTGGCCGTAGTGCAGTGCCAAGTCGGTGGGCAACTGCTCCGGCCGGCTGCTCGCCACCTGGGCAGCCAGGCGTGCCAGCGGCGCGCTGGTGCGGCGTGATAGCCACCAGGCCAGGCCCAGCGCCAGCAAGGCCAGGCCGCCGCCCCACAGGCCCAGCCAGAGCAGCAGTTGTTGGCGCATCGGCCGCACCACAAGTTGGGCGCTGACCTCGGCCACTAGCAGGCTGCCGTCGGGATCCAGCGTCAGCAAGTGGTAGTGACGGCCCCCCAGACCGGCCAGCTCGCGCGAGCGCGGTTCACGCCGGCGTGCCTCGGCCAGGTCCTCCGGTAGGGCCTGGCCCGGCCGGTAGAGGCGGATGAAATCCTGCGCCGGCTCCCGCCAGTCGCCGCTCCGGGTGCGGCCCGCGTGCTGGCGCTGCGCTTCCTGGCTCAGCGCGCTGTTGAAGAACTGGTCCTCGACCGTGTAGACAAAGGCCATCGCAAACAGGCCGAACACCGCGCTGACCAGCAAGGTGAAGCCGGTGAAGGCCAGCATCATCCGTTGCTGCAGGCGCGGGCGATAGGCCGTGGTCATGGCCCAACATCCAGACGCAGGCCGACGCTGTGCACCGTCTTGATCAGGCTGTGGGCCGAGCCCAGACCCTGGCGCAAGGTGTAGAGATGGCTGCGCAAGGCGTCGGATTCGGGCGGCTCATCAATCCAGAGTGCTAGCTGCAACTCGCTGCGGCTGAGCGTACGCGGCCAGGCCTCGGCCAGGGCCAGCAGCAATCGATAGGCCTGGCGCGGCAGGGGCAAGACCTGACCCTCATAGCAAACCTCGCCGCTGCGCCGGTCGATTTGCAGCGGGCCGCGCTGCAGCAGCGGGCTGCGGCCGAGCTCGCCGCGCCTGGACAGGGCCAGGCAGCGCCACAGCAGTTCCTCGCCGGCAAAGGGCTTGAGCAGATAGTCGTCGGCGCCGGCGCCGAAGCCCAGGCGCTTGTCATCGAGGCTGTCGCGCGCGGTCAGCATCAGCACCGGCACATACCGGTCGGCCTGCTCGCGCAGGCGCTGGCAGATCTGCAGCCCGTCCAGACCCGGCAGGCCAAGGTCCAGCACCAGCACATCGGGCGGCTGCTGCAGGGCCAGCTGCAAGCCCAGGCGGCCGTCGCTGGCCTCTTCGACCCGCCAGACCGCGCCCGCCAGCAGGGCGACGATCTGCGCACGCAGCGGCGCGTGGTCTTCGACCACCAGGATGCGCAGCGGCGGGCCTGCGTTCATGGTCTGGTCGTTGCCAGGGCCAGCTTGGCTTCGTTGATGGTCAAGGCCAGACGCTCATGCTTGAAATGCGGCTCGGCCAAACGCATCAGGGACAGGGCCTGGCGGCGCGTCGCGTCGTCGCTGGCGTGCTTGAACTGGTAGACGCCCAGCATCGCGATCAGGTCCATCTTGTAGGCCTTGGTGTCGGCGGTCAGCTGTGCTTGCACGGCGGCGTACTCGCCTTCCAGCCAGGCTTGCGCTAGCCGCATGGTGGCCTCGTCCTTGAAGGGCAGGCGGGCGGCCGGCTCGGTCCCAAGGGCACGCAGCACCGCCTCGGTCATGGCTGCAGTGGAGAAGGGGTTCTGGCCGGTGATCAGGCGGCCGTCCACCACCACCTTGGGCATCATCAGCGAGGCTTCTTCCCAGCGTGCGCCCTGGGCCTTGAGCCGGTCTTCCAGCAGCCAGGCGTACTGGGCCGCCCATTTCTTGCCAAAGGCGGCTTCTTCTTCGTTGCTGAAGCCGGTCAGGCGGCGGCCGGCGACCAGCGCCTGGCCATCGGCGCGCTTGACCTCGGCCAGGGCGGCCGGGCCGTGGCAGACGGCGGCGATCACGCCGCCCTGGCCGTCCATCTCGCTGAGCAGCTGTTGCAAGCCGGGGTCCTTGGGCAGATCGAACATGGCGCCCTTGCCGCCCATGACCAAGACGGCGCGGTAGTCACGCGCCTTCAAGCTGGCGGTCGCCAGGGTTTGTTGCAGCCGCTGCTGGGCCTGGGGCTCGGCGAGCAGGCGCGCGTTGTAGTCGGCGGCCGGGTCATAGCGGTCGGCTTCCACGGGGCCGCCGGCCGGGCTGGCGACGTCGACCTCCAGGCCGTTGGCGCGCAGCAGCAGCCAGGCCTGGGCGAACTCGTCCATCTCAAAACCCGGGCGGGTCTTGCCTTGATCGCGGCCTTCGCTGCTGACGACGATCAAGACCTTGTTCTTGGCTGCGGCGTCGGCAGCCAGGCTGGGGCTGAGGGCGGCGCCGGCCAGCAAGCTGGCGGCGATGGTGCGAAGGATGAATTTCATGCAGGGCTCCGAAAGTGGGTGT
>JADMJQ010000123.1:0-7114 GCA_018780415.1 Roseateles sp. | reverse complement strand
CCAGTCTAGAAACCCATCTGTGAAGCCAATGTCAAGCCATGCCCTGATGCCGCAACAAGGCATCGATGTTCGGCTCGCGGCCGCGGAAGGCCTTGAAGCTGTCCATCGCCGGGCGCGAGCCGCCGACTTCCAGCACGTTCTGCAAATAACGCTGGCCGCAAGCGGCATTGAAGACGCCCTCGACCTCGAAGGCGCTCCAGGCATCGGCGCTCAGCAGCTCGGCCCATTTATAGCTGTAGTAGCCGGCCGAATAGCCGCCCGCGAAGATGTGCGAGAAGCTGTGCTGGCTGCGGTTGAAGGCGGGTGCGGCCATCACGGCGATTTCAGCACGCACCTCGTCCAACAGGGCTTGGACGGCTGACTCGCTGCCTTTTTCCGCATGCAAGCGCATATCAAACACCGAGAACTCGATTTGGCGCAGCGTCTGCAGGCCGCTCTGGAAGTTCTTGGCCGCTGTCATCTTGTCGAACAGCTCGCGCGGCAGCGGCTTGCCGGTGTCGACATGGCTGGTCAGCTGTTGCACGACTTCCCATTCCCAGCAGAAGTTCTCCATGAACTGACTGGGTAGTTCGACGGCATCCCATTCGACGCCGGAGATGCCGGAGACGCCGAGCTCGTCCACCTGCGTCAGCAGATGGTGCAGGCCATGGCCGAATTCGTGGAACAGCGTGGTCACATCGTCATGGCTCAATAGTGCCGGTCTATCCCCGTTTGGCGATGAAAAATTGCAGACCAGCTGCGCCACCGGCGTTTGCTGGGCGCCGTCCGGCCGCGCCCAGCGGCTGCGCACCTCGTCCATCCAGGCGCCCGGGCGCTTGCCGCTGCGGGCATAGAGATCGAGGTAGAACTGGCCGACCAACTCGCCGTTCCTATCCAGCCTGAAAAATTTCGCGCTGTCATGCCATACCTCGGCTTGCTGTTCAATGATCTTGACGTTGAACAGGCGCTCGATGATGTCGAACAAGCCGGCCAGCACGCGCGGCACGGTGAAGTACTGCCTTACCTCTTGGTCGCTGAAGGCATAGCGTGCTTCCTTCAGCTTCTCGGACGCATAGGCGTTGTCCCAGGGCTGCAGGTCGGCCAGATCCAACTCCTTGGCGGCAAACTCACGCAGTTCGGCCAGGTCTTTCTCGGCGAACGGGCGGGCGCGTTTGGCCAGGTCGCGCAGAAAATCCAAAACCTGGGTGGATGAGTCGGCCATCTTGGCCACCATCGCCGCCTCGGCGAAGTTGGCAAAACCGAGCAGGGCGGCCTCTTCATGGCGCAGGCGCAGCAGCTCTTCGATGATGGCGGTGTTGTCCAACTCTGGCTTGTCACCGAGTTCGCTGGCGCGCGTGACGTAAGCGCGGTAGAGGCGCGCGCGCAGCTCGCGGTTGCTGGCGTATTGCATCACCGGCAAGTAGCAGGGGAAGTGCAAGGTCAGCTTATGGCCGTCTTTGCCCTCGGCCTTGGCCGCTTCGAGCGAGGCAGCCACGGCGTCGGCCGGCACACCGTCCAGCTCCTCGGCCGTCGCGTAATAGGCATAGCCGTCGGTGGCGTCCAAGACATGCTCGGAGAACTGCTGGCCGAGCTCGGCGCTACGCTCCTGGATCGCAGCGAAGCGTTCTTTGGCCTCACCTGCTAACTCGGCGCCCGATAGCACGAAGTCGCGCAACCACAGCTTCAACGCCTGCTGGCGCGGCGCACTCAAGGCGCTCGCACTGGGTGCGGCGGCGATCGCCTTGTACTTGGCGTAGAGCTTCTCGTCCGCGCCCAGTTCGGTGAAGAACTCGGTGACGGCCGGCAGCATGGCGTTATAGGCCTCGCGCAGCTCGGGCGTGTTGGCGACCGCGTTCAGGTGGCCGATAGCACCCCAGGCGTGACCTAGACGCTCGGTGGCGACGCCCAGACTGGCCGACAGCGCGTCATAGTCGGCCGGGGTCGCGTCCGACGTGGCCAGTGCCAGCGCCGCGCGCGATTCGCTCAGCAACTCGGTGATCGCCGGGGCGATGTGCTCGGGCTTGATGTGAGCGAACGCGGGCAGGGCGGCGGTGGATAGTAAGGGGTTGTTACTCATCATGCGGCCTCCGCGGCGAATTTCTCAGCCGATTCCATGGTGTTGACCAACAACATTGTGATCGTCATCGGCCCGACACCACCCGGCACCGGTGTGATCCAGCCGGCGACGTCTTTGACGCCGTCGAAATCGACATCGCCGCAAAGCTTGCCCTCGTCATTGCGGTTGATGCCGACGTCGATGACGATGGCGCCTGGTTTGACCATATCGGCGGTCAACATATTCCGGCGGCCCACGGCGGCGACCACCACATCGGCTTGGCGCGTGTGATAGCCGATGTCCGGCGTGCCGCTGTGGCATACGGTGACGGTGGCATTGGCCTGCAAGAGCAACAAAGCCATTGGCTTGCCGACGGTGTTGCTGCGTCCGATCACGACTGCGTGCTTGCCTCTCAAGTCGTAGCCGGTACTTTCGATCAGCTTCATGCAGCCATAGGGCGTGCAGGGTCGAAAGCCCGGTAGTTGTGTCATCAACTCGCCGGCGCTGAGGGTCGAGTAGCCGTCCACATCCTTGGTCGTGGCGATTGCCTCGATGACTTTGTGCGGGTCGATGTGTTTGGGCAGGGGCATCTGCACCAGGATGCCGTGAATACTTGGGTCGCGGTTCAGTGCGTCGAGGCGGGCCAGCAACTCGGCCTCGCTCATGCTCGCGTCGTACTTCTCCAGCACCGAATGCAGACCGGCGTCAGCGCAGGCCTTGACCTTGTTGCGCACATAGACCTGGGATGCTGGATCCTCACCGACCAGCACCACGGCCAGGCCGGGCTTGATACCCTTGGCCGTCAGCGCGGCGGCGCGCTGAGCGACATCGGCGCGAATCTGCTTGGACAAGGCCACGCCGTCAATCAATTGTGCGGTCATATTCATCTCCGTAAAAAGCAAAAGCGCGCTCTCGGCGCGCTTCTTGGGGTCAGGTCTTGTTCAAGCCTTGGCCGGCGCGCCGAGCGCAATCTTCAGCAGATCGGCGACCGTGTTGGCATTCAACTTTTCCATGATGTTGGCGCGGTGCGCTTCCACCGTCTTGATGCTGATGCCCAAATCGTCAGCGATCTGCTTGTTCAGACGGCCGGCGACGATGCGCTCCAGCACCTGGGACTCGCGCGTGGTCAGGCGCTGCAGCAAGGCGTCGCGGCTGGCGGCTTCTTGATGGGTGGAGAAAGCGGCGCGGGCTTGCTCGAGCATGCGCTCGACGATGGCCGCCAATTCGTCTTCCTTGAAGGGCTTTTCGATGAAGTCCAGCGCGCCTTTCTTCATCGTCTGCACCGCCATCGGCACATCGCCATGGCCGGTGATAAAGACCACCGGCAGCGGGCTCTTGCGCTCCAGCAGGCGGTCTTGCAACTCCAAGCCGCTCATGCCTTCCATGCGGATGTCGGCGATCAGGCAGGCGACTTCGCGCGGGTCGTAGCGGCTCAGGAATGATTCGGCGGAATCAAAGCACTTGACCCGGTAGTCCTTGCCTTCCAGCAGCCATTGCAGTGAGTCTCGTACGGCCTCGTCATCATCGACGACGTAGACATTGCCCTTCTTCGGAATCAGACTCATGGTGTCGAAATTTGGTTTACTGCTGTTGCTGTCGGCCCGCTCGGCCCGGCTGTGCCACTGGGCAGGGCCGGGTCAAGGCGGGATATGTCTACCGGGATGCTGAAGGCGAACCTGCAGCCCACAATAGCTGCGCCATTGTATAAGTTCTCGGCCCTGATTCGCCCCTTGTGCGACTCCACAATAGACCGGCATAACCCTAGGCCAATGCCCAATCCGTCCGACTTGGTGGAGAAAAAGGCCTCGTACATGCGCGAAATCACTTCCTCCGGCATGCCCGGCCCCATATCCGTCACACTGAAGTCGATATGGCCGCCCAACTCGGGCGTGTGCTTGGGGATCACACGCAGTTCGATATGGCGCCTTGAGGGCGGCAGGCCGGCGTTGTCGATCGCCTCGGCCGCGTTCTTGAGCAGATTCATCAAGACCTGCTCGATCAGGATGGGGTCCACCATCAGCTGCGGCAGGCGCTGTGCCACATAGGTGTGGATGGCCACATTGCGCCGGCGCAGCTCGATGCCGGCCAGCTCGACCGCGTCCTCGACGATGTCATGCGCCTGCGCCGCTTCGCGTTTGGGCTCGCTGCGCTTCACGAAGTTGCGGATGCGGTGAATGATCTGGCCGGCGCGCTGCGCCTGCTTGGCGGTTTTTTCCAGCGCGGCCAGCAGATCGTCTTTCTGGATCGCGTCATTGCGCACCCGCGACACCATGCCGTTGCAGTAATTGGTGATGGCCGTGAGCGGCTGGTTCAGCTCATGGGCGACGCTGGACGCCATCTCGCCCATCGTCATCAAGCGGCTGGTCATCTGCGCTTTTTCGGCCTGCAGCGAAGCCTGTTCCTCGGCGCGCCGGCGGGCGGTGATGTCGGTGGCGATCAGCATCTGCGCCAGCCGCCCATCGGTCCACTGTAGATAGCGGGTGCGCACGTCAAACCACATCTCCAGCGATTCGACAAAAACCTCGCGCGGATCGGCGCCGGCTTCGGTCAGATGCTGGGCCGGTAGGCCCGAGTAGTCATCGACTTCTTCGTCCGCTTCATCCAGTTGATTGGGGCCACCGCCGCGGCCCAGCTGGCTGCCCGACAACAGCGCATGGCCGGCCGGGTCGGCGCCGAACCAGAGCCGGTAACTGCGGTTGGCGAACAGCAGCTCGCCCTGCTGCACCGACAGCACCGACACCGCCGCGTCCAAGCCTTCCAGCACGGTGGTGAAGCGCTCATGCGAGGCCGAGAGCTGATCGCGCACGCGCTTGGCCTCGGTGATATTGGTCATCGAGGTCATCCAACCGGTCTGCTTGCCCTTGGTGTCGACCAGGGGCGACACATACATACGGCCGTCAAACGTGCTGCCATCCTTGCGCAGCATCTTCACCTCGACGCCGCCCGAGGGGCTGCGACCATGGATTTCCTGCTGCAGCAGGCGTGCGTTTTCTTCCAGCCGGTCCGGTGGCCAAAACGGGAAGGGCGGCTTGCGGCCGATCAACTCGGCCTCGGAGAAGCCGGTCATCGCACAAAACGCCGGGTTGACGTAGGAGATGCGCGACTCCAGATCAAGCGCGCGCATGCCGGTCAACATCGAGTTTTCCATCGCGCGGCGGAAGTTGGTTTCCGAGGTCAGCGCGGTCTGGATCTGCAAGCGCCGGCGCATATGGCGCCAGGTGCCCAAGAGCATCCAGACGGTCAAGGTGGACAGCGCCACCACCATCCAGAACAAGGTGTTGCTGATCAGGCCGATCGAGGTGCGGTAGCCTTCGCCGCGCAGCACCAGGCCGTTCATCGCCGGCGCCAGCGGCGCCTCATGCAAGATGGACGCGCGCTTATTGCTGCGGCCCGGCATCTGGGTCACCGAGCTGGCGACGACGTTGTCGCTGGCATCCAGCACCGCCATGCTGTGCCGCGCCGACACCTCGGTCGGCACGTAATAGCGCAGCAAGGCCTCGACCGAATATTCAGCGATCAGCGCACCACTGAAGCCGCTGCGGTCGATCAAGGGCACATGAACCTGGAATACCGAGGTGCCGTTGTAGTCGGTAAAGACCTGTGAGTAGGACGGCTGCCGGCGCTCCTTGGCGTTTTGAAAAGCCAGCTCCGGTGGGTTGGATTGATTGCTCACCGGCATCGAGGGGTCGCTGCCGTCGCCACTCATCAGGCTGTCGTCCTGAAAGCCGGCACCGCTGACGCTGGCGCGCGACTCGCGTCGGGCGTTGATCCAGGTCACATGGGTGACCTCGGGGCGCTCGCGCGCGAAACCCTTGGCCTGGGCGCTGAAGTCATGGGTGTCAACCGCCCGGGTGACGATCTCGCGCGCGATGCGCATCAGCTGTTCCTGGTTTTCTATCAGGCGCAGGCGGATTTGCTGTTGGGCGATCTCGGTATCGCGTTTGACCGCTTCCGATTCGCGCTCGATTTCCTCATTCCTCAAATACCAGAAGGCCAGGATGATGGCGGTTAGAAACAGCAATACCGAAACCAGCGGCCCCAGCGTGGCGAAGCGGTCTTGGCGCGCCGGCGACTGGCGCCGCCACCAGCCCGAGGCCAGGCGTTGCAGGGGCAGCAGCAGTCTGCGCTTGGCGGATTTGAGATCGAATGCATTGGGCATGGGCGCAATTATCCGGGCATCAAGCGGACGCGAAGGCCGGCCTCAATTGCCGTTCAATATGGCCTAATTGTTTAAATGATTTCATTATGTGAAATCGTCTCGCACGATTTGAGAGTGAACAAAACTTGTGCGACACTCAAGCCCGAAGTATTTGATGTAAACCTCTAAATCATTGGGCATGAGCTGCCGCCACTGGGTGCGGCCAAGCCCGAAACACTCATACGGAGACAAGCGCTCATGTCCGCACTGCCCCTCTCTTTTCCAGGCGCTAGCGCCCACGACACCGATTCGGTGGAAACCAAGGAATGGTTGGACGCGCTGTCCGCCGTGATTGGTGAGGAGGGCGGCGAACGCGCGCACTTCCTGTTGAATCAACTGATTGACCATGCCCGCCAAGCCGGCATCGATGTGCCGTTCTCGGCCACCACGCCTTATGTGAACACGATTCCCGCCGACCAGGAAGCGCGTTGCCCCGGCAATATCGAGATCGAGAAGCGCCTGCGCGCGTACATGCGCTGGAATGCGATGGCCATGGTGGTGCGGGCGAACCGCCTGAATCCGGATGACGGCGGCGACCTGGGCGGCCATATCGGCTCCTTCGCCTCGCTGGCCTCGATGTTGGGCGCCGGCTTCAACCATTTCTGGCATGCCGAGAACGAGAACCACGGCGGCGACCTGCTCTACATCCAGGGGCACAGCTCGCCCGGCATCTACGCGCGTGCCTTCCTGGAGGGCCGTCTGAGCGAAGAACAGCTGGACAGCTTCCGCCAGGAAGTGGACGGCAAGGGCTTGTCCAGCTATCCGCATCCCAAGTTGATGCCCTCGTTCTGGCAGTTCCCGACCGTGTCTATGGGCTTGGGCCCCTTGATGGCGATCTACCAGGCGCGCTTCCTGAAGTATCTGCATGCCCGCGGCATTGC
>JADMJQ010000108.1:1562-4240 GCA_018780415.1 Roseateles sp. | reverse complement strand
CTTGGTCAAACTCTTCGATCATTTCGATCGCCATATAAATTCTCCTTCAGCAATGAGTGCTTGTGCCTTGCGTGAAAAACTTCGGGGAACCCCTGCTTTTTTCACTCACCGCCGCTGTTTCAAGGCGGCTATACGTGCTATGAGCCATTATCCAATAAAGCCAAGCTGTAATCCAAAAAAAGTGTGAAGAAACATCTAGATGCAACTCAAAAAATCCTTGGACTGACGCTTGGCGGCTTAGAAATTCCCCAAAAACCAATCTTTTGCGCGCCCGAACATGGTTTTCATTGAACCCGCCTGCTGCGCCGCCTTCAAACCCCGGGTTCTGGACAGCCGCGCTTCCTCCAACAAACCCATCACGCTCGCCGATCGGGGGTTGGCCACCATATCGGACAAGCCGCCGCTATAGGTTGGATTACCGCGCCGCACCGGCTTCAAAAATATGTCCTCGGCCAACTCCACCATACCCGGCATGACCGCCGAGCCGCCGGTCAAAACGATGCCCGATGACAACAGTTCGTCATACCCGCTTTCGCGAATAACTTGCTGCACCAGTGAAAATATTTCCTCGACGCGGGGCTCAATCACCCCGGCCAGCGCCTGTTTGGACAACATCCTCGGTGCTCGGTCGCCCAAACCCGGTACTTCGACTTGGGCCGATGGGTCGGCCAGCATTTGTTTGGCCACCCCATGCTCGACCTTGATTTCCTCGGCGTCCTTGGTCGGCGTGCGCAGCGCCATCGCAATATCACTGGTGATCAAATCACCGGCGATCGGTATCACGGCAGTATGCCGAATCGAACCGCCGGTGAATATCGCCACATCGGTGGTGCCGGCGCCGATATCGACCAAAGCAACCCCCAAGTCACGCTCATCGGCCGTCAACGCCGCGAGGCTTGACGCGCTGGAATTCAACACCAGTTGCTCGACCTCCAGACCGCAACGGCGCACGCATTTGACGATATTTTCGGCCGCACTTTGGGCGCCGGTGACGATATGGACCTTGACCTCCAGACGGCCACCGCTCATGCCAATCGGCTCCTTGACCTCGTGGCCGTCGATCACAAACTCCTGCGGCTCGACCAATAACAGGCGCTGATCATTCGGAATATTGATGGCTTTGGCAGTTTCAACCACCCGCGCCACATCCACCGGCGTGACCTCTTTATCGCGCACGATCACCATGCCGGTGGAGTTCTGGCCGCGAATATGGCTGCCGGTAATGCCGGTGTAAACCTTGCTGATTTTGCAGTCGGCCATCATTTCGGCCTCTTTCAAGGCCTGTTGAATCGACTGCACGGTCGCATCAATATTGACCACCACGCCGCGTTTCAGTCCGGTTGAGCTGGCCACGCCAAGGCCGGCGATGCGTAATTCACCATTGCCCAGCACTTCGGCCACCACCGCCATGATTTTGGCCGTGCCGATATCCAGCCCAACGACCAAATCCTTGTATTCCTTGGCCATGCTTGTAATCCTTCAGTTTTTCTTCGTTCGGCCATTCAATCCGGGTTTAACCTGACTGGGCGTCGTTGATATTCCGCTCAACCGTACCGCATACCCGTCTGCATGACGCAGGTCGGCCGACAGCAAGGGCGCCCGGTTGAGCGAGGTAATCTGGGTAATTGAGCGTACAAATTGGCTATAACGGGCCAGTATCTCGGTTTCGCTGCCGCGGCCGAGTTCAATCACTGCCCCGCTTTCAAAAGTCAGCCGCCAGGAACCTCGGCCGGACAAATCCAGCCGCTCGACCTGCTCTCCGAGCGCCTTGCTGACGGCCTGCAAGCGCTGCCACATCGGCAACATCGCGGCCGCCGTGCCGACCGGGCCGGCCAAGACCGGCAGGTCGTCGTCCTCAACATCGCCCAAATTGGCCTGAAACACTTCACCAAAGCTGTTCACCAGCAAACGCTCGATGCCGGCCTCACCTTGCGCGTCGGCACCCTCGGCCTCCCAATAGGCACTGGGGCGATGCTCCTCCAGCTTGACCACAAGCCGGCTCGGCCAGACCCGCTGCACCACCGCCCGCCGCACCCAGGGCACGGCCTCAAACGCGTCCCGGCCGTCTTGCAGATTCATGCTCAAAAACGAGCCCGACAAACGCGGCAAGGCATTCGCCCGCAGCGAAGCCTCGCTATTGCGCGTCACATCACCATCGACCTGGATGGCGCGGATCGCAAACACCGGCAGCCGCACCACCCAGCGCAGGGCCAAGCCAGCCGCGGCCACCACGATGACCGCCAGCAGCAGCGCCGTCACCGCATTCATCAGGCGGATATCGGGCGGCATGGGGCTGGGCGGGTGGGCGCTGCGCATGGCTTGTGAGGGTCAGGTCTTGCCGTCTAAACGGGCTTGCGACAACAGCCACAGGCACAGCTGCTCGTAGGAGATACCCGCCGCCTTGGCCGAAATTGGCACCAGCGAATGCGAAGTCATACCGGGCGAGGTGTTCATCTCCAGCAGAAAAGGCTTGTTGTCACTTTTGCGCAGCATCACGTCGGCGCGGCCCCAGCCCCGGCAGCCAAGGGACTTGTAGGCGGCCAGCACCAGCGCGCTCACCTCGGCTTCGAGTGCTGCATCCAAGCTGCCGGTCAGGTACCGGGTGGTGTCGGTGAAGTACTTGTTCTGATAGTCGTAGTTGCCGCCCACCGCCTCGATGCGCACCACCGGCAACGCAA
>JADMJQ010000108.1:308-1552 GCA_018780415.1 Roseateles sp. | reverse complement strand
CGGGGCCGTCAATGAATTCTTCGCAAAGGATTTCATCGTCGAACTGCGCCGCCAACTGCAATGCGTCCAACATCTGCGAATAGCCCATCACCTTGCTGAAGCCCATCGATGAGCCTTCATGCGGCGGCTTGACGACGATGGGCAGACCCAGTTCGTCGGGTATGGCCATGCCACGTTCGCGGCTGATGTCGGTCCTTTTCAGTTTGGCGTAGCGAGGCGTGGTCAGGCCGTCGGCCAGCCACAGGCGCTTGGTCATGATCTTGTCGATCGCGATCGCCGAGGCCAGCACGCCCGAGCCGGTGTAGGGGATGCCCAGCAGCTCCAGCGCGCCCTGCACCGTACCGTCTTCGCCGTGGCGGCCATGCAGGGCGATGAAGCAGCGATTGAAGCCCTCGGCCTTCAGCTCATGCAGGCCGCGCTCAGCCGGGTTGAAGGCATGGGCGTCGACGCCGCTGTGCAACAAGGCCGCCAGCACGCCGGGGCCCGACATGGTCAGCGAGACCTCGCGCTCGGCCGAGTCGCCGCCCATCAGCACCGCCACCTTGCCCAGCGCCTTGGGATCAATATTCAAGTCCAGCTTGTCTCTCATGGCTGCGCGCCCTTCTTCATCATCAGTAGTTCAACCGTCTGTGCCGGCACCGCACCTATCGTTCCCGCGCCCATCACAATCACCACATCACCGGCCCGTGCGGTGGCGGCGATCTGCGCCGGCAAGGCCGCCACGTCGTCGACGAACAGCGGCTCGACCTTGCCCGCCACCCGCAGCGCGCGCACCAGGGCGCGGCCATCGGCGGCGACGATAGGCGCTTCGCCAGCCGCATAGACTTCGGTCAGCAAGACCGCGTCGGCGCCGGCAATCACGCGCACAAAGTCCTCAAAACAGTCGCGCGTGCGGGTGTAGCGATGCGGCTGAAAAGCCAGCACCAAGCGCCGACCGGGAAATGCGCCTCGTGCGGCCGACAAGACCGCCGCCATCTCGACCGGGTGGTGGCCATAGTCATCGATCAGGGTGAACTCACCGCCGCCGACAGCGGGCAACTCGCCGTAGCGCTGGAAGCGCCGGCCGACACCGCCGAACTGGGCCAGCGCCGTCGCAATCGGTGCGTCCGGCAGCTCCAGCTCGGTCGCCACCGCGATCGCGGCCAAGGCGTTCAAGACGTTGTGGGCACCGGCCAGATTCAGCGTTACGGATAAATCAGCCAGACCGGCGCGCTGCACGGTGAAACTCATCTGTCCGCCGGCCA
>JADMJQ010000108.1:0-298 GCA_018780415.1 Roseateles sp. | reverse complement strand
GCACGTCGACGGCACGCACATCATTGCCGGCGTTGAAGCCATAGCTGATCAGCGGGCGTGACAGCAGCGGCATGATGGAGCGCACGCCGGCGTCGTCGCCGCACAAAACGGCCGCGCCGTAAAAAGGCATGCGGTGCAAGAACTCGACAAAGGCGGCCTTCAGGCGCGCGAAGTCATGGCCGTAGGTCTCCATATGGTCGGCGTCGATATTGGTGACCACCGCCAGCATCGGCAACAGGTTCAGAAAGGACGCGTCCGACTCATCCGCTTCGACGACGATGTACTCGCCCGAGCCCAG
>JADMJQ010000352.1 GCA_018780415.1 Roseateles sp. | reverse complement strand
GGTGGCGGGGGACGACGGCGTGATGCCGCAGACCAAGGAAGCGATTCACCATGCCAAGGCGGCCGGCGTGCCCCTGGTCGTGGCGATGAACAAGATTGACAAGCAGGGTGCCAACCTGGAACGCCTGAAGGGCGAGCTGGTGGCCGAGGGCGTCGTGCCCGAAGAATTCGGCGGCGACACACCTTTTGTGGGCGTGTCCGCCAAGACCGGCGAAGGCATCGACGCGCTGCTGGAGCAAGTCTTGCTGCAGGCCGAAGTGCTGGAATTGAAGGCACCGGTCAGCTCGATGGCCAAGGGCCTGGTGATCGAAGCCCGTCTGGACAAGGGCCGTGGCCCGGTTGCCACCATCCTGGTTCAGTCCGGCACTTTGAAGCGCGGCGATGTCGTGCTGGCCGGCTCGACCTATGGCCGCGTGCGCGCCATGCTGGACGAAGACGGCAAGGCTTGCGCCGAAGCCGGCCCATCGATCCCGGTCGAAATTCAAGGCCTGACCGAAGTGCCGCGTGCCGGCGACGAGTTCATGGTCCTGAGCGACGAGCGTCGGGCACGTGAAATCGCCACCTTCCGGTCGGGCAAGTACCGTGATGTGAAGTTGTCGCGTCAGCAGGCCTCCAAGCTCGAGAACATGTTCGAGAACATGGGCGCCGGCGATGTGCAGACCTTGGGCATCATCATCAAGAGCGATGTTCAGGGTTCGCAAGAAGCCTTGGCTTCTTCGCTGCTCAAGCTGTCTACGCCTGAAGTCAAGGTTCAGATCGTGCACGCGGCGGTGGGCGGTATCAGCGAGTCGGACGTCAACCTGGCGATCGCCTCCAAGGCCGTCATCATCGGCTTCAATGTGCGGGCCGATGCCGGCGCGCGCAAGCTGGCCGAAGGCAATGCGGTTGATCTGCGCTACTACAACATCATTTACGACGCCGTCGATGAAGTGAAGGCAGCGATGACCGGCATGCTGGCTCCCGAGCAGCGCGAAGAAGTCATCGGCTTGGCCGAGATCCGCACCGTCTTCGTGGCGACCAAGATCGGCACCATTGCCGGTTGCATGGTCACCTCAGGCGTGGTCAACCGCTCGGCGCGCTTCCGTTTGCTGCGTGAGAACGTGGTGATCTACACCGGCGATATCGACACCCTCAAGCGCATGAAGGACGATGTGCGCGAAGTCCGCGAAGGCTTCGAGTGCGGTATCAAGCTGAAGAATTACAGCGACATCGCCGAGGGCGATCAGCTGGAGTTCTTCGAGGTCAAGGAAGTGGCCCGAACGCTTTAAGGCGGATTTGCCCTCTACAGCGCAAACCCCGCCCTCAAAAAGAGTGGCGGGGTTTGTTTTTGATGGGTGGCGCGAATCACAGCTACTGCGCAAGCCAAGGAGTTCAGCATGCGACATAAACGAGTAATACCGAATCGGTCCTTCCGCGTGGCGGACCAGATTCAGCGCGATCTGGCCGAGTTGATCCGTGAGTTGAAGGACCCACGCATCGGCATGGCCACGGTCAATGCGGTCGAGGTGACGCCCGACTATGCGCATGCCAAGGTGTTTTTCTCGGTCCTGGTTGGCGACCCGGTCGAGACCGGCGAGGCGCTCAACGAGGCGGCGGGCTTTTTGCGTAACGGCCTGTTCAAGCGGCTGCAGATTCATACCGTGCCGAGCTTGCACTTTCACTATGACCGCACGATCGAGCGCGCGGCAGAACTGAGCGCCCTGATCAACAAGGCTAACGCGACGCGTGCCTTGGATGATGAATTGGCGCCTACGCCCGACTCCGACTTGCCGGCTGGCAAGACCGAGGCGTCCGAGTAAGCAGCAACCATGACGAACGTCCCAACCCAGCGTGTCAAGCAAGTTCGCCGTGCCGTGCACGGCGTGCTGCTCCTGGACAAACCCCTGGGCTTGTCCAGCAACGACGCATTGCAGAAAGCCAAATGGCTGCTGCGGGCGGTGAAGGCCGGCCATACCGGCACACTGGACCCGCTGGCAACCGGCTTGCTGCCGCTGTGTTTTGGCGCCGGCACCAAATTCAGTCAGGTCAGCCTGGATGCCGACAAGGCCTATGAGGCGACCCTGTTTTTGGGCTTGACCACGACCACCGGCGATGCCGAGGGTGAGGTCTTGGACCGCAACGAGGCGGCGGCACTTGCTGTCACACGCGAGCAAATCGAGGCCGCTTGTACCCAGTTCACTGGCCCTATTGATCAAGTGCCGCCTATGTACTCGGCGCTCAAGCATGAAGGCCGTCCGCTGTATGAATACGCGCGGGCCGGCATTCACATCGAGCGCCCGTCGCGTCGTGTGACGATTCATTCGATTGACATCAAGGACTGGCAAGCTGAGCGGCTGACGCTGACGCTGGCTGTGCGCTGCAGCAAGGGCACCTATATCCGCACCCTGGCCGAAGACATCGGCCGCGTCTTGGGTTGTGGCGCCTCGCTGAGCGCGCTGCGCCGTACCGGCTCGGGCCCGCTCCATGTTGACCAAGCCATCAGCCTGGACGCCTTGGCGGCCTTGACAGAAATCGAGCGGGAGGCCTTGTTGCGCCCGCCGGACTCTTTGTTGGCGGACTGGCCCGAGCTGCGTTTGGACAGCGCGGAAGCGGCCCGTTTCTTGACCGGTTTGCGGCGCCGCCTGAACGCAGACCAAAGCGATGAAGACCAGGCGCATGTGCGGGTCTATGGGCCCGCAGCCCATGAGTTTCTAGGCAGCGCCCACATCACCAACGGCGAATTGATCGCCGACCGATTGTTGAGTCCCCAAGAGGTTGAAAGCCTTTTGAGGTCCGAAAGCGGATTTTTAGAAAGTGTCGTATGAGTAAGCAGATTCGTAATATCGCCATCATTGCCCACGTTGACCATGGCAAAACAACCATGGTTGACCAATTGCTGCGTCAAAGCGGCACCTTCGCCGAGCACGAGAAAGTCGTCGACACGGTGATGGACAACAACGCCATCGAACGCGAGCGTGGCATCACCATCCTGGCCAAGAACTGCGCCGTGAGCTGGGAAGGCACCCACATCAACATCGTCGACACCCCCGGCCACGCGGACTTCGGCGGTGAGGTCGAGCGCGCGCTGTCGATGGTCGACGGCGTGGTGCTGCTGATCGATGCGCAAGAAGGGCCGATGCCACAGACACGCTTCGTGACCAAAAAGGCCTTGGCCTTAGGGTTGAAGCCCATCGTCGTGGTCAACAAGGTCGACAAGCCAGGCGCCAAGCCTGACGCAGTGATCAACGCCACCTTTGACTTGTTCGACAAGCTCGGCGCCACCGATGAGCAGCTCGACTTCCCCGTCGTCTACGCCTCGGGCATCAATGGTTGGACCTCGCTGGTCGAAGGTACGCCAGGCGAGCAGTGGGGCCCCGATATGTCGGCCCTGTTCAACACCGTGCTGGCCCATGTGCCACCACAGCAAGGTGACCCAGCGGCACCGCTGCAGCTGCAAATCTCGGCCCTCGACTATTCGACCTTTGTCGGCCGCATCGGCGTTGGCCGCATCGGCCAAGGCACGCTCAAGCCAGGCATGGACGTGATGGTCATGGAAGGCCCGGACGGCAAGGCCACCAAGGGCCGTGTCAACAACGTGCTGACCTTCCAAGGCCTGGACCGTGTGCAAGTGACCGAAGCCGGTCCTGGCGACATCGTCTTGATCAACGGTCTGGACAGCATCGGTATCGGCGTTACCGTGACCGACGCCCTGCAGCCGGCTCCCCTGCCGATGCTGAAGGTCGACGAGCCGACACTGACGATGAATTTCTGCGTCAACACCAGCCCACTGGCCGGCCGTGAAGGCAAGTTCGTCACCAGCCGTCAGATCTGGGACCGTCTGCAGAAAGAGTTGCAAAGCAACGTTGCGCTGCGCGTCTCGGAAACCGACGAAGACGGTATCTTCGAGGTGATGGGCCGGGGCGAATTGCACCTGACCATTCTGTTGGAAAACATGCGCCGTGAAGGCTATGAGCTGGCCGTCAGCAAGCCACGCGTGGTGTTCCACGACGTGGCCGGCGTCAAGCATGAGCCTATCGAGTTGGTCACCGCTGACGTCGAAGAAGCCCATCAGGGCGGCGTCATGCAGGCTCTGGGCGAGCGCAAGGGCGAGCTGGTCAATATGGAGCCGGACGGCCGTGGCCGTGTGCGCCTGGAGTACCGCATTCCTGCCCGTGGTCTGATCGGCTTCTCCAACGAGTTCATGAACTTGACCCGTGGTTCGGGCTTGATCAGCAATATCTTCGACGGCTACGAGGCCCACAAGGGTGATATCGCCAGCC
>JADMJQ010000028.1:28082-44306 GCA_018780415.1 Roseateles sp. | reverse complement strand
GGCTGTCGCCGGTGGTCAGGTGCACCACCGAGCCGCCCATCTGGTACATGCCAGCTTCGAAACTCACGCGCGTGCGGGTGCTGGCCTTCTCGAAGATCATCGCCAAGCTGCGGTCGGCCAGCGGCTGGTAGCGCTCGTAGTTCTTGAAGCGGCGCTTGATGATGGCGGCGCGCTCGAACAGGTGCGCATATTCCTCGGCTCGGAAGTCCTTGAACTGCAAATAATGGCGCATCAAAGCGGTGCCCGGCTTCATGGCTTGGAAGCTTCTGCCGCGACAAAGGCTTTGATCAGCGGGCACAGAATGGCGGCAATTTCTGCGGCCTCAGCGCTGCTCAGAATCAAGGCGGGCACCAGGCGTACGACGCGTTCGGCGGTGACGCTGATCATCAAACCGGCCTCGGCGGCCTGCAAGAGCAGGGCGCCGCAAGGGCGGTCCAGCTCGATGCCCAACATCAAGCCCTGACCGCGAACTTCGACGACGCCGGCCACACCATTCAGGCCGGCTTGCAGCGCGGCCTTCAGCTCGGCGCCGACCCGTGCCGCATTGGCCAGCAGATCGTCTTCTTGCATGATGGTGAGCGTTTCTACACCAGCCCGCATGGCTAACGGGTTACCTCCAAAGGTGGTGCCATGGTTGCCGGGCTGCATCACCTTGGCCGCCCGCGGGCCGCAAACTACGGCGCCCACCGGCACGCCCGAGCCCAGGCCCTTGGCCAGGGGCATCACATCGGGCTGAATGCCGGCCCATTGGTGGGCGAACCATTTGCCAGTGCGGCCGATGCCGCATTGCACCTCGTCCAACATCAAGAGGATGTCGTGCTCATCGCAGACGCGGCGCAGGTCCTGCAAGAACGCGATGCTGGCCGAGTTGATGCCGCCTTCACCTTGAATGGTCTCCAGGAAGATGCCGGTGATGTTCGGGTGCTCGGCCAGTGCTTGGCGAACGGCTTCGATATTGTTCAGGGGCACGCGCACAAAGCCGCCCACCAAGGGGCCGAAGCCGGCGTGGATTTTGGGGTTGGCGGTGGCCGACAAGGTGGCGATCGAGCGGCCGTGGAAGGCGCCCTCGAAAACCAGTAACTCAGGGTTGTGGTTGCCACGGTCATGCCCGAATTTGCGGGCAATCTTCAGCGCCGCTTCATTGGCCTCCAAGCCGCTATTGCAGAAGAAGACGCTGCTCAGGCCGGACAGCTCGCACAGCATGGTGGCGAGCTTTTCCTGCAGCGGCACATGGTAGTAATTGCTGGTGTGAATCAGGCGGGCAATCTGCTCTTGCAGGGCCGGCACGAGGCGCGGATGGGCGTGGCCCAGGGTGTTGACGGCAATGCCGCCCAGGCCGTCAAGATAGCGCTTGCCTTGGGTGTCCCAAACCCAGCAACCCTCGCCATGCGAGAGGGCGATAGGCAGTCGGCCATAGGTTTGCATCACGTGCGGCTCGACGGGTGCCTCGGGGCGGACTTGGGGCGCGTTCATCGACTCTCCATGGGATCAAAAGGTGGTGGGGGTCGGGTCTTGCCTGCTTGCAAAGTCTTGGCAGGCCCCGACGGCTTGCCGATTCTAAGGGGCGAGCCGGGTGCCCCCTTTTGCGTGGCCCGATGCTGTGCAATTGTCCTGACTTTGAAGCGCTGCTTGCAGGCTCGGGCGATCTTCCGAGGCACAATAGCGCCTATCGCAACCCTTGACCCAGCCCTTGTCGGCGCTATTCGGGCCTGCAATTCAAACCGCCAATTCATGAGTCAAGCCCCCAAACCGCGCGAAGTATTCATTCAAGGTGTGACCTTGGCGGGGCAGACCTTCAGGCCCAGCGATTGGGCCGAGCGACTGGCGGGAGCGATGTCGTGTTTTCGGCCCGGTGGGGCGCGCGGAGGAATCGGTGCCTACATCGGCTACTCACCGCTTTGTGTGCCGCGTGTCATCAACGGCATCAAATGCGTGATCGTCAATGAAGAGCTGAAAAAGCTCGAGCCCATGGCCTGGGACTTTGTCATGAACTTTGCCCGCGACAACAATCTGCAAGTGGCCGAAGCTTGCCTCTTGCCCGATGCCGGGCCGCCGCCTAAGAAGTTGGATTAGGCGCTTGCTTGAGTCAGCTGGGATCGCTGCGCCGACGCGCACGACGTAGCGCCAGCATCTCCATCAAGCCCGAGAGCAGGCACAGCCCCAGTGCAAGCTTGGTGTGAACGGCGCTTTTGAGAGTGGTGGTGGAGCTGCGCATTTCGGACCCTTTCAATCGAGTGCCGCCAAGGCTAAGCCGACTTGATGACAAAACGGTGTCGCACCCCGCGGTTAAGCGGTAGTTACAAAACCTCGCAGCGGCTATGCTCGCGCCCGGTGTCTATTTACAGGCGGCTCAAACGACCCGTTCCCGCGCGTGCCACACAACCCCGCCTTGCCGCCTTTGCCGCTATTGCCAGATTCATACGCCTTGGAGAGGCTGATAGAGGCGGGCCAGCCCTATCTTGAGCGTCATCATCTCGGCGATGTGCTCTTGGGCGATGGCCGTTTGCCTTTGTTAGCGGTGACGCTGGGCAACCCTGACCCTGCCGTGCCGGCGGTCGGTTTTTTTGGCGGGGTTCATGGCCTGGAGCGCATCGGTGCCGAAGTGGTGATGGGCTTTCTCGCCAGCCTGGTGTCGCGCCTGCGCTGGGACAGCAGCCTGCACCGCAGCTTGGAGGCGGTTCGGATTGTCTTTATGCCTCTGGTCAACCCGGGCGGCTTGCGGCAGGCCACCCGCGCCAATCCCAAGGGGATCGATCTGATGCGCAATGCGCCGGTGCAGGCGGGCGGGCCGGTTCCCTGGCTGGTCGGAGGGCAGCGTATCAGTGCGAAATTGCCTTGGTTCATGGGTGACTTGAATGCGCCCATGCAGTTGGAAAGCCAGGCGCTGTGTGAGCTGGTCGAGCGAGAAATGCTCAGCCATGTCAGTTCAATTTCGGTGGACTGCCATTCAGGGTTTGGCCTGGCCGACCGCATCTGGTTTCCGTACGCGCATACCGCCAAGCCGATTCAGCACCTGGCAGAAATGCATGCGCTGTGTGAAATTCTTGATCAAACTCATGTGCAGCATCGTTATGTGTTTGAGCCGCAAAGCTGCCAGTATTTGACCCACGGCGACCTTTGGGATCATCTCTATATGCGGGCCTGCAGCCGGCCGGCAAGCTTGTTGCTTCCGCTGACTTTGGAGATGGGCTCTTGGGCCTGGGTCAAGAAGAATCCGCGTCAGCTGTTTTCACGCAGTGGCATGTTCAACCCGCTGGTTGAGCACCGCCAGCAACGGGTCTTGCGCCGTCATCTTGCCTGGCTGGACTTTGTGCTGCGGGCGGCAGCCGGCATGCGGCGTTGGCTGCCGCAGCCCGAACGCAGAGCCTGGCATGAGGAGATGGCCCTGAACCGCTGGTATCGGCAGACCGCGCGGTCGGTGGCGCGCGCATGAGCGGGCAGACCACCTGGGTCTTGCTGCGCGGCTTGTCACGCGAAAGCGGGCATTGGGGTGACTTTCCCGCAGTCTTGCAGCATGAGATCGAGGGCCTGCAGCCCGGCGCTCGGCTGCTGATGTTGGATCTGCCCGGCAACGGCGCCTTGCACCGCGAGACCAGCCCCACCCAGGTGAGCGCAATGGTGGAGAGTTGTCGGGCCCAGCTGCGGCAACTCGGCGTCAAGGGGCCGGTGCATTTGCTGGCCATGTCGCTGGGGGCCATGGTGGCTTGTGACTGGGCGGCGCGCTATCCACAAGAACTCAGTGCCTGCGTCTTGATCAACACCAGCTTGCAGCCGTTCAGCCCCTTCTACCATCGGTTGCGGCCGCTCAATTACCTGAGCTTTTTGTTCTTGAGCTTGTCCAGCGTCGGGTTTCGCCGGCGAGAGGCCAAGGTGCTCGAGATGACGTCCAATCTGCAAACCAAGCCAGAGGCGGTGCTGGACCGGTGGGTCGAACTGCAGCATCGCCACCCGGTGCGGCTGCGCAATAGCCTGCGCCAGCTATTGGCGGCCAGCCGCTACCGGGCCAGTCAGATCCGGCCCGCCGTGCCCATATTGCTGCTTTGCAGCAAGTCGGATCATTTGGTTGACTGGCGCTGCTCTCAGGCGATTGGGCGTGCTTGGGGCGCGCCCTTGCGCATGCATGTGCAGGCCGGCCACGACTTGCCCTTGGATGATCCGCTATGGGTCGCGCAGGCGGTCGGTGAGTGGCTGAAGCTGCGCGAGATGCAGGGCTTGCAAGCGGGCAAGTGGTACTGAAGTACAGAACGAGAAAAACCCGCACAAGACTTGCGTCTAGGCGGGTTATGAGATTCATTGAAGCCGTGCCGCGATGCAGCAGATGCGAGCGCGGAATTCGCGCCGCACAATAGAAAAGGCCCGCTTTTCAGCGGGCCTTCGTCTTTGCACCAGAACCGGTTTTTAGGCGGCCAATGCCTTGACTTTAGCCGACAGGCGGCTCTTGTGGCGAGCTGCCTTGTTCTTGTGAAAGATGCCCTTGTCAGCGACGGAGTCGATAACAGCTTCAGCGGTCTTGAACAGCTCGGCTGCCTTGACCTTGTCGCCTGTCAGGACGGCTTTTTGTACGTTCTTGATGACCGTACGGAATTTGGAACGCAGCGCCGTGTTGGCGGCGTTGAGCTTAGAGTCCTGGCGAACGCGCTTGAGGCCCGACGCCAAACGGACTGTTTTCTTCTTAGCTTTGGAAGAGGTTGCCATGCTGTAATTCTACCCAATTGGAGCAAAGACCGCGAGTATAGCACTGAAATGACAGTTTGACAAAGGCTGCGCGCCAAATGCCGCTGAATGCGGCCCTGTCAGCGGATGATAATGCGCCGCTGCTGACGGCACTCCAAGCCATCAGCTCCTTACGGTTTCCTAGCCAACAATAATGAATCTGCTGCGCGCTGCCTCTTTTATTTCCGTCCTGACGCTGGTGTCTCGAATTACCGGGCTGGTTCGCGAGCAGATGGTGGCCGCGCTGTTTGGCGCCAGCAGCTTGACCGATGCCTTTCAGGTCGCGTTTCGCATTCCCAATCTGCTGCGGCGTCTTTTTGCAGAGGGTGCTTTCTCCCAGGCCTTCGTGCCGGTGCTGGCGGCGACCCGTGCGCGCGACGGTGACGAAGCCACCCATGCCTTGATCAACGCCGTCGCGACCGTCTTGTTGTGGGCCTTGCTGCTGACCTGCTTGATCGGCGTAATCGGCGCGCCGGTGCTGGTGTGGCTCTTGGGTTCGGGCCTGCCTTCGTCGGCTCACGAGCTCGCCGTGGTGATGACGCGCTGGATGTTCCCTTATATCGGCTGCATGTCCTTGGTCGCCCTGTCGGCCGGTATTCTGAATACATGGAAGCGTTTCTTGGTGCCGGCGGCCACGCCGGTGCTGTTGAATTTGTCCGTTATCGCGGCGGGCTTCTTGCTGGTGCCGCGTCTGCAGGCCTGGGGTTGGCCGCCGATCTACGGTCTTGCCGTGGGCGTGATGCTGGGCGGCGTTTTGCAGCTCTTGGTGCAGGTGCCGGCGCTGCTGCGCATCGGCGCTTTGCCGCGCATGGGCTTGAGCTTCGGCGCGTTGCGCCGGTCTTGGCATCATGACGGCGTCAGGCGCGTGCTCAAACAGATGGCGCCGGCCTTGGTTGGGGTGGGCGTTGCACAGCTGTCGCTGGTGATCAATCTGCAGATCGCGCTGTTGGTGGGCGCGGGTGCGGCGTCCTGGCTGACCTATGCGGACCGCTTGATGGAGTTTCCGACCGCTTTGCTGGGCGTGGCGCTGAGTGCGATCTTGACGCCGCAGCTGTCAGCGGCGCTGGGTAAGGGCGAGCCGCAGGCCTATTCCTCGCTGCTGGACTGGGGTTTGCGCCTGGTGTTCTTGCTGGCGCTGCCTTGTTCGATCGCCTTGCTGGTGTTTGCCGAGCCCATGGTGGCGGTGCTCTATCACCGCGGGGCATTTCAGGCCAGTGATGTGTCGCAAACCACCTCGGCGGTGATGGGCTACGGCGTGGGCTTGATTGGCTTGGTGGCCATCAAGGTGCTGGCGCCGGGTTTCTATGCGCAGCAAGATACCCGCACGCCGGTGCGCATCGCGGTCACTGTGCTGGTGTTGACGCAACTGTTGAATCTTGTCTTTGTGCCGTGGTTGGGCGTGGCCGGCTTGGCGCTCTCGATCGGCTTGGGCGCGATGATCAATGCCGGTTGGCTGTTCATTGGGCTGCGACGCAAGGGCAGCTATCTACCGGCGCCCGGCTGGCTTGTTTTCGCCTTGCGAGTCGGCATCGCCAGCGTGGCCATGGGTGGCCTGCAGTATTGGCTGGCACGTCACTTGGATTGGATCGCGCTGGGCGCCACCGAATTCATGCGCGCCTTGGCGATGGCGGCCAGTTTGGGGGCCTCGGCCTTGCTTTACTTTGCGGTGTTGCTGCTCTTGGGTGTCAATTTGCGGCAATTTGTGCGCCGGGCTTGATGGTCATTAAACTCAAGTCATGAGCGAATCATTGCGATTGAATGTACCAACTGCGCTGGAGTATTTTGCGAGTCTGGTGGCCGAAGACGCGAGCCTGAACTTGCTGGAAGCGGCCGCGGCCATCGCTCAGGATGAATTCCCGGCGCTCGATGTGGCCGCGGTTTTGTCCGAAGTGGACGTCTTGGCGCTACGCCTGCGTCAGCGCCTGCCCGCCGACTCTAGTGCCCGGCACAAGCTGCAAGCCCTGTCGCGGTTTTTCTTTCAGGAACTCGGCTTTGCCGGCAATGTCAATAATTACTACGCGCGTGGCAACAGCTTTGTCCACCACGTGTTGGCGACGCGGCGCGGCATTCCCATCAGCCTGGCGGTGATATTTTTGGAGCTGGCGACGCATCTGGGTCTGCGTGCCCAAGGCTTGGCCTTCCCGGGGCACTTCTTGATCAAGGTGCAGATGGGCAATGGGGAAGTGGTGCTGGACCCCTGCACCGGCAATTCGCTGTCGCGCGAGCGTCTGGACGAATATCTGCAGGTGTTTCGCAAGGGCGCAGGTTTGGCGGGCCAAGTGGACTTACCGATTGAGTTGTTTTTGCAGGCGGCCGCGCCGCGCGACATTCTGGTGCGGATGTTGCGCAACTTGAAGGAAATTTACCGGGCCGGCGAGGACTGGCCGCGCCTACTGCCCGTTCAACAGCGACTGGTGCTGCTCTTGCCCCGCGACGCGGCCGAGCGGCGCGACCGCGGTTTGGTTCTGGAGGCCTTGGGGCATTGGCGTGCCGCGGCCGATGACCTGGCTTTCTATGTCGAACAAGCGCCACAAGCTGTTGACGGCCAGGACGTGCAGCGCCGTGTGACGCAGATGCGCCAACGCGGCGCGCCGCCGCTGCATTGAGGGCGACAGCAAGTCGCCCACTAGAATGCGGCCGGCACAACAAGGTCGTGCAGCGTTGTGAGCGGCTACTCAGGGCCGTAGACTGCTTTTGGCCATGCTCAAGTGGGCTTGTCAGTGTCTTGGAATTTTAGATTTTGAAGCAAATACCGCTTGCGATTGGCCCGCCGCCGATCTTCACTTTTGAGAATTTTTTGCCGGGCGCCAACAGCGCCGCCCTGGCGCATCTGCAGGCACTGAGGTCGGCAGGTGCGGGCGCGCCGCCGGTGTTTTTGTGGGGCACAGGTGGCAGTGGCAAGACCCATGTGTTGCGCGCGCTGGCGCAGGACTGGCAAGCCGCCGGTGCTCAGGTCGCTTGGTACGACGCCGAGACCCGGCTGCCGTGGGAGTTGCCCAGCCAACCCAGCTTGCTGCTTTTGGATGATTGCGAGCGCTTCGATGCGGGGCAGCAGCATGCCGCGTTTGCGCTCTTCGTCGAGGCCGCCACCCATGGTTTGGCGGTGGTCGCCAGCGGCAATGCGCCGCCGGTTGATCTGGCCTTGCGCGAGGATCTGCGTACGCGCCTGGGTTGGGGCCCGACGTTTGCTTTACAGCCCTTGTCCGAAGCCGAAACCCGAGCGGCCTTGCGGCGTGAAGCCGATCGACGCGGTATCTTGTTGGGCGAGGAGGTGATTGACTATTTGCTCAACCGCTTCGCCCGTGATTTGAAGAATTTGATGCGCTTATTGGATCAACTGGATCAATTTGCACTCGCTGCTAAACGAGCGGTGACGGTGCCGCTATTGCGCCAGATGTTGGCAGACCAAGGACTTGCTGGATGAATTTGACGCTTTTCGATCTTGACGGAACCCTGATTCCTAACGATTCGGATCACGCTTTTGGCGCCTTTATGGTCGACATCGGCTGGGCCAATGGCACGCAGTGGCGTCAACGCAATGACGCGTTTTATGCTCAGTACCAGGCCGGCCGTCTGGACCTGGCTGAGTACATCGACTTCGCCACCTCGGTCTGGCGCAGCCGGCCCTTGGCCGAGGCATATGCCGCCCGCGCGCGTTTCATGGCCGAGGTGATGGCGCCGATGTTGCAAGAGCCTGCGCGCGCGCTGCTGCGCCGGCATGCCGAGGCGGGCGATCTGATGGCCATCGTGACGGCCACCAATGAGTTTGTGACCGCGCCGATTGCGGCGGCTTTTGGCGTTGAGCATCTGATCGCGGTGCAGTTGCAGCGTGATGCCGGTGGCGCGTACACCGGGCAGATCGACGGCATTCCTTCTTACCAGGCCGGCAAGATCGAGCGTGTGCACGCTTGGTTGGCGGGCTTGGGGCGACAATGGCAGGATTTCGAGCGAATCACCTTCTACAGTGATTCGGTGAATGATTTGCCTCTTCTGGACTTGGTCAGCCACCCGGTGGCCACCAATCCAACCCCGGCGCTGGCGGAAATTGCATCCGCCCGCGCTTGGCCCATTCTGAATCTGTTCGCATGATCAAAAAATTCATAGACAAGCTGCTGGGCAAGCCTTCGCTGGCCAAAGCGGTCAAGGCTGTCAAACCCGTCAAGCCGACAGCGCCGGCCAAAGCGGCCAAAGATGCCCCAGCAGCCAAACTGGGGCAAACCCCGCTGGGCAAACGCGTCGAGGTGCCGGTGGCCGAGAATGGCATCGACCCCAGCTTGCTCGATGAGCGGGCGGTGCGCGTCGTGCAAACCCTGTCGGACGCCGGCTTCGAGGCCTTTATCGTCGGCGGCGCGGTGCGTGACTTGCTGCTGGGCATGCGCCCCAAAGACTTTGACGTCGCCACCGACGCGACGCCCGAGCAGGTCAAAGGCTTGTTCCGGCGCGCCTTCATCATTGGCCGGCGCTTTCGCATTGTTCATGTCGTGTATGGGCGTGGCCGCGAGCATGAGGTGATCGAGGTGTCGACCTTCCGGGCTTTGTTGGGGGGCGAGGGTGCCGAGCAGGTGGCCGGCAACGAGAAGACCTCCAAGGAGGAACTCGCCGGCAAATCGCATGTGGTGGATGCGGCGGGACGGGTCTTGCGCGACAACGTCTGGGGCCCGCAAATCGAAGATGCGGCGCGCCGCGACTTCACCGTCAACGCGCTCTATTACGACCCGCAGCGCCAATTGGTGGTTGATTACCACGGCGGCCTGGCCGACGCCAAGAAGCGGGTGTTGCGCATGATCGGTGACCCCGAATCGCGTTACCGCGAAGACCCGGTGCGCATCGTGCGGGCGGTGCGTTTTGCCGCCAAGTTGGGCTTTGAGTTGGAGCCCAAGACCCGGGCGCCGGTCAAGGCGATGGCCGAGCTGCTGGCCAATGTTCCGGCCTCGCGTTTGTTTGACGAAATGATCAAGCTCTTGCAGACCGGCCACTCGCTGGCCAGCCTGGCCGAGTTGCGCAAGCAGGGCTTGGGGCGCGGTGTGTTCCCGGTGCTTGACGCAATGCTGGACGAGAACGGTGCCATCGATGATTTGGCCCTTTCCGACAGTGTGCGCGGTAAGTTCTTGCGGATGGCGTTTGAGGACACCGATCTGCGGGTGGCCGAGGGGCGCGGCGTGTCCGCCAACTTCACGCTCGCCTGCATGCTTTGGTTTGAGGTGCTGGGGCGTTGGACGGCCAACCGCGAAGCCGGCGAGCCGGTGATTCCGGCCCTGCAGCAGGCGATCGACACGGTCTTTGATGTCCGCATCGGCGACATCTCCGGGCGCGGCAAGTTGGCGACCGAGATGCGCGAGATCTGGATGATGCAGCCGCGCTTTGAGCGGCGTACCGGCAGCGGCGTCTACACCTTGATCGATCAGCCGCGCTACCGGGCTGGTTTTGACTTTTTGCGCCTGCGTGCCGACGCCGGCGAAATCGACGCCGCCCTGGCCGACTGGTGGGAAGATTTTGCGCTGGGCAGCGATGACGAACGTGAGGCTCTGCTCGAAGAGGCCCGCGAGGCCGACAAGCAGCAGCGCCGCAGCAGCCCCAAGGTACATCAGGTGCCACGCAAAGCGGGCGCCAAGGCTGAGGTGGTGCATGCTTCTGCGCCAGAGCCGGGCGAGGATGATGCAGAGCTAAGTGCAGAAGCTGGCCCGACCAAGAAGCGGCGGCGTCGCCGCAAGCCGGGCGCCAAGCCTGCTGACAACGCGGCAACCTCGAGCTAAATGCACACAGTTCCAGGGCTGGCCTATATCGGCCTGGGTGCCAACCTGGGCGATAAGGCGCAGACCTTGCAACTGGCCTTGCTCGCTTTGGCGGCTACACCCCAGAGCCGACTTTTGGCAGTTTCGAGTGCCTACAGCAGCGCCCCGATCGATGCCACTGGCCCGGACTATTTGAATGCGGTGGCCTGCCTGGAGTCGACCCTGGCGCCTGAGGAGCTGCTGGATCGCCTGCTGGCCATCGAGCTTGAGCATGGGCGTTTGCGGCCCTATCTCAATGCGCCGCGCACACTCGATTTGGACCTGTTGCTGTATGGCGACGGGCAGATTTCATCGCCGCGGCTGACCTTGCCGCATCCGCGCTTGCACTTGCGTGCTTTTGTGTTGCAACCCTTGCTCGAACTGGATCCGACCCTGGCGGCGCCGGGCCTGGGTGCTTTGGCGGCCTATTTGCCGCCGGTGGCCGACCAGCACATCCTGCGCTCGGACTTGCCGCTGCAGGCGCCATGCCCGACTCGATAGCGGGTCGCCATCGGTGTTTTTCCCCCAGCAGCATTCCTGATTTGGCGGGTCCCCGCTCCAACTACACTCCAAGCCGTGTTGCAAATGACAATTTGATGTCTATTGCATGAATTTTTATGAGTTGATGTTTTTTCGCCTGTTGGTGCGATTGGAGATTCCATGTTTTTTGGCAAGTTGCTGCCCCGCGAGGGCAATTTTTTCGAGCTTTTCAATCAGCATGGCAACCAGATCGCCGAGGGTGCTCGCTCCTTCATGTTGATGCTGCAAAACTATGACGATGTCGCCTTGCGCGAAAAATATGCGGCCGAGGTGGATGCCGCCGAGCATCATGCCGACCGCATCACCGCCGAGGTGAACCGGGCGCTGCATCTGACCTTCATCACCCCGATTGACCGCGAGCAGATCCATGGCCTGATCAACGCGATGGATGATGTGCTTGATCTGTTGCAGGACTCCACCGAGACCCTGTCCTTGTACGACGTGCGCCGCATTCCCGATGACGTGCTGAGGCTGGGTGACCTGAGCGTGCGCTGCTGCGAGCGGGTTCAACATGCGGTGTCCTTGCTGCCCAAGCTGAGTGAGCCCAAGACGGCGGCGGCAGCGATCAAGACCTGCGAAGAGATCGATAAATTGGAGTCGGACGCCGATCGGGTGATGCGCTCGGCGATGTCGGCGCTGTTCCGCGAAGAGGCCGATGTGCGGGAGCTGATCAAGCTGAAGGCGATTTACGAGCAGCTCGAATCGATCTCCGACCGTTGCGAGGATGTGGCCAATTTGATCGAGGGCATCGTCCTCGAGAACTCTTGAGCCGGGCGCGCGATGCAATCAGTAGAGCTGGCGTTCTGGGTGGTTGCCATGTTGGTGATCTTGGCCCTGTTGTTCGATTTCATGAATGGCTTTCATGACGCGGCCAATTCAATCGCGACGGTGGTGTCTACCGGCGTCTTGAAGCCGCAGCAGGCGGTGTTGTTCGCGGCGTTCTTCAATGTGTTGGCGATTGCGGTTTTTCAGTTGAACGTGGCCAGCACGGTGGGGCGCGGCATCGTCGATCCCGGCGTAGTGGATCAGCATGTGATTTTTGGGGCTCTGATCGGCGCGATTGCCTGGAATGTGATCACCTGGTGGTACGGCATTCCTTCCAGTTCCTCGCACGCTTTGATTGGCGGCATCGTCGGCGCGGTGATTGCCAAGGCCGGGCCGAGTGCGTTGATCGCGGCCGGCCTGACGAAAACGGTAATCTTCATTTTCGTGTCACCACTGCTGGGCTTTTTGCTCGGCTCCATCATGATGGTGGCGGTGGCTTGGGCTTTTAGACGCAGCTCACCGTTGAGGGCTGACGGCTGGTTCAGGCGGCTGCAGCTGGTGTCGGCGGGGCTTTACAGCCTGGGGCACGGCGGCAATGACGCGCAAAAGACCATCGGCCTGATCTGGCTGCTGTTGGTTTCGTCGGGCTTTATGTCGGCGCAGGATCAAAGCCCGCCGACCTGGGTGATTGCCAGCTGCTATATCGCCATCGGTCTGGGTACGATGTTTGGCGGTTGGCGCATTGTCCGCACCATGGGGCAGAAGATCACCAAGCTCAAGCCGGTGGGCGGCTTTTGCGCCGAAACCGGCGGCGCCATCACCTTGTTCTTGGCGACGACGCTGGGCATTCCGGTCTCCACCACTCACACGATCACCGGCGCGATTGTTGGCGTCGGTTCGGTGCAGCGCGCCTCTGGGGTGCGCTGGGGCGTCGCCGGCTCCATCATCTGGGCCTGGATTTTCACCATCCCCGCGTCTGCCCTGGTGGCCGGCGTGTTCTATTGGCTGAGCTTCACGCTGTTTTGATGCGCGCACCAATCGAAGATAAATGGCCCGTCGGGCCCTTTATGTTTGCGCTGGTGAATTGGTGGCTTCGGTTTCAACCTGACTCTCGAAATAGCGTTGGGCGCTGAAAGCGATGGTGGCCATCAGGCTGGTGCCGCCGATCAGCAAGCTGGCAATCACGGCAATGATGGCGGCCCAGCCACTGTCGCGTGCCTGCAAGCCTGGGTTGTGCTGGGCATGCCATTTTTCATCGGACTTGAGTCCATAGACGATGCAGCACAGCGCCGCATTCACCAGCATCAATCCAAGCAGCGGGATGAGCAGCCAGCTCAGGCGGTCGTCCTGACCCAGTTGATCCATTCTCTGCACGCCGTACAGGCCCGCCAGGGTGGGCCAAGGGTGGAGCCAGGCCAGGCGGTCGCGCCAACCGTACAGATACAACCTGTGCAGGCCAAAGCTGCCGAGCAAGAGGGCGAGCCAAGCCGCGATAGTTTTGGATTTGTAGCTCGAGTGGGGTGCTGCGCTCATTGCGGGTGGCTTTCCGGGCTGCTTTCCGGGCTGTTCTGGGCGCCTTGCCCCAACTCGCGTTGCATCATCACCACATCCAGCCAGCGGCCGAACTTCCAGCCGGCGCTCTTCAGAACACCGGTGTGGCTGAAGCCGAGTGCGCGATGGATGCCGATCGAGCCTTGGTTTTCGGCGTCACCAATGACGGCCAACATTTGACGTGCGCCCAAATGCTCACAACGGGCGATCAGCTCGGCCAGCATCAGTTTGCCCAGACCGTGGCCTTGTGCGTCGGGATGCAGATAGATCGAGTCCTCGAGGCAGAAGCGGTAGGCCAGGCGAGGGCGGAAGTAGTTGGCGTAGGCGTAGCCCAGAATCTGCCCGCTGGCTTCGGCAACCAGCCAAGGCAGCTTGCGGCCAAGCACTTCAACACGCCGGCGGGCCATCTCCTCCAGCGACGGGACTTCGGTCTCGAATGTGCCAGTGCCGGTCAAGACGGCAATCTCGTAGATGGCTCGAATGGCGTCAAGGTCACGCTCGTCGCTGGCGCGAATCGTCAATGATTCGAGGAATTTGGGCTTTTCTAGGTTCATATGTGTCCGCGTTGAATCTGCGAGTTTATAATGCTGGGTTTTGGCGCTGGTTGAATTATCTTTGAGCAAGTCTGCATAGCCTGCATAGGCTTAGGCGTAGGCGGCAAGAAGTTGATTCGGCGTATCTACAGGGCCAACCACGGTGGCGGTGTTTGAGAGGTGTAGCTTTTGCTCAACTCTCTTTCTCGTCATCACTCCGATCTACTCGCCCTGAGTGTCTCCTGGTGCGATGGATGCAATAGATTCATAGGAAACATCATGGTTGTAATTCGATTGGCTCGCGGCGGCTCCAAGAAGCGCCCCTTCTATAACATCGTCGTGGCAAACAGCCAGCAGCGCCGTGACGGCCGCTTCATCGAGCGCGTGGGTTTTTACAACCCCGTGGCTTCCGGTGCTGCCGAGCCGCTGCGCGTGGCGATCGACCGCGTTAACTACTGGATCGGCGTTGGCGCCCAGTTGTCGCCGACGGTTGAGCGTCTGGTCGTTCAGTCCAAGAAGGCTGCGGTCTAAGCTGATCTCCCAATGACAAGAACACCCACCGAACTTCAGTCTTCAGCCATAGGCTCCGAGGAGCAAGCTTGGCCAGAGGATGCGATTGAGGTCGGGTGCATTCTTGATGCCTGGGGCGTCAAGGGCTGGATCAAGGTGCAAGCCTATTCCAGTGATGCCCAGGCGCTGTTCTCCTCACGGCGCTGGTTTTTGCGCGCTGTCGAGGCGAATGATGCGAACAAGCCGAAAGGCCCAGTCGTGGTGCGCAGCAAGCCACTGCCACGGCTATTGAAAATTCTCGCGATTCGCGAACATGGCGAGGGCATTGTTGCCAGCGTCCAGGGTGTCGCGGATCGAACGGCGGCCGAAGCGCTGCGCGGTGCGCGGATCTTCATCTCGCGTGCCGCCTTTCCGAGCACCAACCCGGATGAGTTTTACTGGGTGGACCTGATCGGCCTGAGCGTGAGTAACCGCCAGGGCGAGGTCTTGGGTGAGGTGATAGGTTTGATCGACGCAGGCCCGCACAGCGTGTTGCGCATCATGCCGCCAGGCACGACGGCGCCGATCAAGCCCGACCAAGAGCGGCTGGTGCCGTTTGTGGCTAGCTTTGTCGATGATGTTGATCTCGAGCAGCGTTCGATCACCGTCGACTGGGGCTTGGACTTCTGAGTCGGAGCCGGCGCAGTATGCGCTTTGACGTCATCACCCTTTTTCCCGAGTTGTTCGGGCCGCAACTCAGCCACGGCGTCACGCGCCGTGCTTTCGAGAGTGGCCAGGTCGACGTGCGACTGTGGCAGTTGCGCGACTTTGCCGACGACAACTACCGCCGCGTCGATGATCGCCCCTTTGGCGGCGGACCCGGCATGGTGATGCTGGCCGAGCCGCTGGAGCGCGCTCTAACGGCGGTCAAGCGCGATCGCCTGGCCGACGCTCAAGACGGTGGAACTGGCCCGGCCATCATTCATTTCAGTCCGACCGGGCGGCCCATGACGCAGGCTCTGGTGCAGGACCTGGCTCAGGGGCAGGGCGGCGTGTTGCTGTGCGGTCGCTACGAGGGCATCGATCAGCGATTTCTGGATAGGCATGTGACCCTGGAGCTGAGTCTGGGCGACTTTGTCTTGTCGGGTGGCGAGTTGCCTGCCATGGCTTTGCTGGATGCATTGGCGCGCTTGCAAGACGGCGTACTGAACGATGCCCAGTCGCATCAACAGGACAGCTTTTCGGACGGCCTGCTGGACTGCCCGCATTACAGCCGCCCTGAGGTCTTGACGGGTCTTGGCGAGGACGCGGGTGCGCTGGCGGTGCCGGCGGTTTTGATGTCGGGCCATCATGCCAATATCGCCAAATGGCGGCGTGAACGATCGCTCGAAATTACCAGCCTGCGGCGCCCGGAGTTGATCGCCGCGGCGCGTGCGGCCGGGGCCCTGAGCAAGAGCGATGAAAAATTCTTGCGGGACTTGCGTCCCCAGGCCTCAAAACCTGGGTAGTTGGAAATTTTCCGGCTATAATCATCGGCTGTTCGATCCTCTGGTGGGTCGGCAAGAGTCGGGTTCGATTGACTCTTGCCAGCAAATTTGGCAGCCATGTTGGCTGCTACAGGGACGCCACCATGATCATTAGGAGAACTTTGTGGACTTGATCCAAACCCTTGAGCAAGAAGAACTTGCTCGTCTGAACAAGACTTTCCCTGTTTATTGCCCCGGCGATACGGTGATCGTCAGCGTCAACGTCGTTGAAGGTACACGCAAGCGCGTGCAGGCTTTTGAAGGCGTCGTGATTGCCAAGCGCAACCGCGGTCTGAACTCCAGCTTCATCGTTCGCAAGATTTCGAATGGCGAAGG
>JADMJQ010000028.1:24129-28045 GCA_018780415.1 Roseateles sp. | reverse complement strand
TGCCAAGCTGTACTACCTGCGCGAGCGTTCGGGCAAGTCGGCACGTATCAAGGAAAAATTGGGCTGATCTGGTTTCGGCAATTTATTGCCGACTGCCGATCTACCCAGCGACAAGGCCGCCTCCGGGCGGCTTTGTCGTTGCTGCGACACAAACTATGCTGACGCCATGTCTCGCCCGCCGCTTCTGAACCCCCAAGCCGTGCCCGCCACGTCGGTTGATGCGCATCTGCCGGCTATTGCACCGACGTCGTTGACGCCAGCGGCGTTGCGCAAGCGCTTTGCCAACCCGCCCATCTGGCAGCCCGAGTTGGCTGGCGACGGCGGTCTGTTTGCCGGCCACGCGCCGGCCGCTGCGGCGGTGCTGCTGCCCTTGGTGATCCGTGCAGATGGTTTGCACCTGCTGCTGACCCGCCGCACCGAGCACCTACGCAACCATGCCGGTCAGATCAGCCTGCCTGGCGGACGGGTCGAGGCGCAGGACGCATCAGCTGAGGCGACCGCGCTGCGCGAGACCGAGGAAGAACTCGGCCTGCCGCGCTCGTTCATCGAGGTCCTCGGACGCTTGCCGGTCTACACAACAGTCACGGCGTTTCAGGTGACGCCTGTAGTGGCCTTGGTGAGTCCGGGCTTCGAGCTGGAGTTGGATCAGGGCGAGGTGTCAGAGGCCTTCGAGGTGCCGCTGCAGTTCTTGATGACGCCGGCCCATCATCAGCATCATCTGTTCGAATTTGCCGGCGGCCAGCGGCAGTTCCTGTCGATGCCCTGGCGCAACAGCTCGTCCGACCCGGATGCACAGTTAAAGGCCCAGGAGTACTTTATTTGGGGTGCGACGGCGGCGATGCTGCGCAACTTCTACCGCTTCCTCGGCGCCTGAGCCTGCGCGCCGGCTATCATCCCTGCCCATGAACTTCTTTGCGGTCCTTCTTGCTTTGCTGTGTGAGCAGCTGAAACCTTTGCGTCACGGCAACAGCGTCCATCATGGCGTGATTGGTTGGGTGCGCTGGGTCGGTCGGAACTTTGACGCAGGGCGCGAGCACCATGCAACCGTGGTCTGGAGCATCACCGTCATGGGCCCGGCGATGCTGACGGCCTTGGTCTATTTGACCGTCAGCCATTTCAGTTTGATCTTGGCTTTGGGCCTGGACATGCTGGTTCTGTATTTGACGCTGGGCTTCAGGCAGTTCAGCCACTACTTCACCGATATTCGCGACGCCTTGGAGCGCGGCGATGATTTGGAGGCGCGGCGCTTGTTGTCGGAGTGGCGTCACTTGGATGCGAGCGAGTTGCCGCGCACCGAACTTGTGCGCCATGCTGTGGAGCATTCCTTGCTGGCCGCACACCGGCATGTGTTCGGTGTGTTTTTCTGGTTTGTTGTGCTTTCCACGCTGGGCTTAGGGCCGGCCGGCGCCGTGCTGTACCGGATGGCCGAGTTTGCCAGCCGTTACTGGGCCTTCAAAAGCAGGACGCTGGATGCGCCGACCAATTTGCGTTTGATGCAGCTGTCACGCAAATTGTTTGGTCTGATTGACTACTTGCCGGCGCGTTTCACTGCCATCGGTTTCACCATCGTCGGCAATTTTGAGGAGGCGGTGAACGGATGGCGGCGCGACGCCGGGCTTTGGTTGCATCCGAACGAAGGCATCATCCTGGCGTCAGCCGCGGGCGCCTTGGGGCTGCAATTGGGTGGTGTGGCGGCGCCCGGGATCACGCCCGATCGCAGCAAGACCTTCGATGCCGGCGTCGATTCTGATTCCACGCTGTCGGATGGGTCTACGCCGGGGCAATTGCCGCAGCTGGGTCATTTGCAGAGCGTGGTGGGCTTGATTTGGCGCTCGGTCGTGCTGTGGATGCTCTTGCTGGCTTTGTTGACCTTGGCCAATTTGGTCGGCTAGCTGCGGCGAGACGCGCCTCGCTGCGCTTCAACTTGGTCGGTGCTGCTGGCGTACATAGAAAAAATAGAGGTCGCCCAGCGATGCAGGGCTAAAGTCCGGCGCGAGGCTGCCGAAAGAGCACCTATGATTCGGGTCTTTCCCACTTGCTGGCCCCTCAGCAGTGCCTTGACCTTGCCCAGCAAAGTCTCTCATGTGGAGGTTTGCCATGATTGCAGCTGTATCCGGCGCCGTTGAAAAGATTCCGGCCCCGACGCGTGCGAGCGCTGAAGAATCGCTGAAGCGGCGAGACTCGTCGTCGCCGGCTCAAATTGCTTTGAGCGATGTCGACTCAGCGGTGGTTGAAATTTCGAATGAGGGCGTGCGGCGGGCTCAAGCCCAGAATCAGGCTCAGGTCCAAGGGCAGCGGCCGCCTGCTGCTGAGCTTCAAACAAGTGCAAAGCCTGCCAACGCAGCGCTTGCCGGGCCGGAGCAGGTCGACGCGAGCGCTCAGGTCACGCCGACGATCAATCAGGCCAATGCTCAGGCTGAACCCGCCGAAGTCAGCGTCGCCAGTGAGTTTGATGAGGCCGATGCCAATCAAGATGGCACCGTCAATGTGCTCGAGCAGCGAGCCTATGACTTCTTGCATCCCACCCTGGCTCGCTACCCCGGCGCCGCCGATGAGCAGACGCCGCGCACCGTCGCTGCTGAACTGAAGGCCTATGAGGAAGTGGCCCGCACCGGCCGCAATTTTTAGCTTGCAACGAGGGAGACAGGTCCGCGATGAAAAAAGGCCCGCTGTTACCAGCGGGCCTTTTTCGTTCTCAACGAGCCGTCTTGATCAAGCGCTGGCTTGAATGCCGGCAATCGCCCATTCCTTGCTTTCATCGATGGGTCGCACCAAGTGCCAGACCTCATCGAAGTTCTCGGCTGCTGCCTCGCTTTGTTCGCGAATCAGGCCCCAGAAGCGCACGCTGACAATTTGTTGACCATGCTCCTGAACCCGCTCAATCACCCGAGCATCCAACTGCAAGACGTCGGTGCGCTGAGCAGCACCCTTGCGATCCAGCAACTCTTGCTGCACCACACCGAACATCTCGGGCGTGGTGAAGCGGCGCAGGTCCGTCTGATCGCCGGCATCATTGGCTGCTTGCAAGCGGATGAAGACCCGTTTGGCAAGTTGCTCGAAGCCGGCCGTATCAAAACCATCGGCGGCCACTGGTGCCGCGACTTCGGCTGGCGCTGCGGCCGCTGTCATTGCCGGTTGCGCAAGCGGAGGAGCCGAATATTGCTGCTGCGGTGCCTGGAACGGTGCGCCGGCGCCTGCATATTGCATGCCTTGAGGACCGGCCACGGCAGGCTGCTGCTTGCCGGCCTTCATGCGGCGCATCACAAAGCCGATCACGAACATCACGGCCACGCCGATCAACAGCATGGTCATCATATTGGCGAGGGCGCCGCCCATGCCAAAGTGGCTGGCCAAAGCGGCGATCCCCAGGCCGGCGGCCAGGCCGGCGATCGGGCCCATCCAGTTGCGCTTGGGCGCAGCGGCTGCGGCCGGCGCAGCGGCGGCTGCCGGCGCGGCCTGCTGAGCAGCGGGGGTGGCCTGCTGAGCCGGTGTGCCCTTGCTGGCGTCGGTCGTTTGAGCGGGTGCAGTCCGCTTCATGCCGGACGAGCCGCCGCCGCCCAGGCGCTTGGCCTCGGCATCAAACGATGACAAACCCAAGGCCAGCACGGCCACCATCGCAGAAATCAAAATTCGTTTCACAAAAATCCTCCGGGCCTCTATTGGCCGTCGCGTTTATCTGGGGTCGCCGCAGTCTAATTCAAGAGCCGTCGTTGGCGACCACATTACACGGCATCCACATCACGCACATCGGCCAGCACGTTGCGGCCGAAATCGGCCTGCGCCAGATAGCGCAAAACCTTGGCCGCGGCGTCCGCGGGGCTCATCAACTGGCCGCTGGCCTTGAAGTTGGCGAACACCGCTTGGTCGGGGAATCGGCTTGGATCGCCGCCGCGCAGTTGCGCCTGCATATCGGTAT